>QAMH01000010.1 GCA_003149935.1 Coriobacteriia bacterium | reverse complement strand
CACGCCCATGGGCGTGACAGAACCCCCGTCCCCACTGTCACGTCCCCGTCCCCCTGTCACGTCCCCGTCCCCCTGTCACGCTTCTTCATCGGGTACAATATATCCTCGTAATCCGAGAAAGGTGGACGTGATGGCACGCAAGCAAAAGTTTGACTACTTCGAGGCGTTCGTGGAAATCGGCAACTGCGCCGTCGAATATGCCGATGCGCTTGTCGATTACCTGACGAGTCATTATGACGAGGAAAAGCACATGGGTGCTATCAGTCCGGCAGAAGTTCTCGAGCATTATTACGTCCTGCACGAGATCGAGGAGAAGTCCGACAGCGTCGTTCAAGCCATCACCGAGAACCTCATCCTCGAGTTCATCGCGCCTATCGAACGTGAGGACATCCTTGAACTTGCCGATGAGCTTGATACCGTCGTTGACGAGCTCGACGATGTTTTGCAGCGCATCTACATGCATAACATCACCGTCATCACGCCGGAAATCATCGAGATGATTCACATCGTGCAGAAGACGACCCATGCTCTTCAGGCCGCCTGCGACAAATTCACCCACTTCAAGAAGTCGAAGTCCATCAAGGATTACATCAAGGAGATTCATAAGTACGAGGATGAGGGCGACCGCGTCTACATCGAGTCCGTGCATCGGATCTACAAGAAGGCCGAGGAAGACGAGTTCGAGCACGCACTTTTCGCCGTCGGTCTCTACGGCGTGCTCTCCGCACTCGAGAAGTGCTGCGACGCATGCGAGAGTGCGGGTGACATCATGGTTGCCGTGCGCCTCAAGAACTCCTAGATACGGCATATATATCAATTGATGACAAATGCGCTACGGAACAGCGCACGCCTGTGAACTGGGGTACAATGCTCCATTGTCGTGCGTCTTGACGTGCGATGCATGCGGGCGTGGCGGAACTGGCAGACGCGCTGGATTTAGGTTCCAGTGGAGCAATCCGTGAAGGTTCGAGTCCTTTCGCCCGCACCATAGACCGAAGCGCCTCGGCGCATTCTCAAAGCGCCATGATGGCGAGGATTTTTGGAGGAACGTTGGAAGTCACGACGAGCACCCGCGAGGACGGCAAGACGCAGGTCACCGTTCACATGACTGCAGATGAAGTCAAGAAGCACATCGACAAGGCATTCAAAGACTTTTCGAAGACCCGCATCCCGGGCTTTCGCGCAGGCAAGGCGCCGCGCAAGGTCATCGAGCAGAACTTCGGCGGACATAATGCAGTCTATGCTCAGATCACTTCTGACATGATCAACGATGTCGCCCCGCGCGCCATCGACGAGCAAGATATCATCTTCATCGGCGACCCCGAGTTCGACGAGAACGATCTCGCGGCCGATGGCGAGGACTACGAGTTCACGATGTTCGGCGACATCAAGCCGAGCGTCGAGCTCGACTCCTACGATCCCGTCGAGATCAAGATGCCCTCCGAGGAAGCCACCCAGGAGGACGTCGACATTCAACTCCATGCCCTGCAGGATTACTACAACAACTTCGAGACGGTCGAGCGCGCCGCCAAGGATGGCGACTTCGTGATGATCAAGCTCGCGTCCACGGCTGACGGCGCGTCCGTCGATGCCCTCACGAACGAGAGCCGTCTGGTCGAGATCGGCGGCCCGATGATGCCGCAAGAGCTCACCGAGCAGCTCGTCGGCATGAAGGCGGGCGACGAGAAGGAGTTCGATTTCACGACGGAGTTTGACCCCAGCCTTGCCGGCAAGACCATTCACACCACCGTCACCGTCAAGGAAGTCCGCGAGAAGGAGACGCCGGAACTTGACGACGAATTCGCCAAGAAGGTCGGCTTCGACACCTTCGACGAGCTCGTCGAGCAGCTCAAGAACGAGATCACCAGCACCAAGGCCGAGCAACTGCCGCGCCTCAAGGAGAGCCGCTGCGTGACCGAGCTTTCGCGTCGCATCAAGGGCGACATCCCCGACGCCTATCTCGATTACACGCGCGAGAACATCTTGCGTGACTTCTTCAACAGCTTGCAGGAGCAGGGCACCACGTTCGACCAGTTCCTGTCGAGCCGTGGCATCACGGGCGAGCAGTTCAGGGAGGACCTCGAGGCGCAGGCGCGCGAGGAGGCCGAGGAGTGCCTGGCACTCGACGCACTGTTCACGCATCTCGGTATGAGCATCGGCGAGGAAGACATCGAGAAGGAGTTCAGCGTCGCCAACAATCCGGAGGCCACGCGCAAGGCGTGGGAGGACGCTGGCCGCATGTCCATCATCCGCGAGGCCATCAGACGTCAGCGTGCCACCAAATGGTTGGTGGATAACGCAGTCGTTACCATCGACAATGGCACGGATGACGAGGCATAAGACGAGATATAAGTCGCGATGCTGTTCAAGGGCATTCGCACCTAGTAGTGAGGAATAAACATGAATATCATCCAGCCCGCATCTGATACGCTCATCCCCTATGTCGTGGAGCAGTCGCCGCGCGGCGAGCGCAGCTACGACATCTATTCGCGTCTGCTCAACGATCGCGTCATCTTCCTCGGCGAGGAAGTCACCGACGCGTCGGCCAATACCGTCATTGCGCAGCTTTTGCATCTCGAGAGCGTCGATCCCGACAAGGACATCTCGCTCTACATCAATTCGCCCGGCGGATCGGTGAGTGCCGGTCTGGCCATCTACGACACCATGCAGTTCATCAAGCCGGATGTGAGCACCATCTGCATCGGCATGGCAGCCTCCATGGGTGCGGTACTGCTGGCGGCAGGTGCGCCTGGCAAGCGTTTCGCGCTACCCAATTCCACCGTCATGATTCACCAGCCGTCCGGTGGTGCGCAGGGCAAGGAGACCGATATCCAGATCATGGCCGAGTTCATGCGCAAGACGCGCGAGCAACTCAACGAGATTCTCTCCGCCCATACGGGTCAACCTATCGAGACCATTCGCGAGGACACCGAGAAGGACAATTTCATGACCGCCGAGGAGGCCAAGGCATACGGCCTGGTCGATGATGTGGTCAAGTCCCGTGCCGCTGCCAAGCTCGACGAAGAAGTGAAGAAGGACTAAGCACATGGCGGAAGGACCACATGGGTTTGACGGTAAGCTGCGCTGCTCGTTTTGCGGCAAGACCCAGAACGAGGTAGACAAGCTTATCGCCGGCGAAGGCGTTTACATTTGCAACGAGTGCGTCAAGCTCTGCACCGACATCATCGATGAGGAAGACGCCAGTATACGAGGCGAGGAGCTACCCGCCGCAACCGGGCGCTCCGAGGGCCTCATCACGCTCGAGACCCTGCCGACGCCCATTGAGATCCATGATGAACTTTCGCAGTACGTCATAGGCCAGGAGGATGCCAAGAAGGCGCTCTCCGTGGCCGTCTACAACCACTACAAGCGCGTAGCCCTGGGGCTTGGCTCTGACGATGACGAGGTCGAGCTCGCCAAGAGCAACATCATGCTGCTTGGCCCCACGGGCTGCGGCAAGACGCTGCTTGCCCAGACGCTCGCGCGCATCCTCGACGTGCCCTTTGCCATCGCCGATGCCACGGCGCTCACCGAGGCCGGGTACGTGGGCGAGGACGTCGAGAACATCCTGCTCAAGCTTATCACTGCGGCAGATAATGACATCGATCGCGCCCAGGTGGGCATCGTCTACATCGACGAGATCGACAAGATCGCCCGCAAGGCCGAGAACCTCTCGATTACACGCGATGTCTCGGGTGAGGGCGTACAGCAGGCTCTCCTCAAGATCATCGAGGGAACTGACGCCGCCGTGCCGCCCACGGGTGGACGCAAGCATCCGCAGCAGGAGCTCATTCATATCGACACCACCAACATCCTGTTCATCTTGGGCGGCGCCTTCGTCGGTCTCGACAAGATCATCGGCGAACGCATCGGCAAGCGCGGCGTGGGCTTCAATTCGGAAGTCGCCAAGCCGCACGCCGAGGAGTCGTCCGAGCTTCTTCAGAAGGTTCTCCCCGAAGACCTCAACAGTTTCGGCCTCATTCCGGAGTTCGTGGGTCGCATTCCCGTCATCACCTCCGTTCAGGAGCTCGGCGAGGATGACCTCGTCCGCATTTTGACCGAGCCCAAAAACGCGCTCGTCAAGCAGTACCAGCGCATGTTCAGCTTCGATAACGTCAAGCTCACCTTCGAGGAAGGCGCGCTGCATGCCATCGCGCAGCTGGCCATCGAGCGAGGCACGGGCGCTCGTGGCTTGCGCTCCATCTGCGAGAGCATCCTGCAGGACACGATGTACGAGCTGCCGAGCACCGATGACGTGGCCGAGGTCATCGTCACCGAAAATTGCGTGCGCGCGGATGAAGAACCTGAGGTCGTGCTGCGCGCGACGAGCCAATTCGTGGCATAAAAGACGACGAATATCAGATCAAGACAAAAGGATACGAACATGCCCGAGATGCCCAAGACCTATGACGTGGCGAGTGTCGAGGAGCGCATACTCCAGAAGTGGCTGGATGGCAAATACTACGCGCGCTCCAAGGGGGAGGGGGACCGTACGGTCGTCATTCCGCCGCCCAACGTGACGGGCATGCTGCATATGGGCCACGCGCTCGATGACACGATTCAGGATACCTATATTCGCTACAGCCGCATGAATGGCTACTCCACACGCTGGATCCTGGGTACCGATCACGCGGGTATCGCCACGCAGACCAAGGTCGACAAGAAGCTCAAGAGCGAAGGTATCTCGCGCCTCGAGATTGGCCGCGAGGCGTTCCTCGAGGAGTGCCAGAAATGGCGTGACGAGTACGGTGGCATCATCGTCGAGCAGATCAAGCGCATGGGCTGCTCCATCGATTTCGACGACGAGAAGTTCACGATGTCACCGGAGTACGCGAAGGCCGTGCGCAAGGTCTTTTGCGATTGGTATCACGACGACCTCATCTACCGCGGCAAGCGCATCGTCAACTGGTGCCCGAGCTGCACGACGGCCATCTCGGATGACGAGGCCGAGTACCAGGACGAGAAGGGTCATCTGTGGCATCTGCGCTACCCGCTCGTCGAGCCGGTTGACGGTGTCGAGTACATCACGGTCGCCACGACGCGCCCCGAGACAATGCTCGGCGATACGGGCATTGCCGTGTCACCCGATGATCCGGACAAGCAGAAGTTCGTGGGCAAGATGGTCAGGCTCCCCATTGTCGACCGCGAGATTCCGATCTTCTCCGACTGGCATGTGGATGCGGGCTTCGGCACGGGTTTCGTCAAGGTCACGCCCGCGCATGACCCCAACGACTACGCCATGGGCCAGGCACATGACCTCCCGCAGATCAATATCTTCGACGAGCATGCCGTCGTCGTCGATGGCTACGGCGCGTTCACGGGCATGACTCGCGACGAGTGCCGCGAGGCCGTCGTCGCGTGGTTCGAGGAGCATGAGCTGCTCGATCACGTGGAAGACCACGAGCACTCCGTCATGCATTGCTACCGCTGCGATTCGACGCTCGAGCCCTGGCTCTCCGAGCAATGGTTCGTCGCCGTCGACAAGCTCAAAGGCCCGGCGACCGACGTCGTTGCCGATGGACAGGTCACCTTCCATCCGCAGCGCTGGACGCAGACCTACATGACCTGGATGGAGAACCTCAAGGACTGGTGCATCTCGCGTCAGCTCTGGTGGGGTCATCGCATCCCCGTCTTCCATTGCGCCGATTGCGGCTGGGAAGATGCGCTCATGGAGGACACGGACGTCTGCCCCGTGTGCGGCAGTCATGAGGTGCACCAGGAAGAGGACGTGCTCGACACGTGGTTCTCGAGCCAGCTGTGGACCTTTGCCACGCAGGGATGGCCCGACCATTCCGAGGAGCTTGTCGGCCATCATCCCACCAAGGTGCTCGTGACCGCACGTGACATCATCGCATTGTGGGTCGCCCGCATGATCATGAGCTCGCTGTACTTCCTGGACGAGATTCCCTTCGAGGATGTCTTCATCTATGCCACCATCTTGGCCAAGGACGGAAGTCGCATGTCGAAGTCCAAGGGCAACGGCGTCGATCCGATGGATCTCATTGCCATGTACGGTGCCGATGCGATGCGCTTCAACCTGCTCACGCTCGTCACCAATAACCAGGATGTCAAGTTCGATGCCAACATCGACAAGAAGACCCACGAGCTTATCGACTCCCCGCGCACCGAGGCCGCGCGCTCCTTCGTCACCAAGATCTGGAACGCGGCACGTTTCGTCATGCTCAACATGGATGGCTACGAGCCGGGCGAGCCCCAGGCGGCGACGGCCGCCGATGCGTGGATTCTTTCGCGCCTGGCCAAGCTCACGGCATCCGTCACGGCCGGTATCGAGGAGTATCGCTTTGGCGACATCGCCCGTGAGCTCTACGCGTTCTTCTGGAACGAGTTCTGCGACTGGTACATCGAGCTGTGCAAGGCACGCCTTGCACAGGAGGGTGATGCCCGTTTGATCGCGCAGCGCAATCTCGTCTTCGTGCTCGACAGCGCCCTGCGCCTGCTGCACCCGGTCATGCCCTTCGTCACCGAGGCCATTTGGGAGTACCTGCCCGTCGAGGATGATGCTCCGGCGCTCATGGTCGCTTCTTGGCCCGATGCGGGAGAGCTCTCGCGCTGGATCGACGATGAGGCCGAGCAGGCCATCCAGCTCGTCGTGCAACTCGTCACCTCCGTGCGCGCCACGCGTGCTGCCTATGGCATCAGCCCGCGCCAGGAGCTTGCCGTGGCCCTGCGCTTCGCGGATGACGACGAGAAGGCTACCGCCGAGCGCACGCTCGTCGAGCAACAGCGCGACCTCATCATGGCGCTCGCCAAACTGTCGAGCCTTGATATTCTCGAGGCGGACGCTCCGCGCCCTGCCGAGAGCGGTATCGATTTCGTGGGCGATATCGAGGTGTATACCGCGCTGTCCGGCTTGGTCGATTTTGCCGAGGAGCGCAAGAGACTTGAGACGCGTCGCGCCAAGGCTCTCAAGGAGCTTGAGAAGCTCGACAAGAAGCTCGGCAACCAGAACTTCCTCGACAAGGCCGCACCCGAGGCCGTCGAGAAGGTCCGCACCGAGCACGCCGAGCTCACCCAAGAGCTCAAGCTTATAAAAGCGCAGCTCGAGGAGTAGCAGCAGTTCCGAAAGGGGATGACCGTGAAGAAAATCCTGTATGTGGATGCCTGCGTCAATCGTGACACCTCACGCACCGAGCGGCTCGCCCAGGCGCTTCTCGAGCGTCTGGATGGTCCGGATGTCGAGATCGAGACGCTTGTGCTGGAGGATGAGAAGAACTTGCTGCCTCTTACGGGCGAGCTTTCCAACCAGCGTATGGCGTGGTCAAAGGCCGGTGATTTCAATCACCCCGTTTTCGATTACGCGAAGCAGTTTGCCGAGGTCGATGAAGTCGTCTTCGCGGCACCGTACTGGGACTTCTCGTTCCCCGCTCTGTTGAAGATCTACTTCGAGTTGCTTTGCGCCCAAGGCGTGACCTTCGTATACAGCCCCGAGGGCATTCCCACGGGCATGTGCAATGCCAAGCGCGCGTATTTCGTCACGACTGTCGGTGGATACAGTGGTGACTGGGACTATGGCTATGATCAGGTCAAGGCCTTGTGCCAGCTCTACTTTGGCATCGAGGACGTGCGTTGCTTCAGGGCCGAGGGACTCGACATCATCACGAATGACCCCGAAGCCATCATGACCGAAGCGCTCGAGGAGCTTGCCCGCGCCCAGCTCTAGGAGATGTCATGGACGATTACGCTAATCTTGATTACGATCGCGCGCAACGTTGTGGTTTTCCCGAGGTCATCTACGGGGCAAGCAAGACTCCCGAGCAAATCTGCGCCATCGCCGAGCAGCTACTCGAGCGTCACGGCGTCGTCGTTGCGACGCGTGTGAGCGCCCAGGCGGCCGATGTCGTATGCGGTCACATCCGCGACGCTCGCTGGTTCGAACGCTCGGGCTTTCTCTTCGCCGACCGTCGTGAGCGCCCCGTTGAGGGCGACACGCTCGAGGAGATTCTGAGTTGCGCTAATCGGGCCGAGGGCCAGGTGCTCGTCGTGTGCGCGGGCACGAGTGACATGAACATCGCCGAGGAGGCGGCGCTCACGGCGCGACTCATGGGCTCGCGCGTGCAGCTGCTCGCCGATGTCGGTGTCGCAGGCGTGCACCGCACGCTTGCGCATGTCGACGATTTGCGTGGTGCCCATGCCATCGTCGTGGTTGCCGGCATGGAGGGGGCCCTCGCCTCGCTCGTGGCGGGCTTGGTCGATGTCCCGGTCGTGGGCGTTCCCACAAGCGTGGGTTATGGGGCAAGCTTTGGCGGCGTTACCGCACTGCTTTCCATGCTCAACTCATGTGCAGGGGGAGTGTCGGTCGTCAACATCGATAATGGTTTTGGGGCGGGGCAGATCGCACATCGAATCAATTGCCCACCCGAGCGTTTTTCTGGTTTTTAGCCGCGGCCGCTGGCCTTCAGGAATTCGACGACGTCCTCGTTAGTGAGCCCACGCTCGGCAAGGTAGCCGGTGTAGGCCCGATGCGTCTTGGAGAACTTGTTGCCGAACCAGCCCAGGAAAATCGCCGCTATGGCGGCGAGTATCCAGGTGATGCCCGGCGCGTTCTCGATGACGTAGTTGATGACCAGGAGATAGTACACGGCTATGGCAGCCAGGCATATGACGAGCCCGACGACGAGACGTATGAGCCATTTGCGGTATTCGGCACGCTTGTTCGCGGCCTCTCGCATGATGCTTGGTTTTTGAGTCTTGCTCTTCCCCACGGAGGGCTCCTTTTCGCGCGGCGCGACAAACGGTAGGGGAGAGTGTACACCATGTAACTACCTAATTCTCTGAGTATGAGGCAATCGCCGTTTACGCAAAAAGAGCTTCTTGAAAGCAATTCTCAGTACAGTGTGCTATTCTATATGGCGATTTTGTGGAGGATATCGAAGACATGGACGCGCGTGAGCCATCACGGCGTTCTTTTTTCCCTATAATCCGCAGGTCATCGTCTTCGTCTCATCCTTGATGCGAAGACGGCCTCCTATCGCTTCGATGGGAGTAAACGCCGTATCGTCTGGCAGCCGCTTGTCCCCCTTTGGGACGGGCATCGGTCTAGAAGGCTGACGGACGAATTGTAGGACGTCCCGTATGGGACAAAGGAAAAGGAGTTGACTATGTGTTTTAGGCCCGCAGGTGTAGAGATCGATCTCAACTGCCCGTCGTGCGGCAAGAAGCTGCCCGTCATCGGCAATACCGTTCTCAAGAAGTGCCCGTTCTGCAAGTATGAGTTCACTGAGCAGGACATGGAAGACTTCCAGACTCAGCTCGGCGGTCCCGCCGGCGCTGCCGCTCCTGGTGCCCCCGCGGCTCCTGGCGCTCCTGGTGCCCCCGCGGCTCCTGGTGCTCCCGGCGCTCCCAAGGCTCCTGGTGCGTAAGGATTTTTAGCTCGCTTTTACGCAGTTTTGCCCGTGAGAAGTGAGGGTACCCGTGTCTGTCGTTAAACCAAAGAACCTCCAACTAACGGAAGAGGATCTAGGGGGGTTACCTCTCAACGAGATCACATGTCGTGCGTGCAGTGGCTATGGCAATTGTGGATACCGTATGTATCGCATCAATGATGGAAAGCCAGTCGTCATCTGCCAGATGCGCAGGGCAAAACTGCTAGAAGAGCAGCAAGGAGACGAGTGACGATCACTTGGAATCGAGTTTTCTGGGGTCTTGATTCTAGGTGATGGGATATCTGCCTCTTTGTTGTTGGGAAAGCTGGGGGGCTTTCCCGAATACTCATTTCTCATGATTGAGATATTGGATTTAAGGAGGGACTGATGGACGGTAAAGAGTTTACTGTTTCCGAAGTCATTGACCGCGCGGGCATTTCTGCCCACACATGGGTCGTGTTCGTTCTCTTGGCCTTCGCCATGATTTTCGACGGCTACGACTTCATGATCGTCAATTCCACCAACACCTATGTTGCACCTACGTTCTTCGCGGCTCAGATTGCTGCTGGTCAGCCCATCGCGGCTCTTACCGGCTCCCTGACCACGTGGGGCCTGCTCGGCATGGTTCTTGGTGGCGCCGTCGGAGGTATCCTCTCCGACATGATCGGTCGTAAGAAGATGCTCACGATCGCAGTTATCTTCTACGGTCTGTTCACCCTACCCCAGGCTTTCGCGCCGGATTACGCCTTCTTCTGCGCGTTCCGCCTCATCGCTGGCTTTGGTGTCGGCTCCTGCATCCCGGTTGTAACCACCGTGTTCTCCGAGAGCATGCCTTCCAAGCAGCGCGGCATTTTCGTTACCTTCGGCATGGCCTTCATGGTTATGGGTTGGGTTATCGCTGGTCTGGTTGCAGCTCCCGTCTGCTCCAACCCGAACCCGATCATCCCTGGTCTCTGCGACGGTCAGATCACGCTCGCAACTGGCGCGACTGCTGTGCAGAACTGGCGTGTCTGCTACCTGATCGGCGCTCTGCCGGTCGTCTACGGAATCATCCTGCTCTTCGCGATGCATGAGACTCCGCACTGGTATGCAAACCATGACCAGAAGGACAAGGCTGTTGCCCGTCTTGAGCAGATCGTCAAGGCTACCCGCCACGTCGATGTGCACTTCGATGCCAACCTGCTGATCGTTCCGCCCAAGCCTGCCAAGTCTGGCCCTGCGGTTCTGTTCTCCAGCAAGTTCATCGTTGCCACCTGCGCAATTTGGTCCGCTTACTTCGTCGGCCAGTTCTGCGTCTATGGCATGAACGCCTGGATTCCCACCTGGTTCCAGGGCAATGGCTTTACCGCAGCCGAGTCTGTAACCCTGCAGACCTGGAACAACGTTGCCGCTATCGCCTCGAATATCGTCGTTGGCTTTGTCTCTGACGCCATCGGCCGTAAGCGTGCACTGTGGATTGGCTGGGTCGCTTGTATCGTTGCGATCATCGCCTGCTCCGTGTTCGTCCCGATGTTCCCGGGCGAGGCTCCCGTGAATGGCGCACCCCTCGCTGGCGCTGCTGCGGGCAACTTCGTTCCCTGCATCTTCCTGATGCTCCTCTTCGGCTTCTGCCTGAACTACGCCATTACGGCTGTCCAGCCCCTGATGCCCGAGTCCTATCCCACCACGCTCCGCAACACCGGTACTTCTTGGTGCCAGGCGTTCGCTCGCTTCGGTGGTTCCGGCTCCTCCATCGTTCTCGGTGCTGCTGCCGGCCTGGCCATGTTCCAGCATGACGTCAATGGCGTTATGTCCAACAACTGGTCCATGGTTGTGCTCGTTCTGCTCATCCCGTTCGTCCTTGGTCTCCTCTGCACGCTGCTCTTCGTGAAGAACACGGGCGGAAAGACGATGGACGAGCTGCAGAAGCTCTCCGAGGAGAATCCGCTGTCCGAGACGGACGGCAATGGCCGCTTCTGGATCATGATCGCCGTGGTTGTCATCAACTTCATCGGCTGCATCGTGTGCCCGCTGGCCATCCCCGGCTTCTCCAAGACGGCTATGGCTCTGCCCATCATGCTCGTTGCCATGCTCCTTCCGTTCATCTACTTCTTCGTATTTGGCGGTCTGGGCCTCGGCAAGGAGAAGAAGGCAAAGGCAGAGGGTGCCAACATTCTCTAAGTTGTGCCCCTGCACTTGTCGTTAGCTCTTGCTAGCGCAACGGAAGGCCCCCGGCGTAATGCCGGGGGCCTTCTTGTTTGTCATTTGTGACAGGGGGACGGGGCGGATTCTAGCGGTCATTGCACGCATGGAAAGGATGTGGTGCAATGGCTAAATACTCTATCGATGATTGGACGGCGGTCAAAGAGAGGCTTCGCGCGGGTGATTCGATCAGGGAGTGCGCAAGGCGGACCGGAATCGGACGTGGTGCCGTTTTCAAGTGGAGCCGAATGGACCGCCCTCCGGATCGGATGGTGCTTACAATGGACGCCGCGAGCTGCCCGACCCCGAGCGCAAGAACATCGCCCAAGCAGCGCCTGACATACGAGGACCGCTGCTTTATCGCGGCCCTTCTCGATGTCGGGCGCACCAACCAAGAGATTGCCGATAAAATGAACATCAGCAGGACGACCGTCGCTCGCGAGCTTTCCCGGGTGCAAGGACCCTACGATCCGAGGCACGCCCAGCTTGATGCGAGGAAGAAGGCGAAAAGGCCAAAACCCCGCAAGCTCGATGCCCGAGGCCCCCTCAGGGCCTATGTGCTGCAGATGCTTGCCAGCAGATGGTCGCCCGAGCAGGTCTCCAAGCGGATCGAAGAAGACTTCCCGGATGACGAGGAGATGCGCATAAGCCACGAGACGATATACCAGTCCCTTTATGTGCAAGGCTACGGGACGCTGCGCCATGAGCTCGGCGTCGAGTACGCCTTGCGCACCAAGCGCCGCGGTCGCAAACCGGCATCCAAGCTCCCCGCAAAGAACAGGCCCTGGCTTAAGGATGCGCATATATCCAAGAGGCCCCCGGAGGCGGGTGACCGCTCCATCCCCGGGCATTGGGAAGGGGACCTGATCATTGGAAGCGACCTGTCGAGCTGCCTCATAACCCTCGTGGAGAGAAGGTCGCGCTTCCTTTTGATGTCGAGGCTGGCCTGCCATGACGCGGACACGGTCGCAGAGCGCATGGCGCAGATGGCCGAGGGGATCCCCGAGGAGCTCAGGCGCACGCTCACCTGGGATCAGGGGTCGGAGATGGCATGCGTGGACAGGTTCAAGCTCTCCTCTGGCTTCGAGGTGTATTTCTGCGATCCGCACTCTCCTTGGCAGCGGCCCACCAATGAGAATGTGAACGGGCTGATCAGGGAGTTCTTCCCCAAAGAGACTGACTTCACGGAGGTGTCGGACGAAGAGGTGGGCAAGGTGCGGTGGCTGCTCAACAACCGTCCGAGGAAGGTCCTGGGCTGGAAGTTCCCTTCCGAGGCTATGCAGGAAGTGTTGGCGGAAGGTGCAATGATCGCCTGAACCCGCCCGGGGGTTCTGTCATGCGAATCCAGCGTGACCAGAACCCCCGTCCCCCTGTCACGCCGCAAAGCTTGTTGCTTACTTCTTTATCGAATCGCTCTTGCGCTTTTCCAGGACGTGGCCGCGCTTGTCCTTCTTCAGCTTGGAATCCTTGTGGTCGATGGGACGGCCCTCCGGCCTGATGATGCGCACGTAGGGGGAGTCGGCCTCGATGAGCTCCTGGACTTCCTCGTAGGTGAAGCCCTTGTTCTCGAAGATGCGGCTCTTGAGGTTGTTGAGGAGCCCGGCAGGGGTGTAGTCGTTGCCCTCGCTCAAGCCCTTCCATTCCTCCTTGATGAGAATGGCGACAAACGCCGCCACGGCAATGCGCAGCTTTTCAAGCTCGTGGGCATGAATCTCGTAGCACATGCCCTTATCCTTGAAGTTGACGAGCTTGATATGCACAGCCTTGCGCTCGAAGCTCGTGAGCGTTTCCTCGACGAAGGTGCACGGGGGCTCGTGTGCACACCCGTAGAGATCCCACACCATGCCCTCGATGTAGTAGTGGTGATTGATAACGAACGTGTGCAGGATGTACTCCCAGCGCTCGTAGCGAATGTAGTAGTTAAGCACGTGATTGTCGGGTTTGATGAGGCCGACCTGACCACCCATGCGGCCCATGATCTGCACCTTGTCCTTCTCTCGCTTCCAGCCTTCCTTGCTCTTGAACTGGAGGAAGACATCCCCGTCTTCGTACCAGGTGTCGAAGTCCTCGTGCTTGGCAATGGCATCCTGCTGGATGTAGATCTTATTAAATTTCTGAGCCACGAAATCCCCTTTGATTTGCGGTTACGCTTTGGCAATTATAGCCCAGATACCCTTGCAGAATTCCCCGCATGCGGTACTGTCATGAGGACGCTTTTTCGCGTGAGAAATGGCGCATTACGCGCACTCGGATGAGAGGACTATCGTCATGCTCGATGGAACAACCGTAACCCTGACTTTCGAAGGTCGTCTGCCAGATGGCTCCGTTTACGACAAGATGACCGCCGAGAACCCCCTCGTGTTCCAGGTTGGTCACGACATGGTGCTCGATGGTTTCGAGCGCGAGGTGCGCGAGATGGCCGAGGGCGAGAAGAAGACCTTCACCATCAAGGATTGGGAGGCATTCGGCGAGTATCTCGACGAGCACACCGAGGAAATCCCGATGGAGGTCATGCCCAACATGAAGGGCCTCGAAATCGGCAAGGTCATCTGGATGATCACCGAAGACGAGGAGAAGGTTCCGGTTACGGTCAAGGACATCACCCCGGAGGCCGTGACGCTCGATTACAACCATCCGCTGGCGGGCAAGGATCTTACCTTCGATGTCGAGCTCATCAAGGTCGATGAGTCCACGGCCGATGACCCCAATGCCCCCAAGAGGGAGATTCCCAAGGACCCCCTCGACCTCATCATGTAGGGGATTGCGCTATGTACAAGAACATTCTCGTTGCCGCCGATGGATCGGAAAACTCACTGCGCGCAACGGAGCAGGCAGCCTACATCGCGTCCCTTGAGGGCGATGCGCAGGTCAAGATCGTCTCGGTCATCGCCATCGACGTGTACTCGGACATGGTCTACGACCCGATCGAGGCACATGGTGAGGCCCAGCGTGAGATTATCAAGGATGCGGCACAGGTTTTGGCAGACGCTGGCATCGACCATGAGATCGTGCTGCTGCACGGCCGTCCTGCCGACGAAATCATTCGCTACGCGACGGAGTCGGAAGCTGATTTGCTCGTGATGGGCAGTCGCGGTCTGGGCGCCCTGCGCGAGTTTGCGCTCGGCAGCGTGAGCCACAAGGTTCTCACGCACGCCAAGTGTCCGGTGCTTGTCGTGAAGTAGGGATTTCTCCACTTCGGTCGAAATGACAAGGGGACGGTGGCGCTACGCGTCTGCCCCTGTCATTCCGAGCGAAGCGGAGCGGAGTCGAGAAATCTCGCATTGCAGGCAGGGCGCGCATTGCGCGCCCTGCTCCATTTTTTACATATGCAGCTCGGCCCCGGGGACGAGGATGATGCGTCCGGGAGCTTGGAATGCCTCGAGCTTGGCCTCGTCGTACTCGGCGACCGTAGCGTCGGCGGAGTCGATGGGCACCTCATGGACGGGAATGTTGTGCTTGGCACCGACGAGCTTGGCGCACTCGGAAGCCTCGTCCGCGTCCATGTTGTACACCCCGTCGCACGGGAACGTCGCATAGTCGAGCTTCATGGCGGCAAGCTTGCCGGACTTCATGTCCTCGGTCATGCTCGTGTCGCCTGCTGCATAGAACGAGACGCCATCGAACTCGAGCACGTAGCCAACGCACTCGTCAGACGGATGGTTCTCGTTGTATGCCTGCACCGCCTGGATCTTCACGCCGTGAGACTCCGTGGAGAGATACTCATCGCTCGTGGGATGTAGGTCCTCGGGCCAGATTACCTCGCAGCCAGACGCATGGGGCATCTTGTCCACGGCATCGTGGTCGAAATGCCTATGCGTGACCAGGACGAGGTCCGCCTCGAGCTCGTATTCCTTTCCGAAGTATGGATCGACGTAGATGACCGTGCTGTCGTCGAGCGTGAACCTGTAGGAGCCGTGCCCCTGAAATAGCATCGTAGTCATGATAAGCCTCCTCGCTCGCTTTTATATCCATATAAGATTATAGGCAGCGCACAATATAATGCACTGCCTATAACCGAAATTATCACGAGAAATGTTTATTTCATCAGCTCGCAAATAGCCTCGTTGAATGCTGCCGAATCTGCGATTTCGAGACCCTCCGCCAAACGTGCCTGGTTGTAGAGCAGGTTGGCGTACTGGGCGACCTTCTCGGTCTCGCCAGCCTCTTGCGCCGCCTGCAGCGTTGCGAAGACAGGGTGATTGGGGTTGAGCTCGAGCACGTGCTTTGCCTCGGGACGCTCGCCGGCGGCAGCCGGGATGGTCGCGAAGTACTTCTCCATACCCAGGCTCACAGGGCCATCGGCGACGATACAGCAGGCCGCATCAGCCAGGCGAGAGGTCGCGGTGACATTGGTGATGTCGTCGGGAAGCGCCTCAGTCATCGCCTCGAACAGCGTGCTGTTCTCCTCGCGCTGCTTGGCGACTTCCTCCTTCTCCTCCTCGGTCTCGAGACCAAGGTCCTCGCCGCTGGCGACGTTGCGCATCTCCTTGTCGTCATAGCTGCCGATGGAGAGCAGGCAGAACTCGTCGACGTTGTCACCGCAGAGCAGGACGTCGTAGCCACGCGAGACGACCGACGTGACGCTCGGGCTTTGGGCCAGACGCGCGACGGTGTCACCGGAAGCGAAGAAGATGTTCTCCTGGCCCTCCTGCATGCCGGCGACGTACTCGGCCAGGGTGATGGGCTTGTCCTCCTTGGCGGAGTGGAAGAGCAGCAGGTCCTGCAGCAGGTCCTTGTGCGCTCCGTAGGTGGAGTAGATGTCGTACTTGAGCACGTGGCCGAACTTGCTGAAGAAATCGACGTAGGCTTCACGGTCGTCTTTGCAGAGCTTCTCGAGCTCCTGCTTGATCTTCTTCTCGATGCGACGCTCGATGGCGATGAGCTGGCGGTCTTGCTGGAGCGTCTCGCGCGAGATGTTGAGGTTGAGGTCCGGGCTATCGACGACGCCGCGCACGAAGCCGAAGCAGTCCGGCAGCAGGTCCTCGCAATGCTCCATGATCATGACGTTGTTGCTGTAGAGCGCCAGTCCTCGTTGGAAGTCCTTGGCATACAGGTTCATGGGCGCATCGGTGGGGATGAAGAGCAACGCGTCGTAGTTCAGGCTGCCCTCGGCATGCATGGAGATGGTGCGCAGGGGCGTGTCTGCCGTGTGGAACTGGGCCTGGTAGAAATCGGCGTACTCCTCGTCGGAGACCTCGGATTTCTTCTTGGTCCAGATGGGAATCATCGAGTTGAGGATTTCCTCCTCGACGAAGGTCTCGGTTGCGGGCACGTAATCGTCGCCAGCGTCCTCGGGCTTCTCGAGCGTGCGCGTCTTCTCAGCGTCCATGATGATCGGGTAGCGGATGTAATCGCTGTAGCGCTTGACCAAATGCTTGATGAGAGCCTGCGAGAGGTACTCGTCGTAATTGACCTCGTCGGTGTTCTCGCGCAGATGCAGGATGATGTCCGTGCCGCGCTTCTCGCGGGTGGTCTCGCTGATGTTGTAGCCCTCGATGCCATCGCTTTCCCACTTGAAGGCCTCGTCGCTGCCGTATGCCTTCGAGATGACGGTGACCTTGTCGGCGACCATGAACGAAGAGTAGAAGCCGACGCCGAACTGGCCGATGATGTCGACTTCCTCGAGCTTCTCGGAATCCGAGCTCTTGAATTCGAGCGAACCCGAATGGGCGATGGTGCCGAGATTCTTGTCGAGCTCGTCCTTGGTCATGCCAATACCATCGTCACTGATGGTGAGCGTGCGAGCGTCCTCGTCAATGGCAATCTGAATGCGCAGATCGCTGCGCATAATGGAGCTGTCTTTGTTCTCGAGCGAGGTGAGGTAGAGCTTATCGAGCGAATCCGATGCGTTGGAGATGAGCTCACGCAGGAAGATTTCGCGATTGGTATAGATGGAATTAATCATCAAGTCGAGCAGCTTTTTGCTCTCTGTCTTGAATTTACGCATGGGTATGTGTCCTTTCGCGTGCGTTATATATGTACAAACAGCGATTGTAGAAGAGGGGGCATAGATTATGCACGCCCTGTCACTGATATGTTACCTAACTGCGGTTATTTAGAATATCTAAGTCGATAGATAGCAGATGTTAGAGACGTCCCGAGAGGCGATTGCGGGCTTGCTCTCGCACTCTGTGTCAGGGGGTCAGACCCCCTGACACACATTAAGGATTCGTATCGATGTAGAATAGCGTCCATGACTCAGCACATGACATATGACGATGCCGTTGCCACGCTCGAGGGTGCGCTCAAGTTCGGGATGAACCCCTCGCTCGAACCGATTAGGGCGATGTGCGCGGCGATGGGTAATCCGCAGAAGCGCTACCGTTGCGTGCAGGTTGCCGGCACCAATGGCAAGTCATCGACGACGCGCATGATAGCGGCTCTTTTGCATGCTCAGGGCCTGCGCGTCGGGTTGTATGTCTCGCCGCATCTGGTCAAGTATCCCGAGCGCATCGAGATCGACGGACGCATCGTGAACGATGAATCCTTTGCACGGGGCATCAAGGCGGCGCTCGACGCAGCTGCGCATGCGCACGTTGAGGCCACGGAATTCGAGCTGCTCACGGCTGCCGCCCTGTGGCTGTTCGCGCAAGAGGGCGCCGACTGGGCTGTTCTCGAGTGTGGCCTGGGCGGGCGCTGGGATGCCACGAGTGTCGTGGACCCGCAAGTCGCCGTCATTACGGGCGTGGCGCTTGAACACACCGCGATTCTCGGTGATACGATCGAAAAGATTGCGGCCGAGAAAGCGGCCATCATCAAACCGGGCTGCAAGGCGGTTTTTGCACACGACCTTGCCGCACGGGAGGTCTTCGAACGGCAGGCGCAGCAAGTCTGTGTGCCGTACGAGAACGCTAATCTCGAGGCCATCACCCCATTTGAGGGCGAGCTCGCCAGCCTGCCCGTCTATCAGCGCTCAAACCTCGCGACGGCTCTGGCGGCTGTTACCGCGGCGCTTGGTCATGCGCCCTCGCCCGAGAGCGTCCGCATGGCGCTGAGTGGGCTCATCATTCCCGGACGCTTTGAGATTCTGCGACATGACCCGCTCGTGATTATCGATGCGGCACATAATCCGCAATCTGCCCACGCCCTTGCCGAAGAGCTGAAGAGATTCTTCGACGGGCGCGTGACGGGGGGACGGGAAGGTGACAGGGGGACGGGGGTTCTGTCACGCCGAATTCGCGTGACAGAACCCCCGTCCCCCTGTCACCTTCCCGTCCCCCCGTCACGCGCCACGCCTACCTTGCTGCTCGGCGTGCTGGACGACAAGGACGCCCGTGACATCATCCGCGAGCTCTGCCCGCTGTTCTCGCGCATCGTCGTCACGGCATCGTCGTCGCCGCGCTCCATTCCTGCGGTGGAGCTTGCCGCGCTCGTCGAGGAGGAATGCGGCATGCGCCCCGAGATTGCCACGAGCATATCCGAGGCCCGCGAGTTACTGCGCCACGAGCCCGTTATCGCTACGGGCTCGATAACCGTTGCTGGTGAGGTGAAGGATATTTGGTGATAGAATCTCACCAATAGTCCACTACCACAGGCAGTAAGAAGGCAGCATGTCCGCTATTCTCGCGTCGGTACTCACACCTCCCGTGCTCGTCGTCCTCATCGTGACGGCAATCATCTTCGTGGGGCTCTGGGTCGTATGCATCATCTGGGTCAACAGGGATGCCAAGACACGCGAGGCTCCCGTGCTGCTATGGACCGTCATCGCCGCCGTACCCGTCGCCGGCTTGGTTGCCTACTGCCTGCTGCGTCCGCCCCTCAACGCGGCCGACTCCACCGAGCAGGTCATGAACCTTGAGCTCATGGGGCGGCAGCTCTCCGATTACGGTAACTGTCCCCGTTGCGGCGAGCCAGTGAAGAGTGACTACATCGCTTGCCCCAACTGTCGTGTCCAGCTGCGTAACGTATGCAACAGTTGCGGACGTCCGCTCGAGCCCAGTTGGCAGATATGTCCCTATTGCGCGCAGCCGCTCACGCGTCAGACGCGCCAGCGCTCGGCCTAGCGCAAGTTCTCCTTGCATCACGCCTGTTTGCGGTGTAGATTCTCGCCATGTGCTTTTAACGATAGGTCCCACTCGGTTTGTGACCGAGAACGGGCGGAAAGGAACAGCCATGAGCACGATTTCTGTCATTCTCCCCGACAATTCCACCAGAGAGCTCGAAGAGGGCGCGACGGTAGCCGATCTCGCGGCTGCAATTGGCAGCGTCCTCGCCAAGGCCGCCGTTGCCGGCAAGATCGACGGAGAGCTCGTCGGTCTCGATGCGCCGCTCGCCGACGGCGCGCAGGTCGAGATCGTCACCAAGACATCACCCGAGGGTCTCGGCATCTTGCGCCACTCGACGGCGCACATCATGGCAGAGGCTGTGCAGGAGCTCTTCCCCGGCGCCCAGATCGCCTTTGGCCCGCAAACCGATGACGGCTTCTTCTACGACTTCGGCTTGACCGAGAACCTTTCCTCCGATGATTTCGAGGCCATCGAGGCCAAGATGAAGGAGATCATCAAGAAGGACGAGCCTTTCGTGCGCGAGGTTGTCACGCGCGATGAGGCCAAGGAAATCTTCAAAGACCAAAAGTTCAAGCTCGAGCATATCGACGACCTGCCCGAGGACGCCGAAATCTCCATCTATCGCCATGGTGACTTCGTTGACCTGTGCAAGGGCCCGCACATCCCCAGCTCGCGCAAGATCGGCGCCTTCAAGCTCATGAAGCTCGCCGGTGCCTACTGGAAGGGCGATGCCGAGAACGAGCAGCTGCAACGTCTCTACGGTACGGCGTTCTTCGACAAGAAGGACATGAAGGAATACCTCTTCATGCTCGAGGAGGCCGAGAAGCGCGACCATCGCAAGCTCGGTCGCGAGCTCGGCATTTACATGATGGACGAGGAGGCCGGTGTTGGCTTGCCGTTGTATCTGCCGGCTGGCGCGCGCATCATCCGCATCATGCAGGAGTGGCTGCGCAAGGAGCTGTATCGCAGGGGCTACGAAGAGGTCATCACCCCGCACATCTACAAGGCGGATGTCTGGAAGACGAGTGGCCATTACGGGTACTACAAGGACAACATGTACTTCTTCGAGATTAACGAGGGAAGCGATGAGGAGCCGCGTCTGAGCGAGTATGGCGTTAAGCCGATGAACTGCCCCGGCCACGTGATCCTCTACAAGAACGACATCCACTCGTATCGCGAACTGCCCATCAGGTACTTCGAGTTCGGTACCGTGTATCGTCACGAGATGAGCGGCGCCGTGCATGGCCTTATGCGCGCCCGCGGCTTCACGCAGGACGATGCGCATGTCTTTTGTCGCGAAGATCAGGTTGTCGACGAGGTCTGCGCAATCCTCGATCTGGCGGACTCCATCATGAAGGAGTTCGGCTTCGAGTACATGGCCGAGATATCGACCCGTCCCGAGAAGTCCATCGGCACCGACGAGATGTGGGAAAAGGCCGAGAGCTTCTTGCGCGAGGCCATCGAGCGTCGTGGCATTCCATACGAGATCAACCCTGGCGACGGCGCCTTCTATGGCCCCAAGATCGACATCAAGGTCAAGGACGCCCTCGGTCGCTGGTGGCAGTGCTCGACGGTGCAGGTCGACTTCAATTTGCCCGAGCGCTTCGACGTCACGTATCGCACGGCCGATAACACGAGCGAGCGTCCGTGGATGCTCCATCGCGCGCTTTTCGGCTCCATCGAGCGCTTCCTCGGCATCCTCATCGAGCACACAAGTGGCAACCTGCCGTTGTGGCTTGCGCCGACGCAGGCTGTCATCATTCCCATTGCCGATCGCCACGTCGAGGCTGCCGAGCAGGTCGCGGCCGAGTTGCGCGCACATGGTGGGCGCGTCGAGGTTTACGAGCAGAACGAGCCCATGCGCGTGAAGATTGCCAAGGCGCAGGGGCAACGCGTTCCCTACATGCTCGTCATTGGCGACAAGGAAGTCGAGAATGGCGAGGTTGCAGTGCGTGAGCGCCATGAGGGCGACTTGGGCTCGATGAAGCTCGAGTACTTCACGAAGATCATCGAGGAAGCTCAGGTCTAATGGCGCGGCCCATGACCATCGCCGAGAAGATCCTTGCGGCGCACGCGGGGCTCGACGAGGTCGTTCCAGGTCAGCTCATCGAGTGCACGCTCGACGTGGTGCACGCCAATGACATCACGGCCCCCATCGCCATCGACGTATGCCGTCAGGTGGGCGAGGGGGTCTTTGATCCCGCGCGCGTGGTTCTCGTTCCGGACCATTACACGCCGAACAAGGACATCAAGAGCGCCGAGCAGGCAAAGCTCATGCGCGAGTTTGCGCACGAGCAGGGTATCGAACACTACTATGAGGTCGGGTGCGCGGGAATCGAGCACGCACTGCTGCCCGAGAAAGGCGTGGTGGTGCCAGGCGATCTCACCATAGGAGCTGATTCGCATACCTGCACCTATGGTGCGCTCGGGGCGTTTTCGACGGGCATGGGATCGACCGATGTGGGTGTCGCCTTTGCGACGGGCAGCGCCTGGTTCAAGGTGCCCGAGAGCATCAAAGTCGTGCTCGAGGGGAACTTCGCTCCCGGTGTAAGCGCGAAGGACCTCATCCTGTACATCATCGGCCAGATTGGCGTTGATGGGGCGCTCTATCAGGTGTTGGAGTTCACCGGTCCGGCTGTCGCGCAAATCTCGATGGACGGGCGTTTCACGATCTGCAACATGGCCATCGAAGCTGGTGCCAAGACGGGCATCTTTGCTGTCGATGACGTGACGCGCGCCTATGTGGAGCCACGTGCCGAGCGGCCTTGGGTCGAGTATGCCTCGGATGAGGATGCGCACTATGCCCGCACGATTCATATCGACGTTTCGCAGCTTACCCCAACGGTCTCGTTGCCGCACCTGCCGAGCAACACGAGGTCGGCTGCTGACTGCAACGATATGCGCATCGACCAGGTCATCATTGGCAGCTGCACGAACGGGCGCATCGAGGACATGCGCACGGCTGCCGATGTGTTGCGTGGCCGCGAGGTCGCTTCTGACGTGCGCTGCATCATCATCCCCGCAACGCAAGACGTGTACCGCCAGTGCATGCACGAGGGACTTCTCGACGTGTTCCTCGATGCTCACTGTGCCGTATCGACACCTACCTGCGGTCCATGTCTGGGCGGGTATATGGGTGTGCTCGCCTCGGGCGAACGCTGCGTCGCCACGACCAACCGCAACTTTGTCGGCCGCATGGGGGCCAAGGACAGCGAGGTCATCCTCGCGAGTCCTGCCGTGGCCGCCGCCAGCGCCGTCGCGGGCTACGTCTGTACGCCAGGGCAACTTTAATACCCCCCACCTTGTGTGTTCGATGATTGGTCCGTGCAAGAATTGCGGTATGGCCTTGCAGCGTCTTAAGGGCCGAAGCGCTAGAATTGCAAAATGACCCTAAACGTCCGTCGAACATTTTCCGATGCCCGGTGAGCAGAGGCGCCAGAATTGCGAGGCGGTCTTGCGAGGACTGTTTGAGCGCGCTGTTCTTGCGCGCGAGTTCCGCAGCGGTCTCGCAATTCTGGCGCCTCGGGTGCGAGCCATTGCGCGAGGTAAATGTTCGACGGACGTCATTCGGAGGATAGGCTACGCTATGCAATTTAACGGCACCGCAATCAAATACGGACGTGACGTCGACACCGACGCCATCATCGCGGCGCGCTACCTGAATTCGTCTGATATGGACGAGCTTGCGGCTCACTGCATGGAGGATCTCGATCCGACATTCACGCAACGCGTCAAACCCGGCGACATCATCATCGCCGGCGAGAACTTTGGCTGTGGATCGTCGCGTGAGCATGCGCCGAGCTGCATCAAGGCAGCGGGCATCTCCTGCGTCATCGCCAAGAGCTTCGCGCGCATCTTCTATCGCAACGCCATCAACGTAGGGCTACCCATCATCGAATGCCCCGAGGCCGCCGATGGCATCGAGGAGGACGATGCGGTTTTTGCCGATACGGGCACGGGCATCATCGAAGACCTGACTACGGGGGAGAGCTGGAACGTCCGCCCCTTCGAGCCTTTCATACAGGAAATCATCGAGGCGGGTGGGCTTGTGGCCCGCACGAAGGCGCGCAGGTGATGATTGTGAACAAGCAACGATACGAAATTTGCATCTTGCCGGGTGACGGCATCGGCCCGGAGATCATGCGAGTCGCGCTCGATGCTCTACATGCCGTCGGACGCAAGTACGACATCGAGTTCACATGCACCGAGGCTTTTATCGGCGGTTGCGCAATTGACGCATGCGGCAGCGCACTTCCCGAGGCGACGCTCGAACTTGCCCGCCGCGCCGACGCGGTACTGCTCGGGGCCGTCGGGGGTCCGCGTTGGGATACGGTTGATCCGGACAAGCCGCGTCCTGAGGACGGGCTCCTCGGCATACGCAAGGAGCTCGGGCTCTATGCGAACTTGCGCCCCGTGCACGTCTACGATGCGCTTGTCGCTGCCTCACCGCTCAAACCCGAGGCAGTGCGCGGCTGCGATATCCTCATCGTTCGCGAGCTCACGGGAGGCCTGTACTTTGGCGAGCATGCAACCGTGGAGACTGCCGCGGGGATGCATGCGCACGATGTCATGCAGTATGACGAGTACGAGATCGAGCGTATCGCGCGGCAGGCTTTCGATGCGGCTGCGAAGCGTCGTGGCAAGGTCACGAGTGTTGATAAGGCCAACGTGCTCGACACGGGGCGTCTCTGGCGAAAGGTCGTGCATCGTGTCGCCGTCGATTATCCCGATGTCGAGCTTGTCGACATGCTCGTCGATAATTGCGCGATGCAGCTTGTCATGAATCCGGGGCGGTTCGATGTCATCCTCACCGAGAACACCTTTGGCGACATACTTTCCGACGAGGCGTCGGTGTTGGCAGGGTCGCTTGGCTTGCTCGCAAGCGCCTCGCTCGGGGATGGGACATCGCTATTCGAGCCCTGTCACGGCTCGGCTCCCGATATCGCGGGCAAAAACATCGCCAATCCCCTGGCTCAGGTGCTTTCGGCTGCTATGATGCTTGCGCACGGCTTGGGTTTGGATGAGGCCGCATCCGATGTGAGACGCGCGGTCGATTGCGTCTTGGCGCAGGGTTGGCGTACGGCTGACATCGCGCAGGAAGCGACGGATGCCGGGCATGTTCTGGGAACGACTGAGATGGGCGAGAAGATCGTCGCCTGCATCGAGGAGGAAAGATGAAAGCTGTAATACCCGCTGCTGGTTTGGGAAGCCGCTTCTTGCCTGCGACGAAGGCTCAGCCCAAGGAGATGCTCCCCGTACTCGATAAGCCGGCGATTCAGTACATCGTCGAAGAGGCTCTCGAGGCAGGCGTCGACGAGGTCATCATCGTCAACAGCCGTGACAAGAAGTCCATCGAGGACCAGTTTTCCCCGCACGACGCGCTTGTCGGGCATTTGCGCGGCGTGGGCAAGGACGCATATGCCGACGCCGTCGAGTATGCGGGTGCGTTGCCCGTGAGCTTCGTGTATCAGGATGAGCCGCTCGGCCTCGGTCACGCCGTTCACGTCGCCGCGCCCGAGACCGGTGACGACATGTTCTTCGTCATGCTCGGTGACGTGCTCGTACCCGAGAACGGCATCTGCCAGAAGATGCGCGAGGTATCCGAGGCGCATGACAATGCGAGCGTAATTGCCGTACTGCCCGTATCCGATGACGAGGTGAGCCGCTTTGGCATCATCGGCGGCGAGGACCTGGGCGATGGCGTCTGGAAGGTCACGGAGATGATCGAGAAGCCGGCACTCGAGGACGCGCCGAGCAATCTCGCGAGCTTCGGTCGCTATCTGCTGACTCCAAGGGTCATGGAGCTGCTTGCCACGACCGAGCCTGGTGCCGGTGGAGAAATCCAACTCACCGATGCCCTCGTATCGCTGCTCGACCATGAGGACATGTACGCGCTCGTCATCGATCCGCGCGATGGATATGACACGGGCACGGTTCCCTCGTGGATCGCCGCGAATGTCGCCCAGGCCATGAAGGATCCCAAGATCGCCGCATATCTCAAGGAGACGGTCGGCTCGCTCTTCGCGTAAATGCGCAGCAGCCAGATGGGTGCACGTGCATTTGTCTGGTGTAGAATACAGCGATGCGCGCCACATGCGGAGGGATGGCAGAGTGGTTGAATGCAACGGTCTTGAAAACCGTCAGGCGGTGCTGAGCCGCCTCCAGGGTTCGAATCCCTGTCCCTCCGCCAGCTGGCAAGCTGGGCAACGCAGCTCGAAAGGGGAGTCATGAGCAGCATCGCACGTGTGCTCGTTCTCATGGCCACCTACAACGGCCAAGAGCACCTTGCCGAGCAACTCGATAGCATCTTGAGCCAGGAGGGCGTCGAGGTCTTCGTGCGCGTCTCCGATGATTGCTCGACCGACAGTACCTTTCGGATTCTCGAGACCTACGCTTCCGAGCACGACAACATCGAGATCATCTACAACAGCACGCACCAGGGCAAGACGCGCACCATCATGCAGCTCGTCTACGATGCGCCGGTCGAGGAGTTCGACTACATTGCGCTTGCGAACCAGGACGATATCTGGCTTTCCGGCAAGCTCGCGGCCGGTACCGACCACATCTCGGCGAACACGAGCCGTCCCGAGCTCTACTATGCGGGCAGCGTTTGCATCGATGCGCGGGGCAGGGTGATTGGCGATGAATTCGACGGGTACGAGGTCTGTGCGTCGCATCCGGGCAGTCTCCTGCTCGTGCGTAACTGGGCTCTGGGCTGCACGATGCTCATGAACGGGGCGCTCGTCAAACTCCTGCGCCGCCGTCCCGTCTTCGATTTCGCGCGTAGCTACGATACCTGGATTCACGCAGTCGCACTCTACTGCGATGGCTATGTCTTCTGCGATTTGCCGCACTGCTACGTCGATAGACGCCTTGCGCCAGGGCAGTCAGTGCTGCCTGTCTGCGATGACCTCGATCCCGAGCTCGCGGACCAGGCGACCACCATGGCGCGGGTGCTTTTGCGCGAGTACGAACAATCCATGAATCCGGATGCCGCCAAGCTCGTCGAGGCGGTCGCGGTCAGGCATGTCTCGGCCAAGGCGCGTCGCTTTCTTGCCGGACGCACGGACATCATGCTGCCGACGAATCCACGCACGAGCAAGCTGCGCTGGAATATCCTGAGAAGCAAGTTCTAGGCCGGCGGGTGAGACACATTGGACAGGTACATCTGTCTCACTGCATGCAGTGAGACAGATGTACCTGTCCAATGTGTCTCACCCGCCGGCTACTCCGGTTTTGCTGGCTCGCCGATGAGGTTAAGCAGCTCGCCGACGTTTTCCACGCTCACGGCATCTCCGTAGACATGCGAGCTGATGATGATTGCGGGACTGCCAAACTTGCCTGCCATGACGATGTCGGTGTCGTAGTTGTCACCCACGACGAGAATCTCCTCCGGCGCCAGGCCGAGTTGCTCGCTGACCTCCTTGAGCATGAAGGTGTTGGGCTTGCCGATCGTGAGGTCGACCATGCGCCCCGAGCACCACTCGACCGATGAGACCATGCCGCCGCAGCCGGGCATGAGGCAGTCTTCCTCGCCCGGATAGGAGCGCTCCTTGTTGCAGGCGATGACCTTGTCGACCTTGAGGGCGACGTTGCTGGCAATGGCGAGCTTCTCATAGTCGAATTCCGGGTCTAGACCGATGAGCATGTTCTCGGCCTCTTCGGGCTCGACGGAATGCACGCTGAGTTTTTCGCACTCGCTGACGAGGTTCTTGGAGCCGCACACGTAAATGTTGGTGAGGCGCTCGCGATGCGCGTAAAGAGCCGCGGCGTATCCGCTCGTCAGAACCTCTCTGAAAGTGCAGTCGATGCCCATGTTGCGTAGCTTGTGAAAGATCTGGGAGCGGGTCTCGGAGGAGTTGTTAGTGAGGAAGAAGACGGATTTGCCCAGCTTGCGACAATGGCGAATGACCTCGTCAATGCCGTCGATGAGCTTGGAGCCCCGATATACCGTACCGTCGAGTGCAAACGCGACGGCCTTTGTGTCTTCAAACATGCGGTCTTTCCTCCTGCGGGAATACTATCACAGCGTCAATGGTTCCTCTGGCCAACGCTTATTCGGCTGGGGATTCGGGTGCAGGCTCACCGCCGCCACCTTCGTCACCGCCGCCCTCGTTGCCGCCTTCCGAGCCTGGGTCACTCGGCTCCTGGGGCTGCTCGGGATTGGGAGCGTTCGGGTCTGCCGTTGAGCTTGCGTTTGGGTCGGTCGAGGAGCTGCTCGTGCTCGAGGACTCTTCGGGGGGCGTCCAATCGTCGTCTCCGCCAATGATCGTGACGTCCTTGGTGAAGTCCCAGGTGCGTGCCGGCTTGTAGTTGATCTTCTCGCTCGTCGAGGGGAATTGCTTGATGGGTTGACCTGCGAGTGCCGCGTTCATGAAGTCGCGCCAGATGGGGCCACAGGTGCTGCCGCCGTACATCGAGGTTTCGCGTTCGATACGATAACCCGCCCAGACAGCCGTGGAGTACTGCGGCGTGAACCCGCAGAACCAGAGGTCACGACCATGCTCGGAGGTGCCCGTCTTGCCGGCGCAGGGCTGGCCGTTGCTGAGGTTGGCACTCGTGCCCGTACCCGAGCTAATGACGCGCTCGAGAATGTCGGTTGCCTTCTGCGCGACGGCTGCCGAAAGCACTCGCTGCGGCTGCTCGGCCTCGTGCGTGTAGACGGTCTTGCCGGAAGGGTCGACGATCTCGGTGACGGCGTAGGGCTCGTAGTAGTAGCCGCCGTTGGCGATCGTGGCATAGGCGCTTGCCATTTCGAGTGGGTTGACGCCGCTTGAGCCGAGCGAGACCGTGTCGTCTTTCTCGAGCTCGGACTTGATGCCGCAGGCATGGGCGATGTCGATGGTCTTCTGCGCCCCGATGGCGTGGACGAGCTGCGCGTAGACGGTATTGACCGAGGAGATGGTGGCATCGGTGACGCTCATCGACCCGTGTCCGTGACCCTCGGAGTTGTTGACGGTCCAGTCCTTGCCGACCTGCACCGGGCTCGAGGAGTCGATGTAGGTGTTATCTGGATCGAGTCCCTCGTTGAGGGCGGAGAGCAGGGTGAAGGTCTTGAAGGAGGAGCCAGCCTGGCGACTCATCTGCGTGGCGAGGTTGAACTTGTTGGTTTCGTAATCCCTGCCACCGACCATGGCAACGATCTCTCCGTCGTCAGGGACGACGGAGACGAGAGCGGCATCGAGCTGGCTGTCGCTCCAACGCATGTTCTGCGAGATGGCGTCGTTGGCGTCCTTTTGCAAATCGGGGTCGAGCGTCGTGTACACCGTCAGGCCGCCATGCGCGATGACGGTGGCGGGAAAGCGCGGGTTCTCGTCGAGCTCGCGACGCACGTAGTCGATGAAGTAGGGGGCGATGTCGGAGATGGTCTCGTCGGTCATCTTCTCGGTCGAGAGCACGGGCGTGTCTGCGAGCGCCTCGTCGTACTCGGTCTGCGTGATATAGCCATTCGAGAGCATGCGCTGCAGCACGGTTGCGCGACGCGCCATCGCCTTGTCCATGTGCTCGCGGGGGTTATACGCGTTGGGCGATTGCGGGATGCCGACGAGCAGGGCCGCCTCGGAGAGCGTGAGCTCATCTGCGTGTTTGCCGAAGTAGTCGCGACTTGCCGCCTCGATGCCATAGCAGCCATCGCCGTAGTTGACGACGTTGATGTACATCATGAGGATGTCATCTTTGCTGTACTGACGCTCGACCTGCGAGGCGATGTACATCTCGCGCACCTTGCGCTTGATGGAGATGTCGTTCATCTCGTCGAGCAGGACGGTATTGCGCACGAGCTGCTGGGTGATGGTCGAGGCGCCTTCGGAGGCGCCGCGGGAGGCGGCGTTGACGATGACGGCACGGGCAATGCCGATAGGGTCGATGCCGCCATGCTCGTAGAAGCGCTCGTCCTCGGTTGCGATCGTTCCCTCGAGCACGTAATCGACGACCTCGTCCTGCGTAACCTCGATGCGATTTTCGAGATAGAGCTTTGCGAGGACCGTCTCGCGGTCATTCGCGTAGATGGTCGTGATGCCCGTGTTCGCGTACGAACTGATGGTGCTGTAATCGGGCAGGCCTATGAGCCAGGTCGCGCCTACCACGCAGGCAAGGACAACCACCAGGCAAAATGCTCCGGCGATACATCCAAGAATGGTGAGGAGATTGACTGAGCGTCGCTGTGATTTCTGGCGGCGTTTGCGGTTACGGCTTGACGAGGGCAACTCGGTCTCCTTTCGATGTGAGCACATTATGCCTTAAATACGCGCGCATGGTATTGAACTGCGTTCAAAATTCACCGAAGGTGTCACAACGTGCGTCTTGTGCCGTCGTCCGAACGCAAAAGTCTGTTGTGTCTGCTGTCGTTTACCGCTCGGCATCCAATCGAGCGGCATCACGCCTCCCATTTTGGCTACAATCTGCTTCGTGTTGTTTTTTGACAGCCCGCAAGGTGCGGGCTGTAGAGAAGGAGGATTCCCATGGCTGTAACTGTGAACGAGGATACCTGCATCGCCTGTGGCGCTTGCGCAGATGCCTGCCCCGTCGACGCGATCACCATCGCCGATCATGCCGTGGTCAATGCCGATGAGTGCATCGATTGCGGCTCCTGCGTCTCCGTGTGCCCGACCGATTCGCTGAGCCTCTAAGCATCAGGTACATGAGCAAGGGCTGTCGAGAGGGGTGAATCCTCTTTTGGCAGCCCTTCGTCATGTCCGAAGGTAATTACTCCTATGAACACCGAGACAATTTCCATCGAATCGCTCGCGTACGGCGGTGATGGCGTAGGCCATCTTGCCGATGGGCGCGTCGCCTTCGTCGCAGGGGGCTTTCCCGGTGACGAGTGTCAGGTCGCGTACGTGAACACCGACGATCGCTTCGTGCGCGCAAGGCTCGAGAACCTCGTCGAGGCGTCTCCCGAGCGCGTGCAGCCCCTTTGCCCCGAAGCCGCGAGCGGCAGGTGCGGGGGCTGTCCCTGGGCCGGCCTTGCCTACGATGCGCAGCTGCGCTGGAAGCGCCAGGCCGTCATCGATGCGCTCGAGCGCATCGCGCACATGGATGCCGCCTGGGTCGATGCGCACGTGCCCGCGTGCATCGCGAGCAAGCGCGAATGGCATTACCGCAACAAGGTCGAGTTCGAGGTCGGGCTTGACGTGGCGGGACGCTTCACGCTCGGCATGCATGCGCGTGGCGGCGACTTCACGCCGATTTCGAGTTGCGCGCTCATCCCCGGCAAGTTCTCGCAAGCTCCCAAGGCGCTTACGGGAGCGCTGCGCTTTGCCGCTGGCCAGGAAGATCTCGGCATCGAGCGCGTGGGCATCCGCGTTTCGACACGCACCAACGACGTCGAGGTTGCCCTTTGGACGAGCACGGGACGCTTTCCGCGTGCGCGCGTTGCGCAGGTGGTGGGCGAGAGCATGTCCGTGAAGGGCCTCGGTGTGACACGGGTGCTGCTCAAGGGCTCGGCAAAGGAGCGCAAGGTTGCCGGTGTCGAGTCGCTGCGGGGACGCGGGTCCTGGAACGAAGTCATCAACGGCATGAACATGCTCATTTCGGCACCCTCGTTTTTCCAGGTGAACACGCCAGGTGCCGAGGTGCTCACGCGCCTCGTCTTCGAAGGGCTACATCCCAACGGGCTCGATTACATGCTCGACCTCTATTCGGGGGCCGGAACCTTCACCTTGCCGCTTGCGCACGAAGTACAGCGCGTTGCGGCGGTCGAGTCCGCTGGCTCGTCGGTACGCGATTTGCGGCGCAATCTCGAGCGCAACAAGCTGGACGCTGATGTCATCGGGGGCGATGCCGCACGCGAGCTGAGTGGCCTGGGTGCACCCGACAAGGTCGTCGTCGATCCTCCGCGCAGCGGCTTGGGCGAGAAGGCCATTCAAGGCCTATGTGCGAGTGGCGCTCGCGCAATTGCCTACGTGTCGTGCAATCCGACGACGCTTGCCCGTGATCTGGTCCAGCTCCAGGCGGGGGGTTATCAGGTGGAGCGCGTGACTCCGGTCGACATGTTTCCGCAAACCTATCATGTCGAGACGGTCGCGATTCTCACGAAGACGTCCTAGATGTGGTAGATTTACAAACCAGTCCCCTTAGCTCAGCTGGATAGAGCGTTTGCCTCCGGAGCAAAAGGCCGCAGGTTCGAATCCTGTAGGGGGCACCAGAAAAACCGCAGGCCAGGGGCTATTGCCGCTGGCCTTTTTGCCGTCTGTTCACTTATCGTCTAAAATCATAGAGTTTAGCAACTTCATCATGTACTACATTCAGGAGGAATCATGGCTCTGTATACGCCGGAATATAAGCCCAATGGCAAGGAAGTCGCCGTCATCACCACCGATGAGGGCACGATTCGCGTCCAGCTTCACGGCGAGGACGCACCCATCCACGTCGGCAACTTCGTCGAGCTCGCCCAGAAGGGCTTTTACGATGGCCTGAAGTTCCATCGCTATGTGCCGGGCTTTGTCATCCAGGGCGGCTGCCCCAATACGCGTGACATGTCCGCTGCCGACGTTGCCGCTGGCAAGAGCGGCCCCGAGGGCATGCCGGGTACCGGCAACCCTGGCTATTCCATCAAGGGCGAGTGGAAGACCAACCCCAACAACTCGCATGAGGATGGCACTCTGGCAATGGCACGTAGCTCCATGCCCGATTCCGCCGGTAGCCAGTTCTACTTCTGCCTCGGTCCCCAGCACTTCCTCGATACCGACTACACGGTTTTCGGCGACACCATCGAGGGCCTCGACGTCATCAGCAAGCTTCGCGCTGGTAGCGTCATCGAGAACATCACGATCGAGAACGCAGACTAGTAGGCGCACGTCTACCAAAGGGAGCTTTCCATCATGAAAGTCGAGGTTTTCAAAGAGGCGCAGGAAGCCTATGCCAAGGGTGACTACAAGGCCGCCCTCGAGGGCTTCATCGCCTGCACGCATGACGTTGCAGGTCTTGCGCCCGCCGACCTCAGCAAGTTCTACCACCTCATTGGCAATTGCTACGTGAAGAGCAATGACCCGCGCTCTGCCGCCGAGTACTATCTCAAGGCGCTCACGGGCAGTCCCGAGAAGCGCAAGCCGTCGCTCTACGTCAACTTGGGCACGGCGTTGCTGGGCACGAAGGATTACGAGAACGCGCTCGAGGCATTCGGGCGCGCGCTCGACTATCCCATCTACACGACGCCCTATAAGGCGTATGCCGGTATCGGTGCCGCACAGCTCAAGCTCGGCAACATGGTCGAGGCGGGCGCCGCATATCGCGAGGCCGCGCTCGATCCCGCCAATCCGGCTCCTGCCAAGTCGCTCGTCAACCTGGGCGTTTGCTTTATGGAGCTCGGACGTCCCGAAGATGCCGTTTCCGTGTACGAGACGGCCCTCGATTTCGATCTCGACGATCGCGCCCGTGCGAAGGCCTACGCTAACCTAGGCCAGGCCTACATGGCACAGGGCCGCGTCCCGCGTGCGCTCAACGCTTTCGAGAAGGCCGAGGAAATCGGCGAGGAAATGCCCTCGCTTGCCATGCACGATTACGAGATCGCACGCACGCTCAAGGAGCGTGTCGACTCGCGTGCGCCTGGCATCCTCGACACGGGCTACATCCTGCCCGTCGCCACTGACGCAAGCGCGCCCGAGGAGGCCGAGGACTTCGACCCGTTTGCTCCGCGCGATGCGCAGAGCACGGCTCAGGATGACACACAGCCAACCGAGCAGACGCAACCGGCGGCACCTGTCGAGGCTGCGGGCGAGACGCTTGATCCCTCGCGTGCGCAGACGATTGCCATGGAGGCGCTGCCCACGCCGCTTCCGAGCGACAACGCGAGTGATGCGGATGCCACGGGCAAGATCGAGCTCCCCCAGGAGGCCGGTCCCGCCTCGCAGGGCGATGCATCTGGCGAGCAGGTATATGATTCCGGTCTCGACGAGACGCCCTTCACCTACAACGAGCAGCCTGGCTACGAGTACGGTGTCGCCTTCGACTTCGGCGACGAGTACGCCGACGTGCGCGAGTCTGCCGAGCTCATGGATTCCACGGAGATGCACATGCCCTCGCCCGAGGACACGGCCTTCTTCGACATCACCGAGCAGCAAATCAAGAGCAACGCACGTCAGGGCAAGCGCCAGAACCGCAAGGCGCGTGGTTGCGGCTTGAAGATTGCCATCGTGTTTGTTGTCCTCTGCATTCTCGTCGCCGGCGCAGCCTGCGCCGCCTACGTACTTGGCTACGGGTATCCGTTGCAGGAGACGGTCACCGAGGATTTCTTCGCCGCCGTCCAGAACGATGGTGATACAAGCCAGTACTGGGCCAAGGACGTGAGCCCGAGCATGCAGCGTGCCCAGGAGGCATCGCTGCAAGACCTGACTTCCTATAGCGTCGAGGCCGTGCAACGCAGCATGGATCAGACTGCGGTCTTCGTGAAGGCCACGCTCGCGCAAGGTGGCACCATCGACTATGAGGTCGTTCTCACGCGCAACGGCATCTCGTGGGCAATCGAGTTCGTTCAGCTCTACTTCCCGAGCGAGCAGTAAAAGAAACACCAGATAAGGCCCGGGTCACGATGACGCGGGTGAAAGTGAAAGGATTGAAGCAAGATGATCGAGAAGACTTACACCATGATTAAGCCGGACGGCGTTCGCAACGGTCACATCGGCGAGATCGTGAACCGTTTCGAGCGCGTGGGCCTCACCGTCGAGCGCATGGAGCTCGGCATGGTGAGCGAGGAGCTCGCCAAGGCCAACTACGCCGAGCATGAGGGCAAGCCCTTCTACGAGGGTCTCATCGCCTACATCACGAGCGGTCCGGTTGTGAAGATGGTCGTGAGTGGCGAGAACGCCGTTGCTACCGTGCGCAAGCTCATGGGCGCCACCAACCCGGCTGATGCCGCTCCGGGCACGATTCGCGGCGACTTCGGCTTGACCATGGACGAGAACGTCATCCATGGCAGTGATTCCGTTGCCAGCGCCGAGCGCGAGATCGGCGTCTTCTTCGGCTAGGAGATTATCTTGAGGCGAAGGCCCGTCTGCGATGGCGGGCCTTCGTGCGTTACCTTTTATTTTCAAAACCGTAGCAATTTATGTGGAATAGGTTCAGATTTGGCAGCAGTCCCGATTGAAAAACGGTGCCGTGCTACACTTGCAGGCCACGCTTCAAATATGAGCCAGATAAAGTAAGGAGCGACTATGTCGCTGACAGACAGACTCTTTGGCAATTTCGGTAGCGATATGGCTATCGACCTTGGTACGGCTAATACGCTCGTGTCCGTGCGAGGTCAGGGCATTGTCATCAACGAGCCTTCGGTCGTTGCCATCGAGAAGCAGGACCAGCGCGTTCTGGCCGTTGGCACCGATGCCAAGGAGATGCTCGGCCGCACGCCGGGCAGCATCATCGCCATGCGTCCACTCAAGGACGGCGTCATTGCCGACTTTGACGTGACCGAGGCCATGCTCCGTTACTTCATCTCGCGCGCCCAGGGCAAGCGCATGCCGTGGCATCCCAAGCCGCGCGTCGTCGTCTGCGTTCCCAGCGGCGTCACTTCCGTCGAGAAGCGCGCCGTCTTCGAGGCGACCATCACGGCTGGCGCACGTCAGGCCTTCCTCATCGAGGAGCCCATGGCCGCCGCCATCGGCGCGGGGCTGCCCGTCGATAGCCCGACCGGTTCCATGGTCGTCGACATCGGTGGCGGTACGACCGAGGTCGCCGTCATCAGCATGGGCGGCATCGTCAACGCGACATCCATCCGTATCGCGGGCGATGCGTTTGACGCGGCTGTCGTGCAGTACGCCAAGACCCACTACAACATTGCCATCGGTGAGCGCACGGCAGAGGAAATCAAAATCACCATCGGCTCGGCGGCACCGCTTGTCGAGGAAGTCGATGTTGAGGTGCGCGGTCGTGACCTTTTATCGGGCCTGCCGCGAACCGTGCGAATTGAAAGCGAAGATGTGCGAGAGGCTCTCGAGGAGCCCATTGCCAAGATGATTCAGGCGGTCAAGGACACGCTTGACGAGACGCCGCCTGATCTGGCGAGCGACCTCATGGAATACGGCATTACGCTCACGGGCGGTGGCGGTATGTTACGCGGCCTCGACGAGCGCTTACGCGCCGAGATCGGTGTTCCCGTGCACGTATCGGAGACGGCTCTCATCAACGTTGTCGAGGGCTGCGCCATGGTTCTTGAGGCACCTGATTTTCTCTCGCAATCATACATGCAGCAGAGGTAACGCTTCATGCCTGGACTCTCGTTTAGCAACCAGAGTCAGAACAGACGCTCGGGTCTTTGGTTGATTCCGATTGTTCTGATTGTCATATCTGTCATGCTCATCACGCTGTGCGTGCGCTTTGGGAACTCGGGCCCCTTCGCGGTCGCGCGCGGCGTCGTGCAGACCGTGACCCAGCCCATCGCGCAGGTCTGCTCTGTCGTCTCGACGCCCTTTGCAAACGTCGGTGCTGTCGATGTCGATGAGGAGGTCGCACGCCTTCAGGAAGAGAACAGCCAGCTACGCACGCTCGTGGCAGAGCTCGAGGAGTACCGTCAGCAAGACCAGCGCCTTACCGCGATGCTGCAGTTCTCCGACATATACGGCTTGGAGACCCTAAGCGCAGAGGTCATCTCCATGACCTCCGGCTGGGATCGCACCGCGACCATCAACAAGGGATCGCGTGACGGCGTGCGTGTCGGCATGGGCGTCATGAGCACCTGTGGTCTCTACGGGCAGGTCGAGTCCGTGACCGAAGCCGCGAGCGTCGTGCGCCTCATCAATGACCCGAATTCGTCCGTGGCGGTCATGGTCCAGAACTCGCGCGCACACGGCATCATGCACGGTTCCTACGACGGTACGCTCACCCTCGAATACGTGCCAATCGATGCAACCGTGGGCGAAGGCGATATCGTCATCGCGTCGGGAAGCGGCGGAACCTATCCGCGCGGTATCGTCGTCGGCACCGTGCGCGCCATCGAGGCAGACTCGTCCAAGCTCTATCACCGCATTACCGTCGACCCTCTCTTCAACATCGAATCCTGCGAGGAAGTACTCGTCTTGACCGGCAACGAAACCGAGACCGAGCGCATCCTGAACGAGGAGCTCCTGCAGCTCATCATCGACTCGGCCAACTCGGTGAATGCCTCTTCCGCGAGGGTCGGAGCCATCGCCAAGGCGCTACTCAACGAGGCGAACGAGGCATACCGCGCCGCCGAGGCCCAGCGCAGGGCAGAAGAGCAGGCAGCACGCGAGAGGCAAGCGGCCGCAGGGGACCAGACGGGTTCCGGCGGCTCCGGTTCTGGCTCGGGCTCAGGCTCGGGCTCGGAAGGCGAAGCCGGTACGGGTTCAAGTGGAGGTAGTGCCGGTGAGTAAGCAGACGGTCTACCTCATCACCATCGTCCTATGCATCCTGTTGCAGGCAGGCATCGCCCCTGCCATTGCCATCATGGGATGCAAGCCCAACTTCTTGCTCATCCCCGTGCTCCTCATCAGCATGCGCTCGGGGACGGCCGCCGGAAGTATCACGGGCTTCTCCCTCGGCTTGCTCTACGACCTCATGGGCAGTGGCACCATTGGCTGCATGGCCCTCGTGCTCACGCTCATCGCCTTCATCGTGGGTGTCGCGGGCGAGAGCATGGACTTGCTCACACCCATCGTGACCATTGGCGTTGCCGTCCTCTCGTCGCTTTTGCTCGAGATCGGCTATGGCATCGCCGCCATTCTCACGTCTTCGGAGGGCGGTGGCGTCATGTCGACGATGTTGAGCTATTCGCTTCCCTCGGCCCTGTACACGGCCGTGTTCGCGGTCATCGCTCTCGTTACCATTGGCCTGGTAATCGCCGATGACAGCGCGGGCATGCCCACGCGTCTGGGCGAGCACCGCGACGGGAACAAACGCGCGATGTCCCACATGAAGTCACGTCTCAAGTAGGGAGATGAGTGCATGACAGCGGCAATTTTTGCAGCAATCAGCGTTCTTCTCATAGTCGTGGCCATTGCCATCATCGTTATCGTCATCCGCTCGGGACGACGCAGGCCAACACGCATCCCCATCGACACGCGCAACGCATCCGAGCTTGCCATGAGCACCGAAGCACATGGTGGCCCTGGCGGTGACAGCCAGGGTCCGACGCGTCGCCGCTTCTTTGGCTTCGTGGCCGTCATCGCCGCCTGCATAGGCGCGCTCATCGTCAAACTGTGGTCGATGCAGGTCATCTCTGGTGCCGAGTACACTGCCAAGGCCGAGGGCAATCGCATCAACGAGTACACGACCATCGCGCCGCGCGGTCGCATTTTCGATCGCAATGGCGTCGAGCTCGTTGGCAATCGCTCGACCTTTGCTGTCTTGGCGAGTGCCGACGTGCAAAACGATAAGCTCGTGATACAGCGCCTCTCCGACGTGCTCGGCATTCCACGTGAGACCATTGCATCGCTTGCCGCTTCGCAGACGCAGGGCGCGCAGGCCGACCGACTCATCGCGCTCGATGTCGATGACCGCGCCGTCGCCTACATCTCCGAGCATCCCAACGCGTTTCCCGGCGTACGCATCGAGAGCCGCACCGTGCGCACGTATCCGAATGACGACCTGGCGGCACATGTGCTCGGCTATACGGGCACCATCTCCCAGGAGGAACTCAAGCGCGAGATCAATGGCCTGACCTACGAGTCGGGCGACATCGTCGGCAAGGATGGCGTCGAGCAGGCCTTCGAGTCCTACCTGCAGGGCGATCGCGGCATCAAGCGCGTTGAGGTCAATGCAGCTGGCGAGGTCGTGAACGCCGTCGATTCGGTCGAACCCGTGCAAGGCAATGACATCCGCATCACCATTGACGCGAACGTGCAGAAGGTTGCCGAGGAGGCCCTGCGTCGTGCCTTTGCCGACGCGGCTGTGTCGGGCAACGACAGTGCCCGCTCCGGTGCCATTGTCTGCATGAACTGCAATACCGGCGAGGTCATCGCCATGGCTTCGGCTCCGTCGTATAGCCCGAGCCAGTTCATCGGCGGCATATCGTCGGATGTCTGGGAGGAGATGACGAGCGAAGACTCGGCCTACCCGCTCTCGAATCGTTGCATCGCCGGCTTGTACCCGGCTGCCTCCACCTTCAAGGGCTTCACGGGTCTGGCGGGCCTGGAATACGGCTTCGTCACCGACAGCTCGGTGTGGGAGTGCGAGGGCACCTGGACGGGATTTGGCGAGGAGTGGCCCCAGAAGTGCTGGAAGACGAGTGGTCACGGATCGATTGGCTTCCACAAGGGCATCGTCGAGAGCTGTGACGTCGTCTTCTACGAGATCGCCAAGAACTTCTACCAGTACAGCGAGAACGAGACGGCATTGCAAGACTATCTCAAGAGCTGGGGATTTGGATCCAAGACGGGTATCGAGCTTTCGGGTGAATCCGAGGGCCGCGTGCCCACGCCCGAATGGAAGAAGAAGTTCAACCGTGATGCGCCCGAGAGCCAGGCATGGCTGCCAGGTGACCTCTCGAACCTCATCATCGGCCAGGGCGACCTGCTCGTGACGCCGCTGCAGATTTGCTGTGGTTATGCGGGGCTTGCAACCGGCCGCGTGCCCAAGCCCGTGCTACTGCATTCCGTCATATCCACGGACGGAACCATGACGGCAGTCGATGGCGCACGCTATCAGGGAAGCATTATCCAGCCCGAGTTTGACCAGAAGAACATCGACATCATGCGCAGCGGTTTCCGCGGCGTTGTCGAGAACGGATCGGTTTCCCGCGTTTTCGAGGATATGGGAATCGCAACCTCTGGCAAGACGGGCACCGGCGAGGTCGCCGGCAAGGACGACTACGGCTGGTACGTTGGCTACGGTCCGACCGATGCACCCGAGTACGTGTGCGTCTGCTGCATCGAGGAAGGCGGATCGGGCGCCACGTGCGCCGCGCCCGCAGTGCGCTCGGTGCTTTCGGCTGCCTTCGGCCTGTCTGCAGAGCACGTTTCCGGCTCCGCAACAGAGGAGCGCTGATACGGATATGCCGTCGTTCTCATTCGGAAAGTCCCCCAAGGTTCACGCGCGCACTGCTTCGTCTGCCAACCTTTCCCGTTCGGGCGAAAAGCGCTCGTTCTCTATTCCGGCCAACATCATCCTGCTTGTCATCATCGCGCTCATCCTGTGCTGCGGCCTTATCACGCTCTATGCGGTGACGAGGACCGAAACCGAGTATTCGATCACGCGCCAGCTCGTCGGCGTGGCGATTGGCATCGTCATCATGGTGGCCGTTTGGTTCTTCGACTATCGACGTCTGGCCAATCTCATCGTTCCCCTCATCGTGCTCGATGCGATTCTCATCTTGTTGCCGATGGTTCCCGGTCTTGGCCATGAGGTGAACGGCGCGACGTCGTGGATCAGGATCGGTTCGCTCACCTTTCAACCGTCCGAGCTTGCCAAACCGGTGACCATCCTCGCAATCGGTGCGGCTACCGCGCAGTATCAGGGGTCTATTGTCCGAGGCGCTGACTTCTTGAAGCTGCTCGGCATCTTGCTCATACCCTTCGTTCTGCTCATGCGCGAGGATTTGGGTACGGCCCTCGTTATTCTCATCGTCGGCTTCTGCATCCTGCTCATTGGCGGCGTGGCGCGACGGTGGCTCATCATCTCGGTCGCCACGGCCGTAGTGGGCGTCGCGGCCCTACTCGGGATCAATGGCGTCGTGAATGACTGGACGGGTGGCGACGTGCAGCTCATCAGGCAGTACCAGATGAGTCGTCTGCTCGTCTTCATCGACCCGGATAATCCCGAATACGCAGACGATGCCTACAACCTCAACCAGGCGAAGATCGCCGTCGGAAGCGGCGAGCTCGTCGGCAAGGGCTGGGGCAACGCGACGCAGTCCTCGGGCGGCTTCTTGCCCGAATCCGCGACCGACTTCATCTTCTGCGTCTACGCCGAGCAGTTCGGCTTCGTGGGGGCGTTCATATTGCTTGTGCTGTACCTGGCGCTGCTCTTGACGGCGCTGGGCATCGGGCTTTCGTCATCGGATTTGTACGGCTCGCTCATCGCAGCTGGTATCATGGCGATGTGGTTGTTCCAGATTGTAGAGAACATAGGCATGGACTTGGGACTCATGCCCATTACGGGCATTCCGTTGCCGTTCATGAGCTACGGTTCCTCGTTCATGTTCACCAACTTCATTTGCGTCGGCTTGCTCTTATCGGTCTGGTCAAGACGCAATGACGCTCTGGGCTAGGAAGAGAAAGGTTCGGACACGTTATGCCGAGCATGCCAATTGACGTAAGCAAGGTACTAAGCGCGATCACGGCCATCGGGCAGCAGCGTGATCTGCCTTCGCGCGTCGAGCTCGTCTTCGATCCGACGGCGAGCAACGCGCTCGTCGACAAGGTGATTGAGGCATTCGTTGACGTGTCATCCAATGCCCATGTCACGGATGTCGTGCTCGACAAAAAGGTTCCCGTCATCCCCAAGGATACCGATCTCGTCGTCATCATCGGCGGTGACTCGTTGCTGCTGGGCGACGTGGTGCATGCGGCCGAGGAGCATGACGTCCCCGCGGTCGTCGTCATCGAGCGCGGCAAGACCTACTTTGCGAATGACAAGCGCTCGGCGCAGGACTATGCCGACATGACGCTGTCGGCGAATACTGCCCCGACCCTGACGGGTACGGCCCATACGCCTGGCGTGGGCAGGGGCATCGACCTCGAGAACCTCGTGGACCTCGAACTCGATGGGGAGTCCGCACGTCCACTCGAACAGCTCGGCACCTGGATCGTCCAGAACGTGCCGAGCAAGCGCCTCTCGCTTGCGCGGGCCTTTCCGTTCATACGTCATCCACTGGCCGTCGAGCTTGCCAAGCAGACGACCATCCAGAACGGTGCCATCGGGCTCGTCTTCTTCGTGCCGGGTGCCGATATGCCGCTCATCGCGCTCAACCAGGCCAAGATGGTCCTTCAGATTGCCGCCGTGTACGGCAAGGAGATGAACAAGGAGCGCATCGGCGAGGTGCTGGCCGTGACGGCGGGCGGGTTTGGATGCCGTGCCGTGGCGCGCAAGCTCGTCGCGCACGTCCCCATGCTGGGGTGGGCCATCAAGCCCGCCGTTGCCGCATCGGGAACGATGGGCATGGCGATTGCCGCGATCGAATATTACGAGGAGAACGGCAAACTGCACGGGCTTTCCGATGTGGCTGCCAAGGTCGCCAAGAAGGCGGCTCCCGTCGTCAACAAGGGCGAAGACCTTGTCGGCAACGTCGTGAGCAGCGCGACCGCTCACAACTAGGCAGTACCGTAAGCCAGCATTCCATGATTTCAAAATCGGCCTTGGAGGCAGACGACGTGCAGGAACTCAATCTGTGGCAACGCTATGCGCCGCTTCTCGCTCGGGTCGAGAAGCCCTCGCGTTATTTGGGCCAGGAGTGGGGTAGCGTCACGCCTTCCGAGAAGGATGGCGCCGATTATCATGCAGTGCTCGTGTATCCGGACACGTACGAGATTGGCCAGGCAAACCAGGCCATCGCCATTCTCTACGATTGCCTCAACGCCAACGGGCATATCTACTGCGAGCGTGCCTATCTGCCCTGGGTCGATATGATCGCGCTCATGCGCGAGCACGAGCTGCCGCTTGCGTCTCTCGAGACCTATACGCCCGTGCGCGATTTCGATTTCGTCGGCATCACCTTGCCGCACGAGCTCTGTGCCACGAATATCCTCGAGTTTCTTGATCTTGCCGGCATCACGCTGCATGCCGACGAGCGCGGGGAGGATGAACCGCTCGTCATGGGCGGTGGTCCCTGTGCGTACAACCCCGAGCCGTTCGCGCCGTTCTTCGATCTCATCTTCGTGGGTGAGGGTGAAGAGCTCGACGTGGAAGTCGCGCTCAGGCATCGCGCACTCAAGAAGCGGGGTGCGTCGCGTGCGGAGATTCTGCGCGAGCTCTCCCGCATCGAGGGCGTATATGTCCCGAGTCTCTATAACGTCGAGGAGCATGAGATTCGCGACGAGCAGCTGGCAGCAGGCATGCGTGGCTACACGACGGTCACGCCAGTTGACGCGGAGGTGCCGGCGCAGGTCACAAAGCGCATCATTCGCGATTTCGATGCGTTGCCTGCCCTGCCGCGCCAGATCGTCCCGTATTGCGAGCTCGTACACGACCGTCTCGCAATCGAGATTCTGCGCGGCTGCAATCGCGGCTGCCGCTTTTGCCAGGCGGGTATGATCTACCGTCCCGTACGCGAACGCAAAGCCGATACCGTTATCGCGGCGGTCATGGATGGCCTTGCCTCGACGGGCTATGACGAGGTGTCCCTCACTTCGCTTTCCTCGACGGACCACTCGACTATCGAGCACATGCTCAGGCGATTGAACCGGAGCTTCTCGCAGACGGGCAAGAGCGTGAGCCTACCGAGCCAGCGTGTCGATGCGCTCGGCGTCGAGCTTGCGCGACTCGCGGCGGGCGAAAAGAAGGGCAGTCTTACGCTTGCTCCCGAGGCGGGCACGCAGCGTATGCGCGATGTCATCAACAAGGGCGTGAGCGAGGAAGACCTGCTCCATGCCGTGACGAGCGCCGTCGAGGCGGGCTGGCGTGGCTTCAAGCTCTACTTCATGATCGGGCTGCCAGGCGAGACCGACGAGGACGTTGCCGGCATCGGCGCCCTGTGCCGTCGCGTCTATGCCGCTGCCAAGGATGCCGTTCCCGAGGGGGAGCCGCGCAACATCCGCCTCAATGTCTCGGTCGCGCTCTTCATTCCCAAGGCGATGACGCCGTTTCAGTGGAACGGCCAGATATCGCTTTCGGAGATTAGCCATCGCATTGACGTGCTGCGGGCGAGCTTTCCCAAAAAGGGCATCAATCTGCATTGGCATGATTCGGACACAAGCTACGTCGAGGCAGTCTTGGCTCGTGGTGGACGAGAGTGCGCCGAGCTGATCGAGGAGGCATGGCGCCGAGGTGCGCGTTTTGACGCCTGGACCGAGCAGTTTACCTTTGCCGCCTGGGAGCAGGCCGGTGACGTGTGCGGCGTGCCCATCATGCAGCGCGCTGCCTGCGAATACGAGGAGGGCGCTCCTCTTCCCTGGAGTCATATCTCTGCTGGCGTGAGCGAGGAGTTCCTGCGTGAGGAACGCGCCCGTGCCCGCGTGGGCGAGGTGACGCCCGATTGCAGCTTTACGAGCTGCTCGCAGTGCGGCGTTTGCCCGCTTGTGGGAATGACGAACGTTATCGAAGGCACGCGAACCCTGCGAGGTGAGTGCGCATGAGCGAGGGGTTCCGTTTGCGCGTCAAGTACCAGATCACGGACAGGCTCGCGTATCTATCGCATCTCGAGACCGTGCGTTCGATGGAGCGCGTCGTGCGCAGGGCTGGCCTGCCTTTCGCGATTACCGAGGGCTTCAATCCGCATATGAAGATTGCCTTTGGCCCCGCATTGCCCGTGGGAGCCGGCTCACGCTCGGAATACTTCGACCTGCGCCTGCGCGAGTACGTCTCACCCGATCTTGCACTCGCGGCGCTGCAGGCGGCTGCTCCGGAAAACCTCATGCCCACTGCGTGCGCCTATTGCGCGCATGGTGACGATGCGATTGATGTCATGTATCCGGTAAGTGTGTGGAAGGCCGAGCTCGCGTGCACGGGAATCGGCGCCGATGACGTGGTGCGCGCGTTCGAGCGGCTGGTTGATCGCGGCTTCATCGAGGTCACGAAGACCAAGGGCCATAAGACGACGGTCAAGCGTGTCGAATTTGCGGGCAGGCTTGTGGATGGTCCGCATGTGACTGTCGACGACGATGTCGTGACGGTCGACTTCTCCACCTTCCAAGGCAACGAGGGGGCATTACGCCCCGACAAATTCATCGCCGCAGCTTGCGAGTTGATGGATGGACCCGTTGCCGTCAGGAGTCTTACGCGCATGGAGCTGCGGGAAAAGTAGGCCACGGAGCGCTCGGGCGTCCGCATGGGGCTTGCTCTCGTACCCGATGCGCTGTTCGCGCGATGCTGCTGCGGAACTCGCGTGCACAGACCGCACGCTCAGACAGTCCTCGCAAACCCGCATCGTGCGAACAGCGCATCTACTCGAGATGCCCCATGCGGACGCCCGACCGCTCCCTGTCTTCTTCGAAACTTTTCCTTGTCACAGCCCCATTCTCCTAGTAGACTATTGGCGTTTGCCCCCTCGTGACGGTTCTTTTCCCTTTCCCGCACGATACGGGCATGTCAATGAGTAATGAAAGGTACGAACATGTACGCGATTGTTAAAACCGGTGGCAAGCAGTACACCGTGAAGCCGGGCGACGTGCTCGACGTTGAGAAGATCGAGGGCGAGGCCGGCGACAAGGTCTCTCTCGACGTGCTCTTCCTCAACGATGGCTCCAACGTCGTCACGGACGCGAGTGCTCTTGCCAAGACCAATGTCACGGCCGAGATTCTCGACCAGCACAAGGGTGACAAGCAGATCATCTTCAAGTTCAAGAAGCGCAAGGGCTACAAGCGCACGCGCGGTCATCGCCAGCAGCTCACCCGCCTTTGCATCGTCGACGTGAACGGCACCAAGGCTGCTGCTCCGGCGCCCAAGAAGGCTGCCGTAGAGAAGCCGGCCAAGGCCGAGAAGCCTGCAAAGGCCGCTAAGCCCGCCGCCGAGAAGCCCGCCAAGAAGGAGACGAAGGCGGCCGCTCCTGCCAAGAAGGCCGATGTCGATTTCACCAAGATGACGGTTGCCGAGCTCAAGGATTACGCCAAGGAGCATGACATCAAGCTCCCGAGCGGTGCTCGCAAGGCCGATATCATCGAGACCATCACCAACGCAGAGTAGCAAAGGGGGCTGAAGACTTATGGCACACAAGAAAGGCCTCGGATCCAGTCGTAACGGCCGTGATTCCCACGCGCAGCGTCTTGGCTGCAAGCGTTTTGCCGGTCAGGTTGTCAACGCGGGCGAGATCCTCGTTCGTCAGCGCGGCACGCACTTCCATCCCGGCGAGAACGTCGGTCGCGGCAAGGATGACACCCTGTTTGCGATGGTTCCCGGCACGGTGAAGTACACCAAGGGTCTCAAGCGCAAGGTCCATGTGATTCCCCAGGCGTAACGCACCTCAAGCAATGCAAGAAAAGCCCCGTTGCCATATGGCACGGGGCTTTTTATGTAGCTCGGTGCGCCCAGTGGTTTGGGGCAAGGCGCTTTGATAAAATCTGTACTTTAAGACTCACCTGAAAGGGCGGTTTCCACATGTGCGGAATCGTTGGTTACACCGGTACTGCTCCCGTACGCGACATATTGCTCGAAGGGCTGCGCAAGCTCGAGTATCGCGGCTACGACTCGGCGGGCATTGCCGTCGAGACGAACGACAAGATCAGCATCGTGCGACGTGTCGGCAAAGTCGAAGAGCTCGCCAAGGCGGTCGAAGACTGGGATGTCACCTCGACTTGCGGCATCGGTCACACGCGCTGGGCAACGCACGGTCGCCCGACCGAGCCGAACGCGCATCCTCACTCGGATTGCTCAGGCAAGATCGCCGTCGTGCATAACGGCATAATCGAGAACTTCGTGCAGCTGCGTGACCTCCTCGAATCCGAGGGCCACGTCTTCAAGAGCGAGACGGACACCGAGATCGTCGCCCATCTCATCGAGAAGTACTATGACGGTGATTTGATCGATGCCCTCGCACGCACGACGGAGGTTCTGCAGGGCGCCTACGGCCTGGCCGTCATGCATGTCGATCATCCGGGCGAGATTGCGGTCACGCGCAAGGACAGCCCCATCGTCGTTGGCCTCTCCGAGGGCGATGAGCCTGCCGCGCTCGTGGCCAGTGACATCGTCGCCATCATGGATTTCACGCGCGACGTCGTCTTTCTCGAGGACGGCCAATTCGCGCTGCTCCAGCCTACGCGCATCGATTACTTCAGCGCACCGGGCGAGCCCGTCGAGCTCGAGACCATGCACATCGACTGGGACGCCGAGGATGCCGAGCGCGGCGGTTTCCCGGACTTCATGCTCAAGGAGATTTACGAACAGCCGCGTGCCGTGCGCGATACCATCAGCGGTGCGGTCAAGAACGGCTACGTGCTCTTTGATAACCTCGCGCTCGACGATGACGATATCGACGCCATCGACAACGTCTACATCATCGGTTGCGGCACGAGCTATCATGCCGGTCTCGTTGCCCGCGACCTTATCGAGCGTTGGGCGCGTATCCCGACGACAGTCGAGGTGGCGAGCGAGTTTCGCTACCGCAATCCCATCGTCTCGTCCTCGACGCTTGTCATTGCCATCTCACAATCGGGAGAGACCGCTGACACGCTCGCTGCCGTGCGCATCGCGCGCTCCAAGGGCGCACGCGTCTTCGCCATCACCAATTGCGTGGGCAGTCGCATCACGCGCGAATCCGACGGCACGCTCTACGTCAAGGCGAACATGGAGATTTCCGTCGCGGCAACCAAGTCCTTTCTTGCGCAGATCTCCTGCCTTGCGCTCATCGCGATGTTCCTGGGCCAGAAGAAGGGCCGTCTAACCACGCGTCAGGTCAAATCGCTGTACTACGAGCTGCGCGAGACGCCCGCCCAGATCGAGGACATCCTGCAGGACACCTCCGTGATCGAGGAAGCGGCCAAGGAGGTCGCGAAGGCCCATTCGGTCATGTACGTGGGTCGCGGCATTGGCTCTCCCATCTGCAAGGAGGGAGCGCTCAAGCTCAAGGAGATTAGCTACCTGCACGCTGAGGCCTATCCGGCCGGCGAGCTCAAGCATGGCCCGATTGCGTTGCTTGATGAGAACGTTCCCGTTGTCGCGGTCGTGACCGAGTCCCCCACGCGTATGCAGACGCTCAGCAACGTGCAGGAGATTCTCGCACGTGGTTCGCGCGTCGTGGCGGTTGCCTCCGAGGGCGATCAAGAGGTCGCCGATATCGCCGATTACGTCTTCTACATCCCGCGCATTGCCGATTGGTGCACGGCCATCACGGCAAGCGTCCCGTTGCAGCTCTTCGCGCGCTATATCGCGCTTGAGCGCGGCTGCGATGTCGACAAGCCGCGTAACCTTGCGAAGTCGGTGACCGTGGAATGACGAGCGCCGCTCAGGAAGCTCCCTCGACGGGGCTTGGGGTGGATATTGTCGAGATTGAGCGCATGGAGAATATCCTCCAGCGTTCTCCCCGCTTTGTCTACCGCGTTTTCACCGATAACGAGCGCGCCTATTGCGAGGGCCATCATCGGCCTGCCGTGCGCTATGCGACGCACTTTGCCGCCAAGGAGGCCGTCCTCAAGGCGCTTGGCACGGGTTTTGCCGATGGCATCGCCTTCACCGATGTCGAGGTCACGCACGACGAGAAGGGCAAGCCGCTCGCGCTGTTGCATGGACGTGCGCAGCAAATTGCCAGCATGCTCGGCATTCTCGAGATTCCCCTGTCGCTGAGTCGTACCAACGAGACCGCCGTCGCCAATGCCATTGCGGTCACGGCAGCGACGCGCCCCGTCGTCGAGGAGAAGACGACACCTGCCCAGGAGCTCGCGATGCGTTTTCGCGAGCTGCGCAGCATGCTCGACGACCTCGAGAGCGACGTCGACCAGGCCTATGGGGAGGCGGACGATAGCGATGAGTGAGCCTTTGGCGCTGATGCTTTCGGAGCACGACATCAGGATGCTTATCCCGTACCCAGCGCTTGATGCGAACAAGTACTCGCGGGGAACGGTGGGCGTCGTAGGCGGAAGTGCCCCGTATCCCGGGGCACCCATCCTGGCATCAAACGCCGCCGCGCGTTGCGGGGCGGGCTACGTGCGTCTTGTCACGACGCGTGGCGCAGCCTCGTGCGCGCATGCGCACCTCATCTCGATTCCCGTCTCGGCATGCGACCAAGGCCTCGAGGGCACCCTGTGCGCGACGTCTCTCTTTCAAGCGCAGGAGGATCTGGCCAAGAGCCAGATCATTCTCATCGGACCGGGCATGGGAGCGACGGATGATGCCGAGCGCTTTCTCGCCTCCTTTCCGCAGGATCGTCCCATGGTATTCGATGCCGACGCGCTCAATCTCATCGCGCGCAATCATGCGCTGCTCGAAATGCCCGCACGGCATCCGCGCATCCTCACGCCGCATGAAGGGGAGGCCGCCCGCCTGTTGGGGCGCAAGGTCACCAACCGCAACGAGGATGCCATCACGCTTGCCCGCACATATGATGCGATCATCGTCCTCAAAGGCCCCGAGACGCTCATTGCGACGCCGGCAGGTGAACTGCGCGCCGTTGCCGAAGGGGGCCCCGAGCTTGCCAAGGCTGGCACGGGCGATGTGCTTGGCGGCATGATCGCCGCGTTTCTCGCGCAAGGGCTCGATGCATTTGATGCCGCCACGCTTGCGGTGTTCGTTCACGGTCGTGCAGGCAGACTCGCTGCACGCGAATTGAGTGTTCACGCCGTGATGCCGGAAGATATAATCTGTAAAATTGGTCCTGTTCTCTTAGGTTTGGAGGCTGAGGGCGTCTCGTGAGCACGAACGAGGTCAACTACTTCGGTGCGCATCCCCGCGTTGAGGGATTCTCTTCCGAAGCCACAACAGACGAGCATGAGCATCTCAATCGCGATGAGCTCAAACTCAAGGAATGCTACACCCGCGAAAACGTCCCGCGTGGAGCGTGGGTCGAAGTCGATTTAAACGCCATCGCGCACAACATCCGCGTCATCCGCAAGCGCGTCGGGCTCGAGCGCCAGATCATGGCGATCGTCAAAGCCGATGGCTACGGTCATGGCTCCGTACACGTGGCTCGCACCGCACTCAAGGCGGGCGTCGACCAGCTGGCCGTCTCCTCGGTGGAGGAGGGTGTCGAGCTGCGCGAGCATGGCATCGAGGCTCCCATCTTGGTGCTTTCGCAGCCACCCATGCGCGCCATTCCCTATGTGCTGGCCTACGATCTTACACCCACGGTCATCACGGAGGAGTTCGCGTTGGCTCTGGGTGAGGAGGCCGATCTCAATGGCATGGTCGCCAAGTACCACCTCGCCATCGATACAGGCATGAATCGCATCGGCATATTCTATTTGGACGTGGTCGATTTTCTGCAGTCCATCAATTTCCATCGCGGTCTCGAGCTTGCCGGCGTCTTCACGCATTTCGCAACGGCAGACGAGGAGAGTGACTGGGACTTCCGCATGCAACTGCAACGTTTCAATGAGGCGCTCCAGCTCATGCGCAATGCCCGCATCGATTACGGTCTTGCGCATAGTGCCAATTCCGCGGCGACGCAGCGTTATCCCGAAGCTTACTTCGACATGGTGCGCGTGGGCATCACGATGTATGGTCTTGCTCCCAGTCCTGTCTTGCGCAGCAGCGATGATCTATATCCGGCGATGGCGGTAAAGGCCCAGATTATCCAGGTGCGCGAGCCCCAGATGGGCGAGGGCGTCTCGTATGGTTTCAACTACCGTGTGGCCAAGCCCGTGCAGATCGCCACGGTTCCCATCGGTTATGCCGATGGTGTGCGCCGCAGCTTGTCGGGGCGCATGCGCGTGCTCTACAAGGGCCGTCCGTGCAGGCAGGTCGGCAACATCTGCATGGACATGATGATGATCGAGATTCCCTTCGACGCCGGTGTCGAGAAGGCGAAAATTGGCGACGAGGTCGTGATCCTGGGCCAGCAGGGTGATTACGAGATCACCGCCGATATGATGGCCGACGAGATCGATACCATTAACTACGAGCTCATCTGCATGTTCGGTGCGCGTCTTCCGCGCATCTACGTGTAAGTGTGAGGTTGGCACGAGGAGCACGTGATGGCAACGACGCAAGCGGTGACAGATCTAGACGATCACATTCACAAATCCCTGAGCGAGGCATTGGCGGGTATCGATAGCTGCCATAAATGCGCATTGGGCGATACGCGCACGAATGTCGTGCCTGGTGCCGGTAATCCGCGTGCCAAGGTGATGTTCATTGGCGAGGCGCCGGGCAAGAACGAGGATTTGCAGGGCGAGCCCTTCGTGGGTGCGGCCGGCAAGCTGCTCAACCAGATGCTCGAGCGCATCGGCCTCGCGCGCGAGGATATCTACATCGCCAACATCTTGAAGTGCCGTCCGCCGGGTAACCGCGACCCCAAGCCCGAGGAAATCGAGGTATGCACGCCCTGGCTGCGCGAGCAGGTCAAGGCCGTACACCCCACGGTGCTCGTGACGATGGGCAATTTCTCGACCAAGTTCATCCTGCAGACGAACACCGGTATCACGCGCTTGCGCGGCAAGATTCATGTTACGGGGCCGTTTAGGGTCATTCCGACATTTCATCCCGCGGCAGCCATATACGACCGCAGCAAGATCGGCGCGATCGAGCAGGACTTCGATCTCATCAAGCTCCTGCTCGATACTGACGATGCTCGCGAGAACGAGAAGGGAAGTGTCCATTGATTCACTGTCGATGTAATTCGCTTGACGACACCATACGGTTGGGCGAGGCAATCGCCAGACTCATGGAGATGAACGACTGCGTTGTGCTGAGCGGCGATCTTGGTGCAGGTAAGACGCAGTTTGCCAAGGGCTTTGCCGCGGGCCTCGGCGTTGACGATGAGATCACAAGCCCGACGTTCAACATCCTGTTCGAGTACGTCGGAGACGAGCTTCCGCTCCTCCACTTTGATTTGTATAGACTCGATGAAGAAGACGAGCTCACGGACATCGACTTTTTCGGGCTACTCGAGAGCGGCGCCGTGTGTCTCGTCGAGTGGGGTGACAAGTTCCCTGCGGCCATGCCCGATGAGCGTATCGACGTTCAGATCACGGTTGCCGATGACGAGACGCGTGCCATTGCCATCACGGGACATGGCGCACGTGGGGCGCAGCTCGAAGCGGCGCTTGGGGAAGCCCTCGACGCCTCTTCCTAGGAGATTCACGGTACAATAGCCAGCCATGCAGCAGAGAGATCCATATTCAGTGCTCGGTGTGCCTTCCGGCGCCTCCAAGGAAGAGGTGACCAAGGCATATCGCAAGCTTGCCAAAAAATACCACCCGGATCTCAATCCCGGCGACGAGCAGGCAGCCAAGAAAATGGCCGAGGTGAACGCTGCGTACGATTCCATCATGAATGGCACACCCTACGGCCCGCGTGTCAACACTGGTAATCCCTATGGCGGGCAAGGTCCGAGTGGCAACCCCTTCGGCGGCTATGGAGGAGGACAAAGCGGCCAGGGTGGTCAGCAGCAAGGCGGCTGGTATTACGGGCCCTTCACGGGCGGCGATCAGCAGCAGGGCGGCGGGCAATACTACGATCCCTTCGAGGAGATGTTTCGCCAGTGGCAGCAGGCGAGCCAGTCAGACGCCTATCGCGAAGCTCGCGAGGAACAGCAGCGTCAGCAGCGCGAGCAGGCGCGCAACACGGCAAACGGCTGTTTCAGATGGGTCATGCTCATTCTCATCATCAACCTCGCCCTCAACATTTTCATGGGCGGATGCTCCGCTTGGCGCAACTCGCTTCTCTTCACTAACCAGCAGACGCCGTCGAAGGAGCAGGCCGCGCCCCTCAACGCCGATGGAAGCTCGGAGAGCGCAAGCTCCTCATCGTCATCGAGCACGACCGCTCCCATGCTGCGTCGTGACTTTTCGTTCACGGCGGTCGACTACACAGGTGGTGCGACCTATACGGTTGACGTACCGCTCGAGTAGCGTGCGTAAGGCTTTGCCATGCTGTTTGAGAGCAAGAGAAATGCAGACGCTCGGCAGGAAATGAAGCTGCGCACGGCAGCGAGTGCGCTCATCGTGGTGGCCGCGCTCGTGTTTGGCGGTGGCCTCTTCATGATGGGGGCCCATGCCAGCGGTCTGATTAAGACGACAGGCGCATACACGACGACACGTCTTGTGCCAGGGACGTATTCCAACACCATCGAATGCAACGGTAGTGTCATGCCGATTCGCGTGACGGATGTGGACACGAAGGCAAAGGGCAGTGTTACCGTCGTGCATGTACGGGACGGCCAGTACGTGAAACAGGGGACGGTGCTGTTCGAGATGCGCGACGGACAGGATGAGCCACAGGTTATCACCGCCAGCGTCGCAGGAACCGTGACAAACCTCAAGGTCGCCGTTGGCATGACAAGCGATCAGCTTGCACAACAGGGGCCTGCCCTGCAGATTGCGGATATGAACGTGCTTATTGGCGTTGTGCAGACTCCGGAATACGTCTCCGTATTGCTCGAAGCCGGCCAATACGTGAGCATTACCTCGACGGTGACGCCCGGCGTGCGTTATCAGGGCATGCTCACGGGCTTCTCGAAGAATCCCTCGTCGGCATCTTTGACGAGTAGCGGCCAGGCGCTCTACGATGCATCCATCATGTTCGACAATTCGGGGGCGCTCAAGGTGGGTGACCCCATCGTGGCGCAGATGCGCATCGAGGACTACGGCCAGGTGTTCTATGTGCCCGCAACCGCCGTGCGCGAGATTGACGATGTGGCGTATGTGGACATCGTGCGCGCGAACGGCACGGTCGAGCAGCATCAGGTTGAGCTTTTGGGCACGAGCGATGACGGCAGCAGGATCGTCAAGGGCGATATCCTGACGAGCGAGACTGTCATTCGGGCCGATTTGAGCGAGTAGGAGAGGGCATGCGGGTCTTGGCACTCGATACCGCGAGCACTCAGATGGTGCTGGCGTTGGCGGACTTCGGCGAGGCGGACGCATCGGCTACGATGGTTGCCTCGTGTCAGGTCGATGCGCCGCGCCAGGCAAACCAGGTGCTGCTCACGCAGGCTGCGCGGCTGCTTGCCGATGCAGGGCTCGAGGTGAGCGACATCGACGCCATCGTCGTGGGTCGGGGTCCTGGCTCGTTTACGGGCGTGCGCATCGGCGTGGCGACCGCGAAGGGACTTGCCTGCGGTCTGGCCGCGCCGCTTTACGGTGCTTCCACGCTCGACGCCGTTGCCTGGCGCGCGTGGTGGGCCGGCGTACGTGGCAGGTTGGGTGTCGTGGCCGATGCCATGCGCAAGGAAGTGTATCCCGTGCGCTACGCCCTCGATGATGCGGGCGTGACGCGTCTGGAGCCTGATACCGTCGCCAAACCGGCGCAGGTCGCGCAGCAATGGGCTTCGGAGGAAAGCTCCCTCATGCTCACGGGCGACGGGCTGCTCAAATACGCGCAACTTTTCGAGGGCGCTCCGTTCGAACTTGCGCCGCAAGGGCTGTGGCTGCCCGACGGCCAGGGCCTCATCAGCGCCTTTGCACAGGCGTTTGCGACTGGTACTGTCGGTTCGGGGGATGCCGCAGCACTCGTGCCCGTGTACACGCGTCTTTCGGATGCCGAGGAAAACGAGCAGCTGCGTTTGGCCCAGATGACCGACCCGCGCGATGCGGAGAGGCGTGCACGTCTGCAGCACGAGATCGAACGTGATGACCGCGAGATGCGCATCTCGCAACCGAGGACCAGTCACGCGCATGAGCGTGCTGCAGGCCACGAGGCGCCCTTCATTCTCGCAATCGAGAGCTCCTGCGATGAGACGGCCGCAGCCGTCATTGATGGCAAACGGGCCATCCTCGCGGATTGCATCGCAAGCCAAATCGACTTTCACAAGCGCTTTGGCGGCGTCGTCCCCGAGATCGCCTCGCGTAAGCACACCGAGGCCATCGTTCCCACGGTCATGTACACGATGGAGCAGGCGGGGCTGAATTTCTCCGATCTTTCGGCCGTCGCGTGTACGATCGGGCCGGGCTTGGTTGGGGCGCTCGTCGTGGGCGTTGCCTTTGCCAAGGGCCTATGCTTTGCGACGGGCCTGCCCTTCATTGGCGTGAACCATCTCGAGGGGCATCTGTATGCGAATCGCTACGTCGATCCCGCGCTTGAGCCGCCTTTCGTTGCGCTGCTTGTGAGCGGAGGCCACACCATGCTCGTGCACGTGAAGGATTGGGGCGACTACGCGGTACTCGGAAGTACGCTCGACGATGCCGTGGGGGAGGCGTTCGATAAGGTCGCCAAGGCGCTCGAGTTGGGGTATCCCGGTGGCCCCATTCTGAGCAAGCTCGCCCAGGATGGTGACGCCAAGGCTATCAACTTCCCACGCGCGATGATGCATAGCGGGAACCTGCAGTTCTCGCTCTCGGGCCTCAAGACGGCCGTCATCACCTATATCAACGAGCAGCGCAAGGCGGGAATGGATATCGACATCCCCAACCTTGCGGCGAGCTTCACCGCCGCCATCGTCGATGTGCTTGTGGCCAAGTCGCTCGATGCGTGCAAGCAAGCGGACGTTGACATCCTGTGCATTGGCGGTGGTGTGGCAGCGAACCCTGACTTGCGCGAGGCCCTCAAAAACGAGCTCGGCAAGCGCGGCATTCGCGTTGTCATGCCCGAGCTCTCGGATTGTGCCGACAACGCTTCGATGATCGCGTCGGTGGGCCTCGATCTCTTCGAGGCGGGCAAGCGCACCGGGCTCGATGCCGACCCCCAAGCCCACATGCCCCTGCGCACCAAATGACGGGAATGAGATGGGGGGGGGCCACACCATCTCATTCCCGTCAGCAGCCCCGTCGTTTCGCAGGTCAGGGCGATATCGGGTATATAAAAGGGTAACAAGGAAATCTAAGTGTCATATTAGTAGATTATTTCTTACGGAATGTTAACAAGGGTATGAATCCGCACGGTGCGCGCGTACTATGAGGAACGTTATTTTGTTATCACCCCGTAGTTCTAGGAGGCACAAAGATGAATTTGAAGCCGTTGGGCGATCGAGTCATCATCAAGCAGGACGAGGCGGAGGAAACCACCGCATCCGGTCTGATTCTCACGAGCAATTCCAAGGAAAAGCCGCAGCGTGGCAAGGTCATCGCCGTGGGCGAGGGCAAGTACCATCATGGCAGCCTCGTTCCCGTTCCCGTCAAGCCGGGTGATACCGTTATCTACGGCAAGTATGGCGGACAGGACATCACCGTTGATGGCGAAGAGTACGTCATTCTTCGCGCCGAAGACCTGTACGCAGTTGTCGACTAACTATCACATGTGAAAGGAATGATTACCAATGGCTGCTAAGAACATTAGCTTTGATTCCGATGCGCGCAGCGCGCTTGCCGCCGGTGCATCTAAACTTGCCGACGCTGTCAAGGTCACGCTTGGCCCCAAGGGCCGCTACGTTGCCTGCGAGCGCAGCTTCGGCGCCCCGCTCATCACCAACGACGGCGTGACCGTCGCCAAGGAGATCGAGCTCGAGGACAAGGTCGAAAACATGGGTGCCCAGCTCATCCGCGAGGCTGCCGTCAAGACCAACGACGTCGCCGGCGATGGCACTACCACCGCCACGCTGCTCGCCGACGTCATGATTCGCGATGGTCTCAAGAACGTGACCGCCGGTGCCAACCCGATCGCCATCCGCACGGGCATGAACAAGGCTGTCGATGCGCTGGTCGAGAAGATCAAGAAGGACGCCAAGGAAGTCAAGACCTTCGACGAGATCAAGAACGTCGGCGCCATCTCCGCGGGTGATCCGCAGATCGGCGAGAAGATCGCCGATGCCATGGAGAAGGTCGGCAAGGATGGCGTCATCACCGTCGAGGATTCCAACACCTTTGGCATCGATATCGACATCGTCGAGGGCATGGAGTTCGACAAGGGCTATCTGAGCCCCTACATGGTCAACAACACCGAGACCATGAAGGCCGAGCTCTCCAACCCCTACATCCTCATCACTGACCAGAAGATTTCCGCCATCCAGGACATCCTGCCGCTGCTCGAGGGCATCATGCAGTCCGGCAAGCCGCTCCTCATCATCGCCGAGGACGTGGAGAGCGAGGCTCTGGCAACGCTCGTCCTCAACAAGATTCGCGGCACGCTCAATGTTGTCGCCGTCAAGGCTCCCGGCTTTGGCGACCGTCGCAAGCGCATGCTCGAGGACATCGCCATCGTCACCGGTGGCCAGCCCATCATGGAGGAGCTCGGTGTCGCGCTTTCCGACGTCACGCTCGACATGCTCGGTACCGCCAAGAGCGTCAAGGTGACCAAGGACACCACGACCATCGTCGATGGTGCGGGCAAGAAGGCCGACATCGAGGAGCGCATCAACACCATCAACGCGCAAATCGAGGAGACAAGCTCCGATTTCGATCGCGAGAAGCTCCAGGAGCGCAAGGCCAAGCTTTCCGGTGGCGTTGCCGTCATCAAGGTCGGCGCTGCGACCGAGGCCGAGCTCAAGGAGACCAAGTCCCGCATCGACGACGCGCTGCAGGCAACGCATGCGGCTGTCGAGGAGGGTATCGTCGCTGGCGGCGGCGCCGCGCTCATCGACGCCATGACCGTCCTCGATGACCTCAAGGCCGAGGACACCGACGAGCAGGTCGGCATCAACATCGTGAGCAAGGCATGCGAGGCTCCGATGCGTGCCATCGCCGAGAACTCGGGCTTCGAGGGCTCCGTCGTCATCGACAAGATCAAGAACTCCAAGACCGGCTACGGCTTGAATGCCGCGACCGGCGAGTACGGCAAGATGATCGACATGGGTGTCATTGACCCGGTCAAGGTCGTTCGCTCTGCGCTGCAGAACGCCACTTCCGTGGCAACCATGCTGCTCATTACGGCTGCCACCGTGTCCGACGTCCCCAAGGACGGCCCAGACATGGCCGAGATGGCCGCTGCCATGCAGGGCGCCGGTGGCATGATGTAAATCATGCGCCCATAGGCGACTCGAGGGGCCCGCTTCATGCGGGCCCTTTTCGTTGCTTCGGCTGCTTTGGGCGCTATGTAAGTGCTGGGTGCGCTAGTGATTTGTGCGCATCACGGTTGCGCTCATGCGGGCGACGAGATTGCCGGGTTCGTCGAAGAGGTCGATCGTGAAGAAGGCGAGGTTACGGCCGAGCTTGTCGGGGTGGGCTACGGCCTTGAGCTTGTTGCCCTTGACGCGACGCATGTGGGCGATGCTGGAATTGGTCGAGGCCGACGGTGATTGGTTGACGTTGCTCGCGACGGCGAGCGCGTAATCCGCGAGCGAGAAAAAGACCCCACCCATCACGAAGCCCTGGGCATTGTGATGGCGGTCATCGATTTCCATGCTCACGGTCGCGACGCCAGTCTCGAAGTCGTAGTCGTCAATGGTTGCTCCCAGACACTTGCGTGCGAACTCGTCATCGGCAAAGTATGCGCGAATGTCTTCGATGTTGTCGAAGTCCATGGCTGCTCCTCTTCCTCGCAGACAGTGCCATCAGTGTAGACCAATAGATAACGTCTTGGTACATGGGTTCGGGATTGACGCGTCCGAGATGCCCGAAAACGCATTATTCGCTAGAATAGGGGCGCATGGTCGTAGTTAAGGAGCCGCGCAACAAAAATGTTTACCGTGATTAGCATTTTGCTCGTCATCTTTTTCCTCTTGATGAACGCCTTCTTCGTCATCGCAGAATTCGCTCTGGTACGTGTCCGCAAATCTCAGATCGAGCTTGCCGTCGAAGAGAAGAAGCCCGGTGCACGCGCTGCCAAGAAAATCGCCGAGAACATAAACGCGTACCTTTCGGCCTGCCAGCTCGGTATCACGCTCGCATCGCTTGCCATAGGCTGGCTGGGAGAGCCTGCCGTGTCTGCCGTTCTCGAGATGCCGCTTCTTGCAGCCGGATTGCCCGAGAGCACCATCTATCCCATCTGCGTCGGCGTCGGCTTTTTTATCGTGACGACGTTGCATGTCGTGGTAGGTGAGCTCATTCCCAAGTCCTTCGCGATTTTCTCGACCGAGAAGTACGCGTTGGCGACTGCAGGCCCTCTCGCGCTCTTCTACAAGATCACCTATCCGTTCATGTGGCTGTTCAACGGCATCACCAACCTCGTCGTGCGCGCGACCGGACATGATCCGGCAAAGGAGCACGAGGTTTACACCGACGAGGAGATCAAGCTGCTCATCGACGAGTCGACGGAAAGCGGACTCATTGACCCCGAGCAAAACGAGTACGTTGATAACATCTTCGATTTGGGAGATAAGGACGCCGAGGCCATCATGACTCCGCGCATGGACATGATTTGCCTCGATACCGAGGATACGCTCAAAGAGAACCTTGCCCTCATTCACGAGCATAAGTACACGCGGTATCCCGTGTGTAGTGGCTCGAAGGACAACGTCATCGGCTTCGTGCACGTAAAGGACCTCTTCGATCAGGAGCGGGGTCTGCCCCTTGAGGACTGGAACATCCGCGAGCTTCCCGCCGTGCCCGAGACGTTGCCCATCGCGCGTCTGCTCGACACGCTGAGGGAAAACCGCACGGGCATCTGCCAGGTAATCGACGAGCACGGCGGCACGGCTGGCATCGTGACCATGTCCGATGTGGTCGAGCAGATCGTGGGCCGTGTCGATGACGAGTACTATCACGATGACGAAGAAGGGGAAGTCGTCGAGCTTTCCGACGGCAACTTCGAGATTGACGGCGCGCTTGCCATCGACGACCTCGAGGAGATCATCGGGTTCAGGCCCGAGCAGGCCGACGAGGTCGAGACCGTGGGCGGTCTGTTCATGGCGCTTACCGATGGCATTCCCGACGAAGGTGATGTCGCGGAGATGGATCACTACGACAAGCACGTCAAGTTCACCGTGCTGAGCATGGATCGCCATCGTATCGACAAGATCAGGTGCGTCGTCACCGTAACCGAGTCCGAGGACGAAGAGGACTAGGCGGGAACGAGTCGAAAAAGTTCTTGCATTTTCATATGTCCGCGCGTAATATAGCCAAACGCGCTTGAAGCGCACTGCTCGACATATTGCGGGGTGGAGCAGTCTGGTAGCTCGCCGGGCTCATAACCCGGAGGTCGTTGGTTCAAATCCAGCCCCCGCGACCAAGAACAACGAGCTCTCAATATAGTATTGGGAGCTCTTTTTATCTCAGCGGTTGCATGGAGGCCCCCCATGAACAACGTGAGCACCGAAGCCGGCAAGCTGGGCATTATTCTGACTGACAATGTTAATATGGATTGGCTGAAGCAGCTCAGCCCTCGTCATTTTGATGACTATGTCAAATTCGTCGTGAACCTGAAAACAAATAAAGTAAGCGTTGGTATGCAGGTTCATAGAAATTGCGCGGAAGAGATGGGTCCAGAGGACGAACTCCTAGGTGGGAACATCTTCTTCGATGATTCCCATATCGAATACGAATCGACGCTGAACGTAAAGCCAAATATGGAAATTGGATCATGGGGCGAGACACCACGTGTTATTGCCGATCAAGATCTGATTCAAAAGGTTGACAACGTGCTGAAAGCGTGGGTCGTGCTATGACGCTAGATGAGTTCATGTCCCAAGCTTCCGAATATCATGGGCGAGAAGATGAACTCGAGCTTTGGGCGCAGCGCTCCTTCAAACAGCAGATGCAGGACGTATACGGCGAGGCTTACCGGCTCGTCAAGTACTTCCAGGAAGGCAGCGACAAGCTCTTGTCGCAGTGGGACGTACTCGATGAGTTTTGCGCCATGACGTACCTCTCGCCCTGCACCACAAAGGGAGAGAAAGATACCCTCAAATTGGCTGAGTGGGAGCTCTACGACTACGTCTTTGGGGACAATACCTTCAGGAACGACAGCACGAGCGTGATGCGTTGGTTCAATCAGTGGATGTTCGACGTGAACTACGCTGCCCTTGCCGAGGGATAGGGCTATCCTTTTATCGAAGGGCGAATAATGAGAGCTGGTCACCGATTTCGCTGATACGCTGCAGCCGAAATTCATCATCTCTCATAAGGCGACCGCTTCTCTGAGTACGGTATCGCGGAAGGAGCCGGAGTCTAGCTCCGAAAGCTCGTATACGTCAACTTGTTTGCCAGATATGCGATGTAGTTCCTCGGCAAGACCGAATATGCCGAGGGCCTTGAAACCCTCATTTCCGACGAGTAACACGTCGATGTCAGATGACTCGTCGGCGTTTCCGCGAGCATAGGATCCGAACAGGCTCGCCGAGGCCATGTTGTACTTCAGCAGAAGGGGCTCGATCATGAGACGGATTTCATCAATCGAATAGACTTTTGCGGTCATGCCGGCAATCCTCCTTCGCGAAGCGCGGGTGGGTGTATGGTCATTATACAAAGTTTACGACCTCCGGGCTCATAATCCGAAGGTCGTAGGTTCAGGCCACTGTGACTACTAAAGAGAAGGCGGGCTGTAGAGGGGATTCCTCGACAGCCCGCCTTCTTGAGTTTGGGCACCGGTGATTACCGGCTTGCGTCCTATTAGTCGCGGAGCTCCTCGGCCTTCTTCTCCTGCTCCTTGGCCTCGTCGACGGAGATGGTCTCGTCAGCGTCGCTCTCGAAGCTCTCGAACTCCACGCTCTTGCCCTTTTCTTCTGCCATGATAATCACCCTTCCAAATCATCGTGCATACATTTGATGCCAGTTGCACTGGGTGCCTTGACCGTCTGTAAGCCGGATTGTCATCCCCTCCAATGACCGCCGCGGCGCTCCTGTACTCGCACCGATAATATAATACCACTTACGGAATATTTTTGAGAAAAAGTATTGAAATTATTTAACTTTTCATATCTCAAAGCGCTCCGGTTTACGACACAGGGATGCGAATGACGGTCCTAAGCTTTTCGGGTGCGCAGCGGCGGGGGTCGGAGAGGTAGATCTCGTGGTGCAGGCGTGTGTCCGTCAAATCGATGGTTCGGCCCTGTTCCTCGGCAAAGCGGTGCATGGCCTCGATAGTCACCGGCTCGTCGTCGTAGGGGCCGATGTGCATGCACTGGACGCAAAGTCCCTCGTCTATCGTCAGAAATTCGGCAGGCGAATAATCCTCGCCCTTCTTCTCCGTCGCGATGTTCTTTGCCTGCTCGAAGACGTCCGGCGTCACGAATTCGGGAAGGCGGATGCAACTCGTCCATTCGAACTCGTCCTTGCGCGACAGATCGAACGCCCCGTCGGTGCCGGCCTGCTTCCAGAAGCCCTCGAGCGGCGGCACGACGTAGGGGAAGTAGCCGTCGATGTCCCATCCCGATTTGGGGGACATCTTGATGGTGAAGGAAATGCCGTAGAGCAGTTGCATGGCATGCTGGTATGCACCGCCCTCGACGTTGGGATTGCCCGTACCGCGCACGGCGACGTAGTTGGCAGGCGGTACGTCGATGATCGAAGGTGTCTTCTTGGGCTGGTAGAGCTCCTTGCATTCTTTCTTGTAGTCGAATGCCATGGATTCGCCTCTCTTAGATGACCGGGTCGAATGTATGCTGCCTTGTCATGATAGCGCAAGCTCGCATCGTTGCTTGGATAGAGACGCCGAGCGACTGCCGTGCACGTTTCTTTCGATTATGCGAAGCGCATGGCGGCGCGTCACACGAGCGGCTCGACCATGATGATGTCGCCGGGGGAGGGCATCGTGGCTGATGCGCCAGCTGGTAGCATGTAGAGCGCATTTGCGCCGTATGTCTGGGGCGACCCGGGACGGCCGGGTAGCGGGGTTGCCACCAGGCACCCGTCGGCGTCGGGGGCAAGCTCGAGGAACTTGATCGAGAAGAACTCCTCACCCGGCCGTGTCGCCTCTGCCGGACGCTCTTCGCCTGGCAGCGGACGGCCGTCCTCTTCCGCCCGCTTGTGCATCTTGCCCTTGGGAAACTCGGCGCTAAGTCGTGCGGGGACGAGCGTGGGATTTGGATCTAATCCCTGGAACTTCCGCATGATCGGTAGCAAGTAGAAATTCAGGGTGAAGGACGCCCCCGCGCTCGGCCCGGAAATACCCACGATGGGCGTATCGTCCACGATGGCATACGAGCTGTGATGTCCTGGTCCGTGGTTGGTCTGATGGCAGATGATGCGCCCCATCTCTTCGAGCACCTCCACGGACCAGTCATCTGAGCCTTTCGATGAGCCGGCGTTGAGCACGACGATGTCGGCAACGGCACACGCCCGCTCGACGGCGGTCTGGATTGCATCCCGGTCATCGGGAACGATATCAAAGGGCACGTAGACGCCGCCCCATTGCTCGACTTTACCCTTTACGACGATGCTGTTCGATTCGTAGACCCGTCCCGCGCCCGCGAATCTGTCCGGCGCGCGCTTCGAGAACGGGACGTTCGGAGAGACGAGCTCGTTGCCCGTCGGGATGAAGGCAACGCGCGGCCTTGCCATCACCTCGACCGAGGAATGTCCGGCGCTGGCGATGCGCGCGGCCACATCTGGGGTAATGATGCAAGGGGCGGCAACGGCGATATCGCTCGCCTTCATCTTCGACCCCGCTGCTCGCGTACCCGCGAACCTTTCGGAGGGCGCCGCGAGTATAGTGACGCGCTCCTCGTCGTCGGATACCTCGACGTGCTCGATCACGATTGCCGTGTCAAATCCCTCTGGCATGGCGACGCCTGTGTTCGCGAACTCCCAGTCGACGCCTCGAACCCACGAGCTGGTATCGGGAACGGCACCCGGCTCGAGGTCGGCAAAGTCGTCCCATTTGACGGCTATCGAGTCGAGCGCGCACGTGAGTGCCGAGGGAACGTCGCTCTTGCAGGTGATGTCTCGTGACAGGACGCGGCCATATGCGTCCTCGAGGGCGACTCGTTCGGGCCGGATTTTGCCAAATGACGCGGAGAGCGCATCGGTCATTTCCGCAACCGCTTCCTGGCGGGATAGTTCGACATGCAGCGAGTGGTCTCTCATCATCTTCTCCAAAATCGACGTCATGTTCGCGGTGCAATCATGTTCCGCGGCTTGGCCCATGCCCCCGGCGCCCATTGTATTGCGTCGGGGGCAGCATCGTAAATCGCGGTTGCGCCCTATTTGGGAAGCGCGCCCGTGAGCAACTCGCTCAGTTCCGCATCCGTGAGCTCATAGTTGTACATCGTCTTGTAGTAGCCCTTCGTGACATCCTCGATGCTGTCATCGAAGGCATCGGGATAGAGCAGCCTGGGAAGCCACTGCATGCCCATGAGCTGGTTTACGGTCGGGGGATTGTTCATCCAGCACCAGGGATTGTTCGGCACCTCGTAGTAGTTGTCGTTCGCGATGGCGGAGATGCCCTGCCACGCCGGATCATCACCCGCGGTGTTGTAGATGCTTCCCTTCTGGAAGATGATGAGGTCCGGGTTCCAGACCGCGATTTGCTCGAGGCTGATCTCGTTGCCGCTTCCCTTGCCGGATGCGTCGTCAACGACGACCACGTTGTTGGCGACCATGTCGATGACCTGTGCTTGGACGGATGTCTTCGCAATCGCGTTCAGTCCGTTTTCGCCAAGCAGGTAGGCCATGTTGACGCGCTGGGATTCGGGAATCGTCTTCATCGTGTCCTCGACCTTGGAGTACACGCGATTGCAATACTCGGAGAGCTGGTTGCCACGCTCCTCCATGTCGAGCAACTCGCCGAGGGTTTTGTATGCCGAGCCATAGTCCTCCAGATAGGCCTCGACGAACACGACTGGTATGCCGAGTTGCTCCTGCAGGGCATCGAGGCTCTCTTTCGTGTCCTTCTTCACCTCGCCCGTATCGATGATGACCTGCGGTTTGGCTGCGGCGACTGCCTCGCGGTTGAAGTCGTCCTTTGCACCGAGCACGGCACCGAAGACCGGGTAGTCCTTGAACTTCTCGCCGAAGATCTTGAGTTGGTCATCGTTGAGCGGCTGGGAGAGGCCGACCATCTTGTCAGGAGCCATCGTGAGCAGCACCTGTTGGGCCGTATGTCCCGACGGACAGATTCTTTCCAGGTTCTTTGGCAGCTCGACTTGACGGCCAAGCGAGTCGGTAAACGTCCACGTTTCCTCAGACGAGCCCCCCGAGCCTCCACTGCCCGAGCAGCCGACGAGGCCGATAGCCCCCAGGCTCAATGCGATGGTGCATGCGAGGGCGAGTGCTACGCCTCCGATTCTTTTCAGCGCCTTTCCCTTACCGTGTCTCATGGTTCATCCTTTCCTGTTGTGTCTCCACTTCGCTTCGAGGCACGCAGATGCGCACCCTATCGCCATAGAGAGAGTTGACCTCGACATCGACGCTGTAGAGGCCGCTAATGAGCTCGGAGGTAATCACGTCGTGGGGAGGGCCGTACGCATCGATGCGGCCGTCCTTCAAGACGAGCGTCCTGTCGGAATATAGAAACGCGTGGTCGGGGTTATGCGTGGACTGTATGATGGAGAGCCCTTCTTGGGCGAGCTGGCGTACGCAGGAGAGCACGCGCACGGTGTTGCCGTAGTCTAGGGCACTCGTGGGTTCGTCCATGACGATCGTACGGGCGTTTTGGGCAAGCGCTCTCGCTATGAGAACGAGTTGTTGCTCTCCGCCCGATATCTGCGTGTACATACGGTGGGCGAAATCGGCGATTCCTATGCGGTCGAGCGCGTCGTAGGCCCGTTTCTGCTGCTCGGGGCCAGGATTGCTGAGCATCTTCAGGTCGCTACCCGTGGCCATGAGCACGGCGTCGACCACCTCATAGTCGTAGACAGGCGCGTGCGTTTGCGGAATGTAGGATATTTCACGCGCTCGCTCCCGTATCGAGAGTGACTTGATGTCCTTGCCGTTGACCATGACGGTGCCGGAATAGTTCTGGTTGAGGCCCAGGATGCATCGAAAGAGCGTGGACTTTCCCACGCCGTTGGGTCCCAGCACGTTTACGAGCATGCCATCGGGAATCTCGAAGGAAAGACCGTGGAGAATCTGGTGGTTGTCGTAGGAGAAATCCAGGTTTTCGACCAAGATGCTCATAGCTTCTTCTTTCTCGTGATGAGATAGAGGAAGAAGGGGGCGCCGACGAAAGCCGTGAGGATTCCTATGGGGATTTCCGCCGTCGTGGCAAGTCGGGCGATGCCGTCTACGACGAGGAGGAATCCGGCACCCATGAGCATCGAGGCGGGGATGAGCTTGCGGTAATCCGCACCTATCAGCATGCGACACAAGTGCGGAATGACAAGACCGATCCAGCCGATCATGCCCGTCACGCACACGCAGGCGGCAGTGACGAACGTCGCCGCGATGATGACGATTATGCGGATGAGCCGGGCGTTGACTCCCATGGTAGACGCCTCGTCGTCACCCATGGTGAGGATGTTTATGCGCCAGCGCAGGGCAAAGAGCACGATACAACCCACGAGGAGTATGGGAAATATCATCGTGACCTGCGTCATCTTCGCACCAGTCAAGCTGCCCATGAGCCAGTACGTGATGTCAGCCAGCTCGTCGGTCGGGTCCGCGATGAGCTTCGCGTATGATACGCCCGCCTGGAACAGGGAACTCACCATCACGCCAGCGAGTACGACCACCATCATGTGGTTTCCCTTTGCGCGTGCGCTTATGAGCAGCACGAGGAGAACCGTGAGCAAGGCGAAGGCGAAGGCTGATACCGAGACCATACCCGCGGTGAAGCCAGCGAGGATGGCGACGGCCGCGCCGAACGCGGCTCCCTGGCTCGCGCCCAGGATGTCGGGGGAGACGAGCGGGTTCTGGAACGTCCCCTGGTATGCCGCGCCTGCCACGGACAGGCAGCATCCCACCATGAGGGCGAGAAGGATGCGGGGAAGGCGCACGTTGAAGAAGAGCGTCGCCTGTTGCTCCGTCCATGTTTGGTCAACGGGGAAGACGGAGCTTGCGAGCATACCCACGGCTTCGAGGGGGTCGATGGGGTAACGGCCCAACATGAGGGATATGGCGACTATCACGATGACGGCGATGCCGAGACCGACGATGATGGCATCTGCTCGTCTGTTCGATTGCGACTTGCCCACGGCAAGAACGCGCGTGTTCTCAGATGTGATGTCCCTCATTAACTATCCTTAGAAAACAATAATTACGATGAAGGATTATATATCATAAAGAATAAATTAATCGAAGAACTATTCTCTGGATGGTTCTATTCCGCTAGCTGACGTTTGACCAATTCCGCGTCTTGCCGGGTGGGCGCAATGCGTAGGACGCCGCCCCATGTTTCGGCAAAAAGGGATTCAGCGCGTTTGGCAAAGGTCTCTCGAACCACCACGAGCGCGTCTTTCATACCCACGCAAGGTCCATTGCGCAGCAATCTCATTGCCTCGATAAGGCCCGACTCATGGTCGAGCTCGAGGCGTCCCAGCTCGTCGATGACCAGGAGCTTGCGCCTCCTGTCGCCTTCCGCTCGTTTCTTGATCGAGAGAAGGTGCTCGTTCACGCGTGCGATGGCGGCATCGTCTATATGCCAACCCAAGCCGGCTCTGCCAGCCTGGCTCAAGTCGGCATACATGCCGTTTGCGCGCGCGATATCCGCACGCTGGGCGAAGGGGACCGTGACGTTGTCGGGCAGGAGAAGGTTGCTTATTCCGAGCTTTTCGTAGCCCTGGTCGTTGGCGGCATTCGTGCTCGATTCGACCCAGATGCCCGGGGCGATTACGCCATAGCACGCGATGCCAAGGCGGGAAAGGTCATCCGCGAGGCGCTCGAGCCATCGGCTCTTCCCGATTTGAACGTTGCCGGTAAGAATGAATAGCACTGATGACCTCTATTGTCGAAATATTATCCTTTATAGGATATTATAGTTTTATTAATATAGTCTAAGCAAGAAAGCCAGAAGACAATCATGTGCATGGAGGTGCCCGTTATGCCTTGGACCCTGTACGACGAATTGATTGCAGGAGTACCTGGAGATGTGCTCGTCACCGATTACTGCTTGGGGGCAAAATGGAGCTACGTGGAGGCGGAGAGCGGTTTGGGCGTCTCCTACACCTGCCGCGGTGGTGCGAGAAGATCGAGGAATTCGCGGAATTTTCGTGGCCTGCCGCTCAGAGAGCTTGCCGGCCTTTCCAAGTCCTGGCGTTTCGAGGAGGCCACGCTTGGAATCGCGGCGCTTAACGCATGGTATGCCCAAAGGACGTGCGTTGACGAACTCGGAGCTATGCACGATGAGCCTGTCGAGCTGCCTGATGGGTCCATACGCAAGAAGGACGCCTTCGAGATGATGCGTCCACGTATCGAAGCCCAGGCAGATGCTCGCGTGGTGGTGATTGGTCATTTTCCGCATGTGGATAGAATTGCGGAATATGCCGAGCTGACAGTTTTGGAACGCAATTGCCGCGATGACATCGATATGCCAGACCCTGCTTGCGAATATGTGCTGCCTCAAGCAGATTTCGCCTTCATCACCGGAGTGACGCTGGAGAACAAGACCGCCCCTCGTCTGCTTGAACTCGCAAAGGAGGCCTTCGTGACGATGGTCGGTCCTTCGGTTGTCATGGGGCAGCCCCTGCTCGATGCAGGCGCCGACATGATGGCTGGCAGCATCGTCATGGATCCCGACCTGGCCAGGCATGCCGTGAAATCAGGCGGCGGTATGCCGTTTGGAACTGCCCTGCAAATGGTGGCGATCACGAAGTAGATGCGTTTTCTCGTCTGTGATGGCTTGGGGATGATTTGACCCTTGACTTGGAGTTGACTTGAGGTGCTATAAGGTTTCCGTTTGGCGGTGGAGCGCACGCTCTTCTCCCAGTGAAAGGAAACGACAATGGAAAGCATTCTCGTGGCATATTTCAGCGCGACGGGCACGACCAAACGGGCTGCCCTGGCGCTGGCTGATTATCTAGGTGCGGACACCTTCGAGATCGTTCCGGAGGTTCCCTACTCCTCGGCGGACTTGAACTGGAATGACCGGCAGAGCCGGTCAAGCAGGGAGATGGACGATGAGGGTTCGCGTCCCGGTATCGTCGGGCAAGTCGATGACATGGATGCATACGAAACCATCTACGTGGGCTTTCCCATCTGGTGGTACGTGGAGCCGCGCATCATCGACACGTTCCTGGAATCCTATGACATGGCGGGCAAGGCCATCGTCCCCTTCGCTACGTCCGGAGGAAGCGGCCTGGGGAAGACCGCCCAGCACATGCAGGGAGTCTGCCCGCAGGCAATCGTCGAGCAGGGCTTTATGCTCAACGATTATTCAGCAGACAAGCTCGCGTCACTGCTTGGATAGAGACGCCAGACGCGCACGCGTAAGGCGAAGGCGCGAGCGTTTCCTCGATCACACGAAGGCGGAAGCTTCGGCAGCGCGGTTTCCGCCAGCCTCCGACGTCTGCAGACGCTTGCGTCCGGCGACGAGCGAAACGCATAGCAACGCCAGAGCGAAGAGCAGCAGCACGCCGACGTGACCGAGGACGAGCCCCAAGGTGGCGGAGTCCATGATGGCAGGGGCATGTGCGGCAGCCGAGCATGCTGACGAGTACCAGTATCCCGGCAACAGGTGCGCCAGCGTCACGATTTCGGGCGTCATGAGATCAAGGGAAATCCACGCACCTCCGAAGAACGAGATCACCATGCCGACGATGTTACCCGTCGCATTGCAGACGATGCCGTTTGCCCCGACCTGTCCAAGCAGGAAGCCAAGCGCAAGGGGCACCACGCAATAGGCGAGCATGCTCAGGGCACACAGCGCGAGGCCGCCGGGCTCAATCTGGGCAGCCGCGTCGGGAAACGCGACGAGGCCCAGGCAGAACGTCCATACCCATGCAAGCAAGGTGACGGCCATGCAGGCCGCGCCCAATTGCAGGTTGTAGGAGGCGAAGCTCAGCGGAGACGAGAGGTTGCGACGACGCACGTCGACGCGGCCGAGCGTGGTCACGAGAAGTCCCACGCACACGGTGATGCCGGCAAAGAGCGTGTAGGTACTCCACTGCAGGTAGAAGACGAAGCGGTCGGATTTCGAGATGGCGGTCGATTGCTCGATTACCGCAACCTGGGCCTGTTCGGACGAGTAGTCCGCAGCATGATCGATGACGTCTGCCATGGGCATTTCGGGGCTGGCCATGGCAAGTGAGCGCACCATGCCCAGAAATCCGTTGACGCTTTGGTCAACGAGCTCGCCTTCCATGGAATAGTAGCTGAACACCGTCTCCATGGCGGGGATGTCTTCACCGGCATGCGATGCCTCGGCGAAGTTTGCCTCGTAGCCTTCGGGAATGATGAGCAAATAGTCGGTGGCGCCCTTGGCTACGGCATCCTGGATGGCCAGCGGCGCGTCTTCAACGACGACCTGCGTTCCGTGTTGCGCGAGCTGGCTTGCGATGGCATCGGACAATTCGTTGCCATCGCGGTCAATGACGGAGAAGTTGCAGCTATATCGTTCCAAACCGTTCTCGTTCATGTCGAAATCGAACGATGCCGCCATGAAAATGCCCATGAAGCTGAGCCCGATGATGTAGATGATGGGAAAGATGATGTTGCCGCGTATGATGCGCATGGCGCACTTAAAGACTTGCATAGCGCTGCCTCCTCAAAGATTGCGCCGACAGCGCGAACAGGACGAGTGCCATGACGAGCAGGATAACCAGGTGACCTGCCATGGGCGCGAGCGAGTCGTAGTACATGATGCTATAGAATGCCTGGGATATCTGGACGGCGGGGTTGACGTAGTCGAGAGCGGGCAAGTTGGCCGAGATCATGTCGGCGAGTTCCATCGTGGGCTCACCGTAGAGACCGGCGAAAAGCGATGCGAAGCAGACGATACCGGTGAGGATGCCGCTCTTGCCGCTTTCGGGAACCTTGGGAATGGCGGAGATGGCGCACCCCAACGCCGTGGCCGTGAGCGCCGCAATCGCCGTCGTGAGTAGGCAGGCGCCATCGCGTCCTCCAAAGTCGACTCCGGCGACGTATCGCATGTAGAGATACGTGACGCACAGGCAGGCAAAGGTGATGGTCCAGCTCGCGCCCACGGTTGCAGTCACGGTGCGCCCGTGACTCGTCGCGCCGAGTGCCCTGCGCGCGCCAAGGGACGAAGTATTGGGCTTGAGGCGCTGAAACGCGATCATCCCAAGGGTGCCGCCGAAGAGCGCGGCCATGCCGAGCAATGCGAAGTAGAAACGCACGGATTCTTTCGGCTGGTTTGCCGTGACCGTCGTCCGGACCGTCGCCTCGATGGGCTCGGTCATGGAAGCGAGGGTTTCCGCCATGTCTGGCTGGGCAAGCAGACTGGGATTACCGCTCATCAGGTCGCGAATCATCGCGGCATTGGCGACGTAGTTATCCATCGCCATGATGAGGACGGAGGTTTTCAGTTGCTCCATGCCGGTCAAGTCGCTGACGCTCGTCACGTGGACATCTGGGGTGCCCTCCGAGAGCTGCACGTAGCCGACGCAAGGGCTTTCTCCCGTCATGTTCTCCTCGACAAGGGCCAGGGCCTCCTCGGCGTTCGGGGCATAGGTGATGGCGAAGAGGGGCTCCCCGTCCTCGTCATCGCTCAGGGCATCGAGAAAGGCCTGGAACGATTGGCCGTCGACGTCATCGGCGGGGTTGACCACGACGAGGGGTATGGGGTCGATTTCGGCTTGGTCGTCGAGAGGTCCGAACATCATCATGAAGACGGTCGACAAGATGAGGGGGAAGGCCAGCGCCCAGACGAGCACGCCGGGCATGCGCACCAGCTCGAGAATCGTGTATTTGAACGTGTTCCACATAGGGCATCGCCTGCGCTAGTCGCGAAGCTCGCGGCCGGTGATTTCCAGGAACACGTCGTTGAGCGTCGGCGGCTCGGCCCAGATGCGCCCGGCGCGCACATGGGCCTTCGCGAGCTCGTCGAGCACGTCTGCGACATTATGCTCGCCATTCTCGCAGGTGATGGAGAGCTGGCTGGCATCGTATTGAGCGCCCAGCACGTGGGGGAGGGACTGGATGCGCACCAGCGCGCCTTCGGGCACCTCGGCCTCGATGACGATCTTCTCGCCCGCGGCGACGATTTGCTTGAGCTCCTCGTTGGTGCCGCACGCGAGCGTACGACCCTTGTCCATGATCATGATGCGCGTGCAGATTTTCTCGACTTCCTCCATGTAGTGACTCGTGTAGACGATGGTCGAGCCATTTGCGTTCATCTGCTTGATGCCATCGAGAATCGACGCACGGCTCTGCGGGTCGACCGCGACCGTGGGCTCGTCGAAGAAGACGAGCTCGGGCTTGTGGGCGATGCCGCAGGCGATGTTTAGGCGCCTGAGCAGACCGCCGGAGAGCTTCTTGGGATGGGATTTCTCGTAGTCCTCGAGACCGACGAATTCGATGGCCTCGCGCACGAGCTTCTTGCGCGTTGCGCTGTCACTCACGTATAGCCCACAGAAGTAGTCGATGTTCTCGCGCACGCTGAGTTCCTCGAATACGGCGACGTTTTGCGGGACGATGCCGATTTTTCGCTTCAGGTCGTAGCTCGACTGCGTCATGGGTTGTCCGAACAGACAGATCTCCCCGCGGTCGTAGGTAAGCAACTGGAGTATGCAGTTGATGGCGGTGGTCTTGCCGCTGCCGTTTGGACCGAGCAGCCCGAATATCTCGCCGCGCTTGATTTTCATGGTGAAGTGGTCGAGAGCGATCATGCTGCCATAGCGCTTGACCAGATCGACTACTGAAACGATGTCTTGCATGTTCTTCTCCCGACATGTCCGAGGGGTCCGAATGCCTTCATTTAATCTTTTGCGGCGTGCGGAGTAAACATGACATTTGTCATAGGTTTGCAAATGTCCCGCTCAGGGGCATGTACGGGAGCTGTGTGGGGTGGCATGACGAGGGGAGCGGTATAATTGCCCTCATGGAAGAATACGTCGACGAAATCATCCTAATGGCCGCCTGCGTGGCCATATCGCTTCTCGTTGCCGATGCGAATCTTGTCATTGTCGGGCTCCTGCTTTCCGTTGCGCTCGTGAGTATATGCAGCATTGCCACGACTCCTTATCGCAATGTGGCTCAGGTCACTTTCCTCGTTTGCGCGCTCGTTCTTTCTCCTGCGTTTTTCTTTCTGCCGGTTTGCGCGTACATCATGCTGCATGAGCGCAGGTGGCTTTTGCGCGTCATTTGGGTCGCGCCGCTCGTGGCCGCGTTCTGTCTTGGATTGGTGTCGTCTGTCGGGTGTGCGGCAAGCCTGCTTGTTTGTGCTGCCGCCGTGTTACTCGGCGTAAAGGATGCGCGCGTGCGTGCGGGATACGCGGGCATGCAGTTCGCCTTCGACGATTTGCGCGAGCGTAACCTCAAGTTGCTTGCCGATCATGATGCGCGGCTGACGGGCAAGGAAGCCGTCGGTACCGAAGCGGCTGCGCGGGATGCGCGATTGGAGGCAATGGGGCCGTTCGGTAGTCTCACGGAGCGCGAATATGCCGTGGCCAAGCTCGTTGCCGAGGGCATGGACAATCGCGATATCGCGGCGAGCCTCTTCTTGTCCGAGGGCACGGTGCGCAACCACATCAGTTCGATTCTCGGCAAGCTCGAGCTGAGCAACCGCACGCAAATTGCCATCATGTACTACAAGGGCTAATGGGATAAAGGGCAGGTCATTTGTCCCGTTTCGATTTTGACAGGAGCGGCAATGGGGTTTCTCGAGGCGGTCGAGAAGAGAATCGACGAAAAACGGGCGAAGTGGGATGCCCAGGGGCCATCGGACTTCGACGCGTGGGATGGTGCCGAGCTTGAGTACATGGAGGATGTGCGCGACGAACTCATGCGCGGCGTCGAGCCAGGTGCCGTGCACGAGAGGCTCAAGGCCGAGCTTTCCGAGCTCGAGGACCGGGTTGCGGGGGAAGAAGTGTGCTACACCTTCGATTGGTACGACGACCACCATTACGAGAAGGTCTTCTCCGGTCGTCTTAAGGCCTGCCGTACCCTCTTGGAGCTTTACGAGAAGGGCTACTAGCCTTCGTCATCTTGGTCGGCATCGGTCGTGACGGGCGCGCGTCCGTTTCGCTGCGCGCGAAACTCCTCGACGAAGCCCGCCGAGAAGATGCCTGCCGGTATGGCGACGATGGCGATCGAGAGAACCATGACGACAAAGCCGATGACCCTCCCCAGGGCGGTAATGGGAACGAGGTCTCCGTAGCCGGTGGTCGTGATCGTCGTCATGGCCCAGTATATGCCGGTCAAGATGCTGTCGAAGGCTTCGGGCTGAGCGGCGTGCTCCGCCTCGTACATGAGCACGCTGGCTGCGATTGTGAGTAGTCCCAGGACCATAATGGATGCGACGATTTCCTGGCGACGGTTCCTGATGACGACGCCAATGGTGTGTAGGCCACGCATGTAGCGCGAGATTTTGATTAGGCGAATTAAACGGATGATGCTGATGGCGTCGCGCACTGCGGGCGTCATCGGAGCGAAGAGCATGATGCATGAGGGAAGAAACGAGAGCAGGTCGACCAGGCCCATCGGCGAGACCACGTAGCGTGCGCGGGCTTTGGACGGCGTCATCCTGGAGTACACCTTGTCGGCTATCCAGATTCGGGCCACGTATTCGCAGGCGAAGATGAGGGTCGAAACCATGCTGAACGCGAAGATGATGTCCTCGGCCGCTTCGGGAATCTGGTCATCGGGGACGCATACCAGGATGGCGTTTGCGACGATGCAGGCGTAGATGACGCCACAGGCCACCTTACCGCCCGTCGAGGCTTTGGCTGGGTACTCGAGTGCGAGGAAGAGCCATTGCTTGAGGCGGTGTTCCTCCTGCCTGCTAGACGTGTCGCTCATATACCGTCCTTTCGAGGTGGGGCATCTTCTCCCTGCTCATCGGGCGCTGGGCCCTTGATGTGCTTGAGCGCAAACGAGGCAAGCAGTGGCATGAGGAAGACGGTAAGGCCTCCTGCGGCGACGAGAAGCGAGGCAATATCCGCGGACATTGCACCCGCATTGGTCGCGATGTTCGTGATGGCGACGATGAGGGGAAGGGCCGTCGTGCAGTAGAACGCAACCGTCGCACGACTATGGCCGTCCATGTCGCGCGTTTCGGGTGAAATGCGCAGGGCGACGTATATGGGCAGCGCGCGCACGGCCAGCAGCGCGACGATGAACAGCACGAGCAGGAGGGGGTACTCGGCCACGGCCATGGGATTAATGGCCATGCCGCTCACGACGAAGAACAGGGGAATGAAGAATCCGTAGCCGATGCCATTGAGCTTATGCTCGAGTCCCCGGTCGCCACCGGGAAGCAGAAAGCGCAGCACGAAACCCGCGGCGAAGGCACCGAGCACGATGTCAAGATCGAACAGGGCCGACACCATGAGGAGGCCGACGAGCAGCACCATGACGGAACGAACGGTGATCTGGGCGTTCGTATCCCGATTTCTCTCGAAGAATCCGGGGAGGTGCATGCCGTTTTCCCAGATGCGTTTGGGAATCAACGCGGCAGCGACAGCGATCAACGCAAATGCGGCAAGAATCGCCAAGGTCACCCAGGTCTTGCGCGTTGACAGGATGAGGGCGATGACGATGATCGGGCCAATCTCGCCCCAGGTTCCGTATGCGAAGATGGATTTGCCAATGCGTGTACCCACGAGGCCACGCTCGTGTAGGATGGGCACGAGCGTGCCAAACGCCGTGGTGGTAAGGGCAATGGCGGCGGCAAGCCATCCGATTTGGTTTGATTGGAAATCGGGAGTGGCGATGCAGATCACCATCGCGATAGCCAAAGTGACAAGCCAGGTAAACAATCCATGACGACCTTGCTTGCCCGTCAGTTCCTGCGGGTTTATCTCATAGCCCGCGAGGAGGAACAGGAAGCCGAGACCGAGGTCGGAGACAAGCGTGATCGCTGCATCAGGCTGCGCAATGGCAAACACGTGGGGGCCGATTAGCATGCCCGCAATGAGAAGAAGGACGGTTTCAGGGACCATCCGATTGGGGACGAGAGCCGAGAGAATCGGGGCGAGAAGCGCGACCACGACTATGCAGAACAGCGATACAAGGTCTGCTTCCAAGGTGAGCACCCCCTATGGCTCGACGGTACGATCGAGGGTGATTATAGCAGCGCCACATATGGCAAAATGAGACAGTTGCTCAGAGACGTTGTCTCATTTTAGGAGGGCCATGTTCCGACGCAGAAAACGCAAAGCCGAGTTGCTCGGCAAGATAAGGCGCTATATCGCCGATGTGTATGTCGACGACCAATCCCCTACAGCGCAACTTGCGAGCATGCCGCAGGCAGCGATGGCCAGCGCCACGGCTGAGACGACTGACGACACCTTCACGGGTTCCCTCGAAATCACTGGTGCATTCGATGCCGTCACACCTGGCGATCTTGGCAATGCAATGCCCCCAGGATTAGCCGAGCGCCTCTCCCGCCTTGACGAGTCGTTTGCTCAAACGGTGCTGCGCCTCATAGACGAACGGGGCCTGCGTGATGCCACGGTATACAAACGTGCGAACATGAGCCGCCAGCTTTTCGCGAAAATCCGCAGAGATGACAATTATCGCCCCACCAAGAAGACGGCTTGCGCGTTGGCTTTCGCGTTGCGACTTCCCTACGAAGACGCTCTTGCCCTGCTCTCCCGCGCCGGCTTCACGCTGTCCCACAGCTCCAAATTTGATGTCATCGTCGAATACTGCCTCCTGAACAACATCTACGACATCAACCAGGTGAACATGGTGCTTTACGAGTTCGACCAGCAGCTTCTGGGATAAGCCCATTCGCCCCGCGCGATGTCCCCTCGTGGTTTACCTATGCGCTCGTTCCGCGGCGTAGAGTCTTCTTCGTCAAATGCCAACGAAGGAGGCAGCCATGAAGATGAAGGACTATACCGAACTCGTGTTCATCCTCGACCGTAGCGGCTCGATGGGCGGACTGGAGAGAGACACCATTGGCGGATTCAATTCCGTGTTACGCAAGAACAAGGAGCAGGAGGGCGATGCCATTGTCTCGACGGTCCTTTTTGACGATCGCATCGAAGTGATTTGTGACCGCAAGCGTATTGAGGACGTCGCGCCCATCACGGACAAGGAGTACTACGTGCGCGGGTGCACGGCCCTGCTCGACGCGGTGGGTGGTGCCATTCAGCACGTGAGCAAGGTGCAGAAAACACTGCCCAAGCACCATCGAGCAAAGAACGTCCTCTTCGTCATCACGACCGATGGCTACGAAAACGCAAGCCGCGAGTTCACGTATCCGCAGGTGAAGAAGCTCATCGAGAAGAAGCGCAAGAAGGGCTGGGAATTCGTCTTCATGGGCGCGAACATCGATGCCGCCGCCGAAGCAGCCCGCATCGGAATTTCCGCGGACCGTGCGGCCACGTATCATGCCGACGAAATAGGCACCCAGGCCGTCTATGCATCGATGGCGACTGCCTGCTGTCAGCTCCGCTCGGATGCGGGCATCACGGGTTCGTGGAAGCTCGAAATCGAGGAGGACATGGCCAGCAGGGCATAGGGGCGAACGAGACAGATGCCCTGTCCGATGTGTCTTTTCCGTGTGGCAGGAATCGTCACTTTTGGCGCACGAGATGATGAGTCGGACCTCTTCTGGCACATTATCAGGCAAGTTTGACGACTTGTGGTACATCCGATGTGCCACAAGTCCCAAAACGCGTCACGGCCGACGAACCGAGGCGCATGTCGTGTTCTCCTGAGACAGATGTACCTGTCCAATGTGTCTCATTTTATGACTTGAGGTCGCGTACGAAGAAGACGGAGCAGATGAGCACGCCTACGGCAAAGAGGGCAGACAGCCCGAGCGCCAGGTTGTAGCCGAGCGCGCCACCTACCACCGAGATGAGCAGCATCATGAGCGCCGTGCCAAACGAGGCGCATGCCTGGCGTACGGTCGTGAAGAAAGCCGAACCATCGATCATGTTTTCGACGGGCAGCTTGTGCATGCCCCAGGAGTTGAGGGGTCCGATAATCGAGCTCACGCCAATGCCGCGCACGACCTGCAACGCCGTGATGAGCCAAAACGGCGTATCGGCGGTGATGAAGGCCATGGCGCCGCTGCCGGCAACGAGCAGAAAGGCGGAGACCACGATGACGGGACGCGGACCGATCTTGTCGCTCAGTATGCCGGCGAGCGGGTTGAAGACCGCTGCGAGTATGGTGGTGGGAAGGAAGACGAGGCCCGCATCGACGGGCGTCATCTGCGCCACGTTCACGATGAAGAGCGGCAGGATGAGCGTGATGCCCATGAACGATGCGTTGAGAAGATTCTGCGCGATGAAACTCACCACATAGGTATGCGATTTGAAGATGGACATGTGAATGAGCGGGTGCTTGATGCGACGCTGGCGCAGGACGAACCACGACACGCAGACGATGCCCACCACGAGACCCGTCCAGATGGCGGGATCCGTTATCGGACGGTACGCGGCGGTGGAAAAGGAAAGGAGCACGCAACCAAAGCCAACGGTCGAGAGAAGCGCGGAGAGGTAATCAAGGTGCGCATCGTGCATCTGGTGCTCGCGTTTGCGCACGAAGGCGAGTGTCGCGAGTGCCAACACGACGATGATGCCCGAGAGAATCCAGAAAAAGCTGCGCCATCCCCACGAGTCCACGAGCAGGCCGCCGAAGAGTGGGCCGATATTGGGTGCGAAGCCAAGTGCGATGCCGGCAATGCCCATGGCCGTCGCGTTTTGGCCGGGCGGAAAGCGCGTCATCGCGATGGTCTGCATGACGGGCAGCATGATGCCCGCACTGACCGCCTGAAGCACGCGTGCGAAGAGCAATATGCCGAAGTTCGGCGAGAAGGCGGCGATGACGGCGCCGACAAGCATGAACGCCAGGGCCACGAAGATGAGCGTGCGCACTGAGTAGCGTCGGGCAAGGTGGGTCACGAGCGGTACGGTGACGCCGATGACGAGCATGTAGATGGTGGTGAGCCACTGGCTGACGCTCTCCGGCGTGCCGAAGCTCTCCTGCACACCGGAGAGCATGGAATTCATCGAAGTCTGCGTGAGCGCGCCAAGCGCCGCCGTCAGAGTGACGATGGCGAACATCGCATATGTGCGACGATTGTTCATGTACCTACTTTGCGATTGCGCCGCGTTCGCAGCGATTGCCCCAAGAGTCTATAAGCTCGTTATCACGATACACGCAAATAATTTCACAATGATTGGCACAATGTCCACATTCTACTTCGCGGGTGACGAACTCGAAGTCGAGCGCGGCCTCGAAGTCGAAGGTTCCGCCGGCGAAGGGCCCCTCATCCGTTGCGGTGGCGGGGCCGGCATCGGCGGCGAGCAGGGCGACACCATAGGCTCCCATGAGATGCCCGTCCGGATCGACGATCACGGGCATGTCCAGAAGCTCCTCGAAGGCGCGGACAACACCGACGTTCTTGCTCACGCCACCCTGAAAGACGGCGGGTCCCTCGATCTTCTTGCCCTTGCCGACGTTGTTGAGATAGTTCGAGGCAACCGCATGGCAGAGACCGGCGATGATGTCCTCGCGTGAGTAGCCCACCTGGATCTTATGGACGAGGTCGCTTTCGGCAAACACCGTGCAGCGAGCGGCGATGTTGGCGGGTTTCTTGGAGGTGAGCGCAATCTCGCCAAATTCCTCGACCTCCACGCCGAGACGATGCGCCTGGCTCGAGAGGAAAGATCCCGTGCCGGCAGCGCACAGCGTGTTCATCGCGTAATCAACGGCAATGCCATCGGAGACGATGATGATCTTGGAGTCCTGACCGCCGATTTCGAAGATGGTGCGCACATCCGGATGCAGGTGCGTGGTGCCGACCGCGTGAGCCGTGATCTCGTTCTTGATGACGGAGGCACCGAGCATCGAGCCTACGAGACGGCGCGCGCTACCCGTGGTGCCCGCGCTGACGACGCGTGCGTCATCCTCGTCGATTTGCTTGCGCAGCTCGGCGATGACGCGCTTGGCGGCGCCAGCTGGATCGCCCTCCGTCCAGAGGTAGGAGCGGGCGATGATTTCGTGGTTGTCATCGATGATGACGCCCTTCGTGGAAATGGAGCCGATATCGATTCCGATGTTGCAGTTCATGAGTGGGACTCCTTCTTCATGGCGAGCATGTCATAAAACGCCTCGAGGCGTGTGTCCAGGCCCGTGTCGCTTGTCTGGGCATCGTAAGTGAGATAGAGGGTGGGAATGCGGTAATCCGAGCTGATACGCTGGAGCACGGGTTCGCAGTCGATCTCGGGCGTGCACCCGGCCGACTTCGCGTGAACGATGCCGTCGAAACCGCGCTCGGCATAGCGTCGTGCGGCAACGATGGTCATGGTCGAGGTGGGGCCCATGTCGTAGAGCAGGTACTCGCCCGCGCTCACGCGCAAGTTGGGCTCGTTGTAGTGGATGAAGCGATGGGTGAGATTGAGGTAGCGGTGAATCTCCGTGCGCATGTTCAACAGCTTTTCGTCGAGTCCGAGGTTGGAGCGTTCATCAAACGCGGTGAAAAGCTCGCCGACGATACCGATGCGAATGGGGTTGGCCGGCTTGTCGATGGGTAGCCCGCGCATCGCATCCATGCAGCGCTTGTACGCTTCGTTGATGTCATCATCGCACGCGGCGGCATTAAGGTCATCCATATAGGCATCCCAAACGCGCTTGAACGAGCCGCGCTCGCACTCGAATCCGGCATTGGCGAGGTAGTAATCGCGTGCGTCGTCGAGTTTCTTTGCCATGTTCGCCACCGCTGCGAGCTGCACGACGGCATGGGGAATGTTGATGTCCGGGTTGACCTTCTTGAGGCAGTCCTTGGCCCAGCCGAGGGGTCCCTGGTCGTTGTGCTCGGAGAAGTTGAGCATGACGAAGTCATAACCGGCATCGCGCAAGATGGATTCCTGGAGCTCGCCGTAATAGCCCAGACGGCAGGGACCGCCAAACTGGACGAGCACGTTGGCGCCCTGGTCAAGGGCCTCGATGAAGTCACCGAGAATGTGCTTGAACGGTGTGCAGACGTAGTCGGTCGAGAGGCGTTCGCCGAGTTCGATGGTCTGCCGCGTTGCGGTGGGAAGCGGCAGGAACTCGGCATCGAGAACGCGCTCGGTGAAGAATCTGAATGCGGGTTCGTAATAGCCATACCTGAAAAACGCGACCTTTGTCATCTTATGGCGCTGCTTTCTGAGCGCCTTGCGCTGACGTTTCTCGCGCGATTTGTCGGTGATGAGCTGGGAGGGGCGCTTGGAATCACCTTCGACGGTGATTTTGGAACGCACGCCTTCGTGTTCAGCGCTCGGCACGAATGTAACCTCCTCTGCGTTGGAACTGCAGGATGTCGATGAAACTCTCGAGTCGCGTCTGGATACCGGCCGTGCCCGTCTGCGCGTCGATCATGAGGTTGAGGATGGGAACGCCTTGTATGCAGCGCATGATCGCATCATCGGTCATGGAATCGGGACCACAGGGAAACGCACTGATCAAGATGATGCCGTCGATTCGGTCCTTGAGCATGAGGATGGAGCCGATGAGCTCGCGGCTGATAATCCACGGCATGGTTGACGAGAAGTCGAGGCTCGCCTTGTACGATTTGGCGTGATCGGTCTCGCAGGCAAAGAGCGGCATGCATTCGAGCTGCGTGAGCGATCGAATGATGTCGCCGGCCATGTACTGATCGAACGCGATATAGGGATGCGCGACGACGAGGATGGAGAGCGGTGCCTGCTCGGCTCTGGCGGGATCTTTGGCAACAATGCCTCGATACTCGTCCATGAGCTTCAGGACATCCTCCTGGCGCTGCGCTTGCTGCCCGTCGACTTCTTTCTGTGCGCGCAGGGCCTCCTTGAAGGCGTGCTTGGACTCCTTGCGCGATGCGCCCAGACGCTGCCCTAACTCGACGAAGGCGGCTTGCGTCGCCTTGATGTCGCTGACGTTTTCCACGAGCAGCGATATGACGCGCAGCTCGGTGCGGAAGGTGTTGCGGACGAGGTCCGTCATGGACTGGAACTTGGTGCAGAAGCCGCGGTGCATGTCACAGCTGGCGTAGCAGGGGACGAAGACCGCGTCACATCGCCCGATGAGATTGACCACGTGGCCCATGAAGATTTTGGATGCGAGACAGGTCTCATCCACCGAGCGCGCGATGCCGTTATCGACGATGGCCTTGTCGGTCTCGTCGCTGATGACGACTGTCTTGCCGAGCGCTTCGAAGAAGGTCTGCCACAGCACACCGTAGCGATACTGCAGGAGGGCGCGCGGAATGCCGATGACATGTATGTCGGCCAAGTCGGCATAGGCTGAGGTTCTCATGATGGCTCTTTGTCCCACTTTCGCTTCGTTTTGTCGCTTGCTCTTTTAAGAATATAATAGGGCATTACTGTGAACAGGGGAGACGGAGAGACCACATGGAAGATCTCAACAGCCTACTCGTGGCTTTTACGGGCACGATCGATGACTTCATGTACACCTACATCCTGGTAATTCTTCTTGTTGCGACGGGCATATGGTTTACCATCCGCACGCGCTGCGTGCAGATTCGCTACATCAAGGACATGTTCACGAACCTCGTGGGCAAAAGCGTCACGGCCGATACGCAGTTCTCCGACGACGTCGAGAACAACGTCGATACGGGCAAGCTGCCCAAGGCTCCGGGCGCCGCCAACGAGCACGGCAGCACGGCCTATGCGGACACCACGAAGCCCAAGAAGCAGCGTCGCATCTCGTCGTTCCAGGCGCTCATGGTTTCGACGGCCTCACGCGTTGGCACGGGCAACATTGTCGGCATCGCGACGGCGATTGCGATCGGTGGCCCGGGCGCCGTTTTCTGGATGTGGCTCATGGCCATCATCGGCGCGGCATCGGCATTCGTCGAGTCGACGCTTGCCCAGATCTGGAAGGTGCGCAATCCCGACGGCACGTTCCGTGGTGGCCCCGCATATTACATTCAGCTTGCTCTCGGTAAGCGCTGGCTCGGTATCGTCTTTGCCGTAGCCCTCATCCTCTGCTTTGGCCTCGGATTCAACGGCCTGCAGACCTACAACATGGCTTCGGCCATCGACTACTACGTCATCGAAGGTCATGAGACTGTCGTCAACGCGATTATCGGCCTCTTCGTCGTCGTGGCCGTTGCCGTTGTCATCTTCGGTGGCGTGCACCGTATCTCGGTCATCACTTCCTGGATCGTCCCCATTATGGCTGGTGCCTACATCCTCATCTCCATCTGGACCTGCGTTTCCAATTTGGGTGATGTTCCCGCGGCACTCGGGCTCGTTTTCGGGCAGGCTTTCGATTTCTCGTCGCTTGCCGGTGGCTTTACGGGCTCGATGATCATGTGGGGTATCAAGCGTGGCCTCTTCTCGAATGAAGCCGGCATGGGGTCGGCACCTAACGCGGCGGCCACCGCCGACGTTTCGCATCCCGTGAAGCAGGGCCTCGTCCAGAGCCTTTCCGTCTATATCGACACGCTTGTGATCTGCACCTGCTCGGCGCTCATGATGCTCATCTTCTGCGTGCAGCAGCCCGATACCGTCGCGGCGCTCGTCGCATCCGACAGCTTCAACGGCATCGACTTCGTGCAGCTGGCGATGGCCAATTCAATTGGGCCCATCGGCATCCACTTCATGACCGCGTGCATCATCCTGTTCGCGTTCTCCTCCCTTGTGGGTAACTACTTCTACGCCGAGGGCAATATCCTGTTCATCAAGGACAGCAAGGCCGTGCTCGTCGTGTTTCGTCTCTTCTGCCTGGCGGCGATCTTCTTTGGTGCCGTGAACAACTTCAGCCTGGCATGGAACCTCGCCGATATCTTCATGGGATTCATGGCCATCATTAACCTTGTGGCGATTCTGCTATTGGGCAAGTGGGCCATCAGGGCGCTCGATGATTACACGGCACAGCGCAAGCAAGGCGTGAACCCCGTGTTTTGCGCGCAGAACATTCCCGGCATGCCCAAGACCATCTGGTGGACGCATGACACGAATTGCGCTTGCGCAGCTTCCCAGGATGGGGGCGCGGTCGAGGCGAAGGAGCATCCAGCGCAATAGATGCGGTGACATGGTGTGGTAGGGGCTTGGCTCCTGCCACGTCTGACAAAGATCCCGGGCGTCTGACCTGATTTGCGGCTGTCCTGCCAAAGATGGCGGCCACTGACCACGTAATCTGGCAAGCTGCCAAGAACGCCGGTCACTGACCGCGATCCTTGGCAGAATGTGACAGGGGTCTGACCCCTGTCACATTGAGTCAAGCGTCAAAGCGGGACAAGAGGACAGGTCATTTGTCCCGCTTCTGGCGGGGTCGGCGATGATTGTCGGCCCCGTTTTGTTTGCTAACGCTATCTTTTCCGTGAATAAAAAGTCGCTAAGGTGGCTTGCAACTCACAACAAGAGGGAGTATTTTGTACGATGTCAAGACAAATCCGTGAACGGTTCTATTTTTTGGTAAGTGGACTTCAAAGCATATGTGCCTATGAGAGTGGCACACCTGGCCGGGATGATTGCAGAGAAGTCGTAAAAGGGAGACCAAGGTAAAGGAGGGATTGAAATGTTGTTTGACGTTTACGGTCCTAATGCCGCCTTTCAATGGTCAGGACTTTTCATGGTGCTCATTGCACTCATCCTGCTCAACGAGGTGGCTCGCCGCTGGAAGGCCGGAGGAATTTTCTTCTTCTTCGGCGTGTGCGGCGCGATGACCATCTACTGCATTGCCATTGAAGTCGGCGCCGCGATGGGTGCCGAATGGGCGCTCAACAACCCCACGTACACCACCATGGGCGGCTGGTTCCACTACGCGAAGGTGTACGCCGCAACGGCCGGATGCATCGGCTTCATGATGCTCAAGTACTCGTGGACCAAGGTCGGGCGCTCGCACTGGTTCAAGACGTTCCCGTTCGTGATCGTGGCCATCAACATCCTGATCGCCGTGGCCAGCGACTTCGAGAGCGCGATTGTCGCCTGGGACTCCAGCTTCGTCACCGACGAGGGCGTCCTGCTCAACGGCGGCTGGCATAACGTGCTCAACGGCTGCGCCGGCCTGCTCAACATCCTGTGCATGACCGGCTGGTTCGGCATCTACATCTCCAAGAAGCGCCAGGACATGCTGTGGCCGGACATGACGTGGGTGTTCATCATCGCGTATGACCTCTGGAACTTCTGCTACACCTACAACTGCCTGCCCACCCACTCCTGGTACTGCGGCATCGCGCTGCTGCTGGCTCCGACGATCGCGGGTCTCATCTGGAACAAGGGCGGTTGGATCCAGAACCGCGCGTTCACGCTCTCGATGTGGTGCATGTTCTGCCAGATGGTGCCGATGTTCGCCAACGACTCCATCTTCGCGGTGCAGTCGGTGAACGACCCGGCGGTCAACACCGTGGTCGCCTCCATCGCGCTCATCGCCAACATTGCGGCTCTCAGCTATGTCATCTACCGTTCCAAGAAGCTCGGCGTCAACCCGTACAAGCATGAGATCTGGGTTGGCACCAAGGAGTACAAGGAAGCCATGGCCCGTCGTGCTCCTGTCGCCTACCTGCTCGAGACCGAGCCCAAGAGCGCCACGCCGGCAGAGATCGACGAGATGGTCGAGTACGCGGAGAGGCCCGTGCTTCCCGATCCCACCAAGGTTGACATGGAAATTGAGGTTGTCACGTATGTAAAGCGCGAGTAGGAAGTTAACAGTCCGGGGGTCTCATTCCCCCTCATTCTGGGAAGCCGGCATTAGAACTGATGCCGGCTTCCTTTTCTTCTACCCGTGTCTGTTGACGACGTGACAAAACCGCCCCGGCGACTTTTGTCACCATGCTGTCACATTTTTTGCTACGAGATGGCCTGCTTGACGCTTGTCCTGCTGGTCAGATAGGTGATGAGCATGTAGCCACCGTATATGGCGACGACGAGGCATGCTGCCATGACAATGGAGGGGAACAAATCGCGCCCGAGAGCCGCGAAAAGCGATTCGGAGAGGACAGCGATGGCGCATGCCGAGTGGCAGACAGCCAGGGCCAGCGGTGCGACGAAATAGATCACGACCTGCTCGAACAGCGAACGGGTGAGCATGCGCGTGTCGCAGCCGAGCTTCGAGAGCAGGCGATAGCGACCCAGCGAGTCGATGGTGAGCGAGAGCAGCTGGATGGCGAGCACGGCTGCAGTCGTGATGAGCAGCACGAGGCCGATGTAGACCGCGAGGTAGGTGATCATGACGCGCAGGCCACTTGCCTGGCCCACCATCTGCTCGCGCGTGATGACGGTGGACACACCCGGCGCATCGACGTCATCGAGGATATCGATGAACACGTCTTCTGCATTCGAACGGGGCGCGTACATGACGTTCACGTATACCGTATCGGGAGTTTCCGCTTGGGCCAAGGTGGCGACGACATCGTCGGGGACCACCATCATGAGAGCGTTGCTGAGCATGTCGAAGTCGTTGAGCTGGGTCTTATCGACGCGATTAGCCGGCGTGAGGTCACCAACCGGCGTGGGAAGTGGCATATGCTGTGCCACGACCGCATTGGCGATGTCCTGCGACGCCGACATGTTGTTGGTGACGAGGTATTCGCCAGATGACAACGTCACGGGTTGCTTGTCGCTCAGGGCAAGCAAATCGTTGAACTGCGTGAGGCTAACGACACATACGCCTTGGTTCAACATCGAAGTGCTGCTCATGGCATCCGAAAGGTGCGTGTTGACAGCGTCCATGAGTTCGCCATAGGTCATGTCGGGAAGCCCGTAAAAGTCGAGCTGCGAGCTGGCGGCGACGAGCGTGTCCCAATTGGCGACATGCTGCTGCAAGTATGCGCTCGTCTGGCTGATGTCGGCATCGACGGGCTTCTTCGTACCCTTGCCGTTTTCGTATACGGTTTCCTCGCCGTACGCGATGATACTCGCATCGTAGGGATTGGCTTCGTCAATGTCACCGGTAAACGCGTCAATGAGGCCCAGGCCGGTGGCAAAGGTGGTGATGGCGAAGAAGAGCAGCACGCACACCACCCAGATGGAGACGAACGACGTGTTGAACTTCGAGGCGACCTGACGCGTGGTGAAGGGGCGCAGACGCTTGAAGTACACGCCGCGCAGGCGCGTGAGCACGGCGATGCCAAAGCCGGAAAGCGAGAAGAAGAACAGCAGCGAACCCACGAGCATGAGCACGGTCGCACGCTGGAACTCGGCATCGAACAGGAGCGTCATGCCGTTGACGTCAAGTTGCCAGTATGCGAGCCCGATGAGGATGAGCGACACGATGAAGAGCACGAGGCACACCCACGGATTGCGGATGATGATCTTCTGTCGCTTGGTCTTGGCGCCGATGAGGTCGATGAGCTTGCAGCGACGCACGGTGATGACGTTGAAGATGGCGACCACGATGTAGATGGCGGCAAAGCACGCAAGCGTCGCGATGCAGGCGATGGGCGAGAAGCTGAACTGGTACTGCGGCATGGCGATGCCGAAGAGCGCGGCCGTGGCAAACGAGAGCAGCTGCGAGATGAGCACGCCGAGGGCAAGGCCGAGGACGAGCGAGCCCAGACCGATGAAGATCGTCTCGTAGAGCAGGATGCGTGATACCTGGCCGGGCTTCATGCCGAGCACGAGGTATATGCCGAATTCGCGCTTGCGCCGGTTGATGAGCAGCTGGTTGGCGTAGATGACGAGAAAGCCCAACACGAAGGCGACGACGACGGAGAAGGTGTTCATCATGTAGCCGGTGAACTCCACGACGTTTGTGTTGTCGGACGCCGCGATGTCGTGCATGACCTGCTGGTCACCCACGGAGTTGAACGCGTAGAACACGGTGACGGCGATGAGGAGCGTGACGAAGTAGATCGCGTAGTCACGAAGCGATCGCCGCATGTTGCGTACGGCGAGTTTAAGCAGCATGGTATGCCTCCCCGCCGAGGAAGGTCACGACCTCCATGATGCGGGCGAAGTACTCCTCGCGCGAAAGCGAGCCCTGGCGGATCTCGTTGAAGAGCTTGCCGTCGGACAGGAAGAGCACGCGGTCGGAGAACGATGCCGCGTACGCGTCGTGCGTGACCATGAGTATGGTCGCGTTGAGGGACTTGTTGAGCATCTCGAGCGTCTCGAGCATGATGGTCGCGTTGCGCGAGTCAAGGGCGCCGGTGGGTTCGTCGGCCAGGATGAGGGAGGGGTCGGCGACGATGGCACGTGCCGCGGCGACGCGCTGCTTTTGCCCACCGGACATCTGGTTGGGGTACTGCTTGAGCGACTCGGTGACGTTGAGCGTGCGCGCGATGTCCTGGACGCGCGCGGTGATGGTCGCGGGACGCGTGCCTTTGATGGTGAGGGCAAGCGCGATGTTCTCCATGCCGGTCAGCGTGTCGAGTAAGTTGGAATCCTGGAAGATGAAGCCGAGCTCGTCGCGACGGAACGCGGAGAGCTTGCCCTTCGACATCGTGGTGATGTCGCTTCCGTTGATGAGGATGCGCCCGGAGGAAGGGCGGTCGATAGTGGAGATGCAGTTGAGCATCGTGGTCTTGCCTGAGCCCGACGGGCCCATGATGGCGACGAACTCGCCGCGCGCGACGTCAAAGCTCACGCCGGCCAGCGCGTACATGAGGTTTTGCCTGCCGCCGTAGACCTTCTCGACGTTACGCACGCAGAGGATGGGGGAGGAGGCCGACGAGGAACCCGTCACGCTGGCAGACGGAATTGCGGTTACTTCAGACATGGATTCCCCTTCCCGAGCGCGGAACTTTGACCGAGGCGTATGCGAGCATGCCCGCGACAAGCGCTGCTGCCACGAGTGTAACCGCTCCGATGCCCTTCGTTACCGTGGATAAGACTTTCGTAGCCTTCATGGGATGACCTTTCGCATAGCGGTTGCCGAACATCCCCTATGGTGCAACGCGCGGATTACAGCTGCCATCGAAGCGGCTTACGTGCGACTTACAAGTTCGTAAGAGTAAGAAGCCGGTAGCCCGCTCGCCGACTTCGCCAATCGATTGCACCCGAAGCGACGAAAACGCGAAGCTGCTGCGGAACTCGCGCGCAAGACCAGCGCGCTCAGACAGTCCTCGCAAGATCGCTTCGCGTTTTCGTCGCTTCTGCAATCGGGGCTTCATTCGACGAGCGGGCTACCGGCTAGGCTATAGCACGCTTTCGTCACAGCGACATGTGCATGCGGCGGCGGTCGTGGGGAAAGCTGAGCTGCACGCGCGTGCCCACGCCCTCTTCGCTCGCGAGCATGATGCCGAGCCCCATCTGCGCGCACATGCGGGCGACGAGGTAGAGTCCCATGCCGGTTGCCGAGCCGTGTGCGCGACCGACCTCGCCCGTGAAGCCGCGGTCGAAGACGCGGGGAACGTCGGCGGCGGGAATGCCGCAGCCGTCGTCGCGCACCTCGAGTATCGTGCAGGCGTGCGGGCCCTCCTTGTCGTTTTCGTAGGCTTCGAAGGTGATGGTGGTGGCATCGTACTTCGCGGCGTTGATGATGAGCTGGGTGAGGATGAACGCAAGCCAGGCCTTGTCGGCCACGACCGTGCTCTGCGGATCGATGTGGATATCGATGGCAACGCCACATGACGTGAGGTAGCGCATGTTCGCCTTGCATGCCTCGCCCACCGCATCGCCAAGCACGATTTCGCGGATGACGTAGTCGTTTACGAGCGTGTCCGAGCGCGCGGTGAAGAGTGCCTGCTCGACGAGGTGCTCGACGCGTTCGAGTTCGAGCTTGAGCTTGCTTGCGTCCTCGCCGTGCATCTTGTCGAGGAGCAGCCGTGCGGCAGCCAGCGGCGTCTTGACCTCGTGTACCCAGAGCTCGGTGTACTGGGTGCGGTCGTGGCTCTGCATCCTGAGCTCGTTGCCCTCATGCGTTGCCTGTTCTGCAATCGAGCGCGCCATGTCGAGTGCGATTTTCCCTTCCAGGAACGTGGGCTCGCAGACGAGCTCATCGAAGTAGCGCGTCTTGTCGAGCGATTCCAGCGCCTCTTCGATGCTCTTCCAGAACCGTGCGCGCCGTCGGTATTCCAGGGCAAACGCCAGGAACAGAACTGCTACGAGCGTGAGGTCGATGAGGAGAATCGCATCGGTGGTCGTGCCGAGTATGACGAGCAAGGAGGTGACGAAGGCGATGGTGACAAGCGCGAGCGTCAGGGCGAGCGCCTTGTCGCGCACGAAGCTGATTGGCGTGAACCGGGCTGTGTCTTGATACTGCATCGGGGCACTCACGCCGCGATCACATAGCCGAGGGAGCGGCGTGTCTGCAGGAAATCGTCGGCAATGCCGATGCTTCCGAGCGTCTTGCGTAGGCGATTGATGTTGACCGTGAGCGTGTTGTCATCGACGAACGCATCGGATTCCCACAGGTCGCACATGATCTCCTGGCGCGAGATGATGGTGCCGGCATTGCGCATGAGCAGGGCGAGGATGCGCTGCTCGTTTCTCGTGAGCTCGGCCGACTGCCCCTGGTAGCGAACCTCGGATGTGCCCAGGTCAAGCGTGACGCCATTATGCGTGATGGTGCTTGCCTCGGCCGATGCAGACGCATGGCGCTTGACGAGCGAGGCGATGCGGGCAAGCAGCACTGCCGGACGGTATGGCTTGGCGATGAAGTCATGCGCACCCAAGTTGAGCGACATGACCTCGGTGAACTCGTCGTTCATTGCCGTGAGGACGATGATGGGTACCTCGCTTCGGGCGCGGACGTCGCGGCATATGGACTGGCCGTCGGCACCGGGCAGTCCCAGGTCCAAGATGACGCAGTCGGGGTTCGCGTCGAGGATGTCGCGCGTGGCGTTGGCGAAGTCGGTGCAGACGCGCGTCTCGTAGCCATCGAGCTCGAGCAGGCGCGCGAGTTCGTCGCGCAGGGTCGAGTCATCTTCGATGATGCAGACGGTGGGCATGATGCGTCCTTATCGCTTGAAGTGTTCTTCCCGTATTCTAGCTGCATCCAGCCTCGGAAACCGAGATGAGCGTCAATCTTACGCAGATGTAAGGAAGCGGCCAACTTTATGAGAAAGTGCGAATAGTCTGCGCGAAAAATAACCCGTACGGGCGTATCATGAAAGGTGCACGAAGGAGGTGGGCGGCATGCTGCACAGGATCGACAAGATGGAGCTTCTGAAGCATATCGTCTTCATCGCCTGCGTCGGCGTCGTGTCGGCCTTCACGTCCATCGTCTTGTGCCTCTGCGTCAACTTCGCCTATCACGTCAACCAGACCTTTGCCTGGACGCTCTTCTTCCTGCCGCTATTGGGCGTCCTGTCGCTTGCCCTCTACAAGGTCTTCAAGCTGCCCTACGACTACTCGACGGATACGCTCGTCGAGCAGATGCGCAATAACGACGTGGTCTCGCCCACGCTCGCGCCGGGCATCATCGTGGGCACCTGCCTCACGATTCTCGGCGGCGGTGCTGTCGGCAAGGAATCGAGTGCCTTTCAGGCGGGTGCATCGGTGAGCGAGACGCTCGGGCGGGCGTTCAAGCTCAAGAACTGCTTCGTCGACAAGCAGGACAGGGAGCTATACGGATACGCGGCGCTCATGGGCATGAGTGCGACGTTTTCGGCCCTGTTCTTCGCACCGCTGGGCGCCGTGTTCATGGTGCTCGAGCTCACGCGCTTCAGGAATCTGAGCCTCCCGCGATTCATCGCGATGATCGTCTCTGCCTTCATTGCCGCCTCCATCGCATATCCCTTTGGCATTGGTGACATCATCCCCCACGTTACCGTCTTGGACATGACCCCCGAGCTCGCGCTCTACACCGGCATCGTTGGCATAGTCTGTGGCATTCTTGGCGGTGTCTTTGGTCGTGCGCTGCGCTTTACGCGCAAGCTCCTCAAGGCGCATTTCAACAAGCCCTATGTCACGGTCATCGTCTCGAGCCTCGTCATCGTCTGCCTCGTCTATGCCTTTGGCCTCTATGACTTCGAAGGCTCGGGCATGAACTTGCTCAAGCACGCGCTCGCGGGCTCGATCGGCACGTACGATTTCGCCATCAAGGCGGGCCTTGTCTTCATGGCGCTTGCCTTCGGCCTCAAAGGTGGCGAGATTATGCCCACGCTTGCCATTGGCGGTTTGACGGGCTGCTCGGTCGGTCAGCTCATCGGCATCGATGCCGCCTTCGCAGGCGCGCTGGGTGTCATCACCTTTTATGTGGGCATGTCACGCTGTCCCATCGCCGGCTTTTTCCTCGGTTGCGAGGTTTTCGGCTGGGGCATAGCTCCTTTTCTGACCATTGGTGTTATCTGCGCTCTCGTGGGCAATCGAGATTATGGCTATTACGGACACGGGCTTCTCGCCGAGGCGCATAGGCAGCTTGCCGCTCGCCATGCTGCAGCATCCGCTGGCACCCCGAATGATGCGGCTGAGCAGCGTTCACCAGAAAAATAGTTCCGTTCACGCAAAAAAACTTTCAATATTTTAAAAAGTATGCTGTTGACTTCTGGTCTCAGTGGAGTAAATTATACGCGTATAGAATATACGCGTATCGGAATAAAGGGATTTCCCCGCATATCCGCATGTATTGGGGAGGAACCATGGCAGCACCAAGGAAGGACGAGGAGCGTCTGCGCCTTTACGCTGCGGCCTTGAAGCTGTTTGGCGAGAAGGGCTATGCCGCCACGTCCTATCAGGACATAGCCGATGCATGCGATACGAGCAAGTCGGTCGTGCAACATTACTACCCGCACAAGGAGATGTTCCTCGTCCTCTACCTTGACGAGCATTTTGCCTGGGTGCGCGAGACCGCGCAGAAGCTCTGTCCTTCGCATACGAGCGCCATCCAGCTGCTGTGCATGATGGGCTTTGTTCACCTCGACAGGCTCGTCGCGGAAGAGAAGGGCTCTCCGCTCATCCAGGATCTTCTCGGCTTCCGCACGTTCATCGAGGGTGTGGTCATGCGCGAGCGTGACTGGATCGTCGCGCATTGGCCCGATGCCATCGACAAGCAATATCTGGGCGATTGCCTCGTCGTCGCCCTCAACGGTGCCTACGGCCTGCTTTCCATCGCATCGCTCGAAGGCCGCATCGTGACGCCGGAATACGTCATGCGTCTATCCTTCGCTCCCTTTGCCATATCACAGGGTCTGAGCCCTGAATACGTAGAGAACGTTATCGAGGAATGCAGCGTGCTGCAGGTAATACAGTAGGAGGAGCGTCATGAGACCAATGGAATTCGCAAAGAGGACGGCGGCCAACAAGGCCATCGACTACTTCATGGAAGACCCCGTTCCGCGTATCGAGAGCATGATGACGAAAATCGACAAAATGCTTCCGGACGCGCTGTTTCCCTCACAGCGTAAAGCGTTTGCCAAGGCCATCGAGGAGCGCAACAACTGGTATCAGCTCTTGTGTCGTATCGGCGAGCTTGACCCCGAGGTCGCCACGGGCATGCTCAAGTGCTTCCTGACCGAGGCGAATCTCATCGCCTGGGACAAGCAGGAGAAGTCGCGTGAGAAGTACCAGTGCAACGTGCCCTGGGCCGTCTTGCTTGATCCAACGAGCGCCTGCAACCTGCATTGCACGGGGTGCTGGGCAGCCGAGTACGGCCACAAACTCAACCTGAGCTACGAAGACATCGACTCCATCATCAATCAGGCCAACGAGCTTGGTACGCACGTCTTCATCTATACGGGCGGCGAGCCTCTCGTACGCAAGGCAGACCTCATCAGGCTCTGCGACGCTCATCCTGACTCCGCCTTCCTCTGCTTCACCAACGCCACGCTGATTGATCGGGATTTCGTCGAGGAAGTCGCCCGCGTGAAGAACTTCATTCCGATCATCTCGGCCGAGGGCAGCGAAGAGACCACCGACGCGCGTCGTGGCGAGGGCACCTACCAGAAGATCGACAAGGCCATGGACCTGCTCAAGGCACGCGGCATTCCCTTTGGCGTCTCCATTTGCTATACGAGCCAGAACGCCGATGCGGTCTGCACCGAGGAGTACTACGATTGGCTTATCGACAAGGGCGTGTTCTTCGCCTGGATTTTCACCTACATGCCCGTGGGTAGGGATTCCCCGGCCGAGCTTATGCCGAGCCCTCAGCAACGCGAGATGCTCTATGACTTCAACCATGCGATGCGGCACGAGAAGCCACTGCTAACCCTCGATTTCCAGAACGATGGCGAGTTTGTGGGCGGCTGCATTGCCGGTGGTCGCCGCTATCTCCACATCAACGCCAACGGCGATGTGGAGCCTTGCGTGTTCATTCACTACTCGAATGTCAACATCCACGACGTGAGCTTGCTTGACGCCCTGCGCTCGCCGTTGTTCATGGGTTACTACCATGGTCAGCCCTTCAACGACAATCATCTGCGCCCCTGCCCGATGCTGGAGAATCCTGAGTGCATCGAGAAGCTCGTGGAGGATTCGGGTGCGCATTCGACTGACCTTGTCCAGGAGGAGACGGTCTACGAGCTCACTGCCAAGACACGTCCCATGGCACAGCGCTGGGCGCCTGTCGCCGAGCGCATCTGGACCGACCCGGGCGATGAGCGCGCTTCCGAGCGTCATCGCGATGATTTGGGCCAGGCAACATCCGATCTCAAGAAGTTCGAGCGCGACGGCCGCGTGGTGCGTAGCGCCTTTGACGAGGAGCGCGACCTACGCAGTGTCGCCGAGCGCGAGCAGGAGATGGATTGCAAACTGCGTGAAATTACCGAAAGCGAGAAGGTGCTCGTCTAGTCTGGCGATGCGCTATCAGATTGACCCATGCGGTCGAGTGAGGAGGGACGCATGAGAGAGAGGAACGTAAGCCGCCGGTCATTTGTGGCTGGCACGGCAGCTGCGACGGCAGCCGCGTGCCTGGGCACGGGAGCACTTCCCGCGGCCAAGGCGCTGGCCGAAAACGTCGATCCAGCTGGCGAATGGGTGAGGACCACCTGCTCGCCCAACTGCACGGGGGCCTGTGGTCTCAAGGGCTTCGTGCACGAGGGACAGATCAAGATGATCTCGCAGGCATCCGATTACCCCTTCGAGGAGTACAACCCGCGCGGTTGCCTCAAGGGACTGTCCATCAATACCATGCTATACGGGCCGCATCGGCTCACCAAGCCGCTCGTCAAGAACGATGAGACAGGTAAGATGGAGGAGACCGACTGGGACACGGCACTCGACGTGGCTGCGACCAAGTTGCGTGACGTCATGGACAAGTACGGGCCGGAGTCCGTGGGCGTGATTTGGCAGGTGCAGGGCACTGGTCATATCCAAAAGGGTTCGATCATTCGTCTTTCCAACATGATGGGGTGGTCGGCCATCGGCTGCTACGAGATGAACGGTGACCTCCCCATGTTCTGGCCCGAGACCTTTGGCGTGCAGAGCGAGGAGCTCGAGTCGTACTGCTGGGAAGATTCCAAGTACACGATGATTTTTGGCTCGAATGTCATGGTCACACGCCTTCCCGATGCGCACTTTCTCAACATCTCGCGTGAGAACGGCGGCAAGGTGGTCAACTTCGATCCCAACTACTCGGCGACCTCCGAGAAGTCGACCGAATGGGTGCGCCTCAAGCCCGATACGGATGCGGCCTTTGCGCTGGCGGTCGCCAAGATCATCATCGACGATGGCCTCTATGACGAGGCCTTCTGCAAGAACTTCACCGATATGCCCCTGCTCGTTGACACCACTACTGGAAAGCGCATCGAGGCTGCCAACGTGGCGGGGCTCTCGGCCCTGCCATCTCCGGCCTATCGCACCACGTACGTGGCCGTCGACGCCAATGGCAGGCCCTTCGCGGTCAACCCCGAGCGCCTCGGTGGCATGGAGGGCTGCACGCTCGAGTACACGGGTGACGTGCGCCTCAAAGACGGCACCACCGCGCATGCCAAGAGCGGTTTCAGGTTGCTGCGCGAGAGCCTCGTGGGCAAGACGGCGCAGTGGGCGAGTGATACCACGAGCATTCCCGTCGAGACCATCGAGCGCATCGCGAAGGAGTGCGCGACCATCAAGCCCATGCACATCATCTTCGGTGGCGCGGGCACGCAGTGGTATCACGGCGATCTCAAGGGTCGTTCGCTCGCGCTCATCGCGGCGCTCACGGGCAACATCGGCCAGCTCGGCGGCGGCATCTCGACCTATGTGGGCCAGTACAAGACGCGCTTCATCCCCGCGTCGTGGTTCAACCCGCCGCGCATGAACAAGCACTCGATGTCATTCCAGTACGCTGTTACCGGCCGTACGGAGACGATGCAGCCAAACGCCTTCCCGCCCAATGGCCTCAAGGCCCTCGTCGTGGGCTGGGGCAACCCGATGGACCAGCATAACGTTGCCAACTGGCTGCGCAGCGCCAAGGAGAGCGGCGAGCTCGAATGCCTCGTGACCCTCGACTTCCAGCGCACGACCACCGTCGACATGAGCGATGTGGCCCTGCCGGCTCCGAGCTGGTACGAGAAGCTCGAGCTCACCACGACGCCACTGCATCCCTGGGTGCAGCTCCAGCAGCAGATGGTCGATCCACCGGGCGAAGCACGCCCCGAAATCTGGATTTGCAAGGAGCTCGCCACGCACATCGACCCCTCGTATGCGGACCAGTGGCCCGTCTTCGACGAGTCGCAATCCGAGCAAGTGGCTGACGAGGTGCTACGCACGCTTCTGGCTAACGGCGGCCCGTACGTCAACCAGCTCACGGCCGAGCAACTGCGTGAGGGACCGGGCAAGCTCTGGCACGCCAATCCAGGCGAGAAGCGCATTCCCTTCTGGAGCCAGATTCACGAGGGGACGCCATTCCCGAGCCAGTCGCTTCCCAATGCGATTGACGTGACGGCACCGTTTGTCAGGTCCGGGCGCATCCAGTTCTACCGTGACGAGGATGAGTTCCTCGAGCTCGGGGAGCAGCTCCCCTGCTATAAGCCCGCCTTCGAGGACACGGAATACAAGGATGACCCAGAGGCGCGCACCAAGTATCCGCTCGCCTTCATCACGCGAAACAGCACCTATCGCGTGCACTCCACGTACGTGAACAACCCCTTCATGCTCGAACTGCAAAACAGCATGCCCAAGATCTTCATGAATCCCGATGATGCCAAGGAGCGTGGCCTGGAGGCAGGCGATTTGGTCGAGGCCTACAACAGTCGTGGCAAGTGCCAAGGCGGCCTCGTGCTCGACCCGGGCATGTATCCCGGACAGGCCATTTTCGATCAGGGTTGGTGGAGCGAGTACATGGATGGCGACAGCTACAACTCGCTCATCTATCCGTGGATTAATCCCACCAACGAGGTGTATTACCTTTCGGGCGTGTGGTCGCCCAACATGGCGTGGAACGAATGCGCATGCAATGTCCGTCTGTTGCAAAAGGGCGGTGCGCGTAAGGAGGTCATGCAATGAGATACGCAATGGCCATAGACCTTGACCGCTGCATTGGATGCAGGACTTGCGCGGTCATCTGCAAGGATCACAACGCAGAACCCCGCGGCATCTGGTGGAACCGCGTCTTTGCACCGGGTGCTCCCGAGTACGGTACCTCGGTGATCGTGGATGGCATGCCTCGTATGGAGTTTCTGCCTATCAGCTGCCAGCACTGCGAAAACGCTCCCTGCCAGCAGGTGTGCCCGACGGGCGCCACCTACACCGACGACACGGGTACCGTGCTGGTCGACTACGAGAAGTGCATCGGCTGCCGCTACTGCATCACGGCATGTCCCTACGAGGTGCGCCAGTTCAACTGGAGCAAGCCCGATGGCGTCGAGGGCATTGACGGCGAATATCGCTGGGGGTATCCGGAGGATTATCGCCAGGACGGGCATCTCGTCTACACGCCAGTACGGCCCGAAGGCGTGGTCGAGAAATGCACGTTCTGCGTTCAGTACACCAACCAAGGCGGCACTCCTGCGTGCTGCACGGGCTGCCCGGCAAACGCACGCATCTTCGGTGACATCGAGGATGCGGATTCCGAGATTTCGCAGTACATGTCCGGGCGCGAATGGCTCGTGCTCGGCGAGTCACATGGCACCAAGCCCAAGGTGTATTACCTGCCTTCCAAGCGCGGAGAGGGGGAGTAGCCATGACACAGAACGTTCAACACGCAAAGAAATGGCCCATCATTCTGACCGTCGTCTTCATCGCGGTCGGTTGCGCGGCATGGATTTGCCAGCTCACCATGGGCCTTCTCGTTGGCTCGGGCATGAGCAATACCTTCGCCTGGGGCCTCATGATCGCGGTTTTCGCCTTCCTTGTCGGCTTTGGTGCAGGTAGCCAGTTTGTTGCCTGCTACATCGTCCTCGGCAACCGGCATGATCTCATGCCCTATGTCAAGACCGCGCAGGTCGTGGCCCTTGCCGGCGCCATCGGCGCAGGCGTGGCGATTCTCATCGACCTGGGACATCCGGCGCACATCATGGCGATGCTCATGGGGCCCAATCCTACGTCTCCGCTTACCTGGGACATGATCGCCCTCACGGTGTTCATCGTTATCGCCATCATCAACCTCATTGCCGTCGCACGACAGAGCAAGCTGCTCAAGTTCTGGATGGTCTTGGGTCTCATCAGTGCGTTTGCGCTGCAGCTTGTCGAGGGCCTGCTCTTCGCGCTCATGGAGGCACGCATCTGGTGGCATAGCTTCATCATGCCCATCGATTTCATCGTGGTCGCCGTCGTATGCGGCCTTGCCGTCGCGGTCATCATCTGCGCGCTCAGACATGACGAGTTCAAACCCGAGGCATTGCACGACCTGAGCTTCCTGCTCGCGGTGGCGATCATCATTCACCTGGCGCTTGCCGTTATCGAGCTGCTGATCGTCTGCTTCGGCGGAAGCGCGGCAGATGGTGGGGCGCTCGCGGCGCTGGGCAGCGTTTGGCTGTTCTACGCGCTTGAGCTCGGCTTGCCCCTGGCGGCGGTCTTCGTGCTGCTTCGAGGCAAGAACGATCCCACCAAGAACATGCTCATCGGCGGCGTACTGGTTGTCGTCGGCATGTTCTTCCATCGCCTCATGCTGCTATATCCGGCATTTGCCAGCCCCACGCTCTATGTGCCGCTTTCCAACGAGCCCTCACCGAGCTGGCCGCTACCTGCCTCAACAGGTCTCTACGATCATACGGGTAATGCCTTCGAGATTGCGCAGGGCTATATCCCCAACTTCTTCGAGTGGGCGAGTATGCTGTTGCCTCTCGGCGTTGCGCTGGCCGTTTTTCTCGTGGGGACTTGGTTCGTCGGCAGGATAGACAAACCCGTCTCGACGACGAGCGCCCAAACGTTCGATGCATCGCATGCTGTCGCATCCGATGAAGCCGTCGTAGTTGACGAGATTGATGACGAGCCGATTGATGGAGGCATCGTCGACAAGGTCGCCGTCAAGGAGGCCGTCGCCACTGACAAGAAGGAGAAGTCCCAATGAAGCCAATGAGGAAAGCGCTCGTTCTCGCGCTCGGCGCGCTGCTCATGGCGAGCGCGGCGCTTTGCATCACCGCATGCGGCCAGGGCGCATCGAGCGGCACGGCATCATCGAGTGCCGCGTCATCGGATGAGGCAAACAAGACGCTCGTCGTCTATTACTCGGCCACGGGCAACACGGCCAAGGTCGCCGAGGTCATCGTGAACGAAAACGACATGGACGTCTCTGCCATCATGCCCGAGCAGCCGTATTCCACCGAGGACCTCGCCTGGACCGACGAGAACAGCCGCGTTTCCAAGGAGCACTCCGACCCTGCCCTCCAAGATGTCGCCCTTCTTCAGGACACGCCCGATAACTGGGATTCCTACGAGACGGTCATTATCGGCTATCCCATCTGGTGGGGTCAGGCGGCCTATCCCGTTGCCAGTTTTGTCAAGGCCAATGACTTCACCGGCAAGACCGTCATTCCGTTTTGTACCTCGGCCTCGTCCGATATCGGCGACAGCGCCCAGAACCTCGCAGACCTTGCCAAGGGCGGGGAGTGGATGGGCGGCATGCGCTTCCCGTCCGATGTGAATAGTGATGAGGTGCGTCAGTGGATCGACGACCTTGGTCTTGAGAACCAGAACCTGTAAGGCAAGATCGAGGGAAGGGAGCGTGTCATGATCGAGATACTGAAGACAGATGATGGCACGCTCAGGCGCCTTGATGCGGTCGAGTCCGGTTGCTGGGTCAATGCGTGCGTTCCCAGCAGCCAGGAGGTTAAATGGCTCGCCGATAACCTGGGCATAGATGGCGATTTCATCGATGCCATGCTCGACCGCGACGAGATTTCGCGTATCGACAAGAACGAGGATGCCAGCCAGGCGCTTGTCGTCGTCGACTATCCCGCTGCCGAGGATTTGGATGACAAGGCGAATCCGAATCTCGAGCAGTTCGATACCCAGCCCATCTCCATTCTCCTCATCGAGAATCCGAGTGTCGTGGTCACTTTGACCAATGCCCCGTGCTCCATCGTGGAAAAGCTCAAGAATGACAGGAAATTACCCATCGCCACGGGCAAGCGCACGCGTTTTCTGCTCGATGTTCTTCTCGAGGTGTCGCAAAGCTACATCGATGCCCTGCGCGTGCTCGAGAAGCAGACCATGGCCCTCGAACGCAAGATGCGAAAGAAGCAGAACAACGAGGGGCTTATGAGCATGCTGGGTATCGAGAAGTCGCTGCTCTACATGTCGACGTCCCTCAAGAGTTCCGCTCCCACGCTTCAGGCCATCAAGAACGGGCAGTTCGTGAAGCTTTTCGAGGAGGACGAAGAGCTGCTCAATGACGTGATCGTCGAGTATCGGCAGGCATCCGAGATGTGCTCGATTTACACCGATGTCATCACCAGGGCGATGGATGCCTTCTCGGGAGTCGTCAGCAACAACGTCAATGCCTCCATGGGCGTGCTCACCACCATCACGCTTCTGCTATCGATTCCGACCGTGGTATTCAGCTTCTACGGTATGAACACCAACCTGCTGCCCATGAGCGATTCGTGGGTGTTTCCCATGCTGCTCTCGGTCGCCCTGGCGGCCGTTGCCGTCGTCGTGCTGTTGCGCTGGAGGAGGTAGCGCAGGACGGACATCCGAACGGGCATCTCGAACAGACCCGCGATGGGGGCGATGCGATCTTGCGAGGACTGTTTGAGCACGCGAACTATGCGTGCGAGTTCCGCAGCAGCATCGCCCCCATCACGGGCCGGGTGTGAGAGCAAGCCCGTGCGGATGCCCGTCCTGCGCCGGTGAAGTAATTATTGTCTCGAACCGCCGAAGAAGTACGTGAATGGCGTGTCGGCGACCATGTCGATATCGAACGCGCCTTGCCAGATACGCAGCGCCTCGCGGGCGGGAAGCAGGTCGCTCGTGACGTCATGTGGCACGTTGGCGTGATGTGCGTTGAGTGTGGCGCGGCTCATGCCGTGCGCGACGAGGAATCTTCCACCGGGCACGAGCAGGGATGCGGTCGCTTCGACGAGCGCTTCCTTGTCGAGGATATGCGGATAGGCGTTGTAGATGACCACCGTGTCGAAGAGCCCGTCGCTCGTGTAGTCGAGGATGTCGCGGCATTCGAAGCGCAGGCGTTCTTCGGGAACGGCCGCAAAGGTGTCGCGGGCGCAGTCGAGCATCTTCTCCGAAAGGTCGAGGGCCACGATGGACGATGCCCCCAGCTCGAGATAGGCGCGTTCCATGATGCCCGTGCCGCAGCCGACATCGAGCACGCGCGAACCTTCGTGGACGCCAGCGAGTTGGGCAATCATGAGGTGCTTGGTTCCGGCTGGCTCGGCCTGTTCGTTCCAGTTCGCGGCGCGCTCGTCGAAGTAGACGCCGATCTTGCCGATGCTCATGACATCATCCCCTTATCCAGTGGCACGACGAGGAAGCCGTCGCCGTGGGCGACTAGCTCGACGGGCACGTCGTAGACGTCCTCGATCGTCTCCTTGGTCATCACCTCGGGACCTCCACTTGCGAGCACCTTGCCATCCTTGAGCAGGCAGAAACGGTCGCAGTAGCGCAGGGCGAGGTTTATGTCGTGCATGACGGCCGCGCATGCGATGTCGTGCTCGTGGGCGGCGTTTCTGACAAGGTGCATGACCTCGACCTGATTTGCCATGTCGAGGTTGTTTGTCGGCTCGTCGAGCAGCAGGACATCGGTTTCCTGCACGAGCGCGCGTCCGATGACGACCTTCTGGTGCTCGCCGCCCGAGAGCTCGTCCAGGTAGCGCAGGGCGAGCGGCCCGAGGCCTAGCTCGTCGATGACGCGGTCGACGATGGTGAAGTCCTCTTCGCTAGGCGCGGCCTTGATGTGGGGCTTCCTGCCGAGCAAAAGCGCATCGTAGACGGTGACGCCATGCGCATGGGAGTGCTGGGCGACGAGTGCGATCTTGCGCGCGCGCTCTTCGCGGGTGTAGCTGGCGATATCCTCACCAGCCAGCGTGACGGTGCCACGTTGTGGGCGAATGATGTCGTCGAGACAGGAGAGCAGCGTTGTCTTGCCACAGCCGTTGACGCCAAGTATGGCGAGAAACGACCCGGGTAGTATCTGTGCGCTCACCTTCTCGAGGGTCTGGCCGGAGCCAGGGTATGCGAAGGCGATTTCGTTGGCTTCGAGGACGGTGCCGCGGGCTATGTGCGTATCCATGCTCATCGGTGCGCTCCCCTCATGAGCAGGTACAGGAAGAGGGGCGCGCCCACGAAGGAGGTGATGGCGCTGATGGGCAACACGACGCCGACGAGTGCCATGCGTGCGATGATGTCGGAAAGCAACAGGATGCCTGCGCCGGCAAGCGCCGAGGCGACGAGCAGATAGCGGTAATCGCTGCCGATGAAGCGTCGCATAATGTGCGGGGCGACGAGGCCGATGAAGTTGATGGTGCCGCAAAACGCGATGACCGATGATGCGGCAAAGGCACCGACTATCATGCCGAGTAAACGTGTGCGCCGTACGTTGAGTCCCAGGCCATGGGCCGTGCCCTCACCCGACTCCATTGCGTTGAAATTCCAACGGTTGCAATAGAAAAAGACGAAGCTGGCCGCGGCGATGACGGCCATGATGGCGATTTCGCGATACGAGGCGCGTCCGAGGTCACCGAAAGTCCAGAAGACGACGGCGGCAACCTGCGTATCCTCGGCGAAGTACTGGATGAGGGCTGTCGCGCCCGTGAACAGCGCCGAAAGGGCCACGCCGGCAAGCACGATGCTCTCGGGCGTCATGTCGCGAAAGCGCGAGAGCGCGAGGATGGCGATGGTCGAGGCCATGGCGCCGAGGAAGGCGCAGACGACGGTGAGATAGGGGTTGCTGGCCCCCAGGCCCTCATAGGCCACGCTTGACGATCCGACACCCAGGACGATGATGGCGATGGAGGCGCCAAAAGCCGCTCCCTGGGAGATACCAAGCGTGCTCGCGGAAGCGAGGGGGTTGCGCAGCACGCTCTGAAACGCGCAGCCTGCGAGGGCAAGGGCTATGCCACCAACGATGGCGGTGAGTATTCTCGGCATGCGCAGGTTCCACACGACGATGAGGGCGTGTTCGTCGCCCTGTCCGAAGAGTGCGGCCAGCACGTCGAGAGGGGAGAGACTCGCCGTTCCGAGCATGATCGAGACGAAGACGAGCACGAGAAGGATGACGACGAGCGTCACGATGACAAGGCGCTTGTACCTTGTGTATCCGCGATATTGCTCGCGATATGAGGATGGTGCCTGCGCGGCATGTGCCATCTTCAGGTCTTCGGGATTCATCTTCGCCTCGTCTCGGTTACGTGCGGATAAGCTAGAAGCTGATCTTGCCGAATCTGAGACCGGCGGCCGTCAGCTGGTCATAGCAATTCGTGCCGAGCATGGTGTCGAGGATCTCGCGGTACATGTTCTCGAGGTCGACGTCTGCGAAGGCATCGGGATAGACGGTGGCCGCATCGAAGTAGGCATCGCAGATAGCAATCTCGATATTGGTACCGTTCATGTTGTAGGAGGGCTGGGTGTAGAGATTGTCCGTCTGGAAGGCCGTGAGATTGTCGAAGAACGCCTGGTTATCAGCATAGTCCTTCTTCATAAGCTCCATGTTGCCGGCGTTGAGGAACATGAAATCCGGGTTCCACTCGCCAAGCTGCTCGAGCGTGATCTCGACGGAGCCGGATTCGACCGTCCCATCGGCAACGTTGTCGATGTGCGCGGCGACGAACGGCGGATACTGGGCATAGGTGCCGCCGAAGCTCTTGGCGCCCTTGTAGTTCACGGCGCCGGCATAGCAGCTCGGCTTGTCCGCATCGGGGATGTTCGCGGTGCGGCTATCGAGGTCGGCCTGCCAGCCGTTCATCTTGTCGATGACCTGTTGCGCGTGCTCGGTGGTGCCGAGGACATCGCCGACGACTTGGATGGATTCGAAGACGTTCTCCGTGAACATTTGATCCTGATAGCTGATGCCGATGACGGGGATGTTGAGCTGGCTTTGCAGCTCGTCGCATTCCTGGGCAGAGCGGCTCGAGATGATGACATCGGGCTTGAGCTCAAGTAGCGCTTCGCCATCTACGCTTGTCTCCATGAGATGATTGCCGTTGGAAGTCGTGGGAAGCTCTGCCAGGACTTGCTCCCAGGCCACGGTATAGGGACGGGCCAGGGTTGCCGGCTTATCCATCTCCGTCACGGCGACGAGCTTGTCGGTGCCTCCGGCATAGGCGACGAAACGCGCGGCGCTACCGACGGTGGCGCAGGTCTGGACATCAGCTGGTATGGTTACGTTACGACCATAAGCATCGGTTACGATGCGGGTCGAATCAGAATCTGAAAACGCTGCAGATGAGCAGCCGGCAAAGGCAAGCAGCAGCGCGATGCAGGTGCACAGGGCGATGAGCAGGCGTTTGGCTTTCACAGAAGGACTCCTCTCTGTCCAAGTTGTGGATGCTAACGATAGAGCAATGCGGATGTAGCAGTGTTACGAATTCCGTATTCGGCACACTATCATGGATAAATGGTGTTACGAATATACAATGCTTCACATTTTGTGAAATACGATGTACACCAAACCATTCCTCTGCCAGAAGTGTTCAATAAATCAATATATAGTATGAAATTGAACATAACTCTGATACCATTGCCTTATCCGGGCGAAATGCCCATGCGAAATCTGAGAGGACGTATGGTGGCAACAGATGAGAAGAGCGCAGGAGATCTGACGCGTAACCAGTTCTCCGTCTTGCAGAGCCTCACGCGGAAGCCGCTTGGTTCCCAGCGTTCGATTGCCGAGTGCACGGGGCTTTCTGTGGGAACGGTGAATGCCGCGGCACGTCAGCTGATCGAGCGTGGCGATCTCGACAAGACGGCTTCCGAGGGCTTGCAAGTGACGGAGCAAGGCATCGCGGCACTCGAGCCGTATCGTGTCGACAACGCGGTCATTCTGGCTGCGGGGCTCTCGACGCGCTTCGCGCCCATCTCTTACGAGAAGCCCAAGGGGCTGCTCCGCGTGCGCGACGAGGTGCTCATCGAGCGCCAGATTCGCCAGCTCAAGGAGGCCGGTATCGACGACATCACCGTCGTCGTGGGCTACAAGAAGGAGTACTTCTTCTACCTGGAAGAGCTCTTCGACGTGCGCATCGTCGTGAACGAACACTACGCGAAGCGAAACAACCACTCGTCTCTCATGGCGGTGCTCGACAAGCTCGGACGCACTTATGTCTGTTCGTCGGATAACTACTTCGTCGACAATCCCTTCGAATCGCATGTCTACGGCGCCTATTACGCGACGCAGTACGCGCAGGATGCAACCGACGAGTGGTGCGTGCATCTGGGTGCCAGGAATCGCATCGTGGGCGTGACCATTGGCGGTGCGGATTCGCAGATCATGCTCGGGCATGTGTTCTTCGACGAGCCGTTCTCGCAGCGCATGGCCCAGATCATCCGCGATGAATGGGACTTACCCGCCACGACGGATAAGCTGTGGGAGAACCTGTTCATCGACCACATCGACGAGCTGTACATGGTCGCGCGGCCCTATCCCGCCGAGATGATTCACGAATTCGATGCGCTTGACGATTTGCGCGAATTCGATCCGCATTTCATCGAGAACGTCGATTCGCTCGCCTTCGACAACATCGTGTCGGCACTTGGCTGCAAGAAGACGGACATCTGCGACGTGTATCCGCTCAAGCAAGGCCTCACGAACCTCTCGTGCCATGTGCGCGTGGGCGACGCCGAGTACGTGTACCGGCATCCCGGTGTGGGAACCGAGAACCTCATCGACCGGCACGCCGAGCTCGCTGGCCTTCACATCGCCCACGAGCTGGGTCTTGATAACACCTTCATTACCGGTGACCCCCAGACGGGGTGGAAGATATCGCACTTCGTGGCCGACTGCACCCAGCTCGACCCGCATGACGCCGCCCAGACCAAGCGCGCGATGCAGATGGCACGCTCCCTGCACGAGTCGGGCGCGACGCTCGAGCGGCAATTCGACTTCTATGCCGAGTCCAAGCGCTACGAGGAGCTGCTGCGTGCGCGTGAGGGCGTCATCGACGTTCCGGGCTTTGCCGAGATGGCGGAGTGCATGCAGCGCCTGCATGAGTTCGTCGAGGCCGACGAGACGTATAGCTGCCTGTGCCACAACGACTTCTTCTACCTGAACTTCCTGGTTGGCGCCGATGACGAGATGTCGCTCATCGACTGGGAGTATGCGGGCATGTCGGATTACGCGAGTGACTTTGGCACGTACACTGTATGCTGCGAGCTCTCGGTCGAGGAGGCAGAGCAGGCGTTGGCGTATTACTTCGGCCGCGCGCCCAGCTTCGAGGAGTTGCGCCACAACTTCGCGTATGTGGCGTTTGCCGGCTGGTGCTGGTACGTCTGGTCGCTCATGAAGGAGGCCGAAGGCGATGTCGTGGGCGAGTGGCTCTACATCTACTACCGGTACGCGAAAAGGTATCTGAACATGGTTTTGCCCTGGTACGAGAGGGGGGAGCGCGTCTAGCGCTCCGGTAGGGCACGAGGAGGAAATAGAATGGGTGCGTTCAACAAGGTGAAGTACGGCTTGACGAGCGGTGTGCTCTGGGGACTCGACACGGTCATCCTCGGCATCGCGCTCACCATGTCGCCGTATATCGGCACGCTCGAGGCGTTTGCGTTTGCCGCGATTGCGTCTTCGGCCCTGCATGACATCTTCTGCGCGATATGGCTCGCGCTCTACATGGGCGTGCGAGGTCGTCTCAAGGACACCTGGGCGGCGTTGCGCACACGCAGCGGCAAGGTGGTCATCCTCGGCGCGCTTCTGGGCGGACCCATCGGCATGACGGGCTACGTGATCGCGATCAACAACATCGGCGCGGGCTATACGGCCATCATCTCGGCCTTCTATCCGGCAGTGGGCGCGATCCTGGCCTTCATCATCCTGAAGGAGCGCATGAGCGCACGGCAGCTTGTGGCGTTTGCCTGCGCACTCGGCGGCATCGTGGCCATGGGCGTGCTGTCCTTGACCGATGCCGAGACGGCGGGCGATCCCGTGCTCGGCCTCGTGGGCGCTGCTGCCTGCGTGCTCGGATGGGGAAGCGAGGCGGTGCTGTGCGGCTGGGGCATGCGCGATGACGCCGTCGACAACGAGACGGCGCTTCAGATTCGCGAGACCACGAGCGCGCTCGTCTATGCCATCATCGTGCTTCCCGCGTTTGGCGCCTGGGCGTTCACGGCAGGTGCCATCCCGTCGCTGGCCACGGGCGTTGTCGCCCTAGCTGCTCTGGCGGGCACGACCTCGTACCTCTTCTACTACAAGTCCATCAGCTCGCCGCTGGGGGCTGCCAAGTCCATGGCGCTCAACATCAGCTATTCGGCATGGGCGGTGCTGTTCGCGTTCGTCTTGCAGGGTACGGTGCCCACGATTGCGTCGATCGTGTGCTGCGTCGTCATCCTCGGCGGTACGATCCTCGCCGCGAGTGATTGGAACGAGCTCTTCGGCCGTGGGGCAAGTCAAGTAGACGAGGCGTAAGGGCGCGCGCTGAGAGGCCGCTACTTCTCTGGCGCGAGCTTATCGGCGATATTGCTCATCGCGCTCGCGGCAAAGCCGAGCGTACCATCCGCGTATTGCGAGAGCGCCTTGACGAAGGAGCGCACGGCCGTGAGCAGGACCGTGCGGTCGGCGCGGTCGACCTTGCGCGATGCCTCGAGCAGAAGCGAAAGTCCCTTCGATCCCCCGTTGAGTATCTCGACGGGGTTTTCCGCACCCGAGGCCTGGACGGCCTTGAAGAACGCGTCCACGATCTGCTCGCGCTGTTCGTCGTCATAGTCAGATAGCCACGCATGCAACGTCTTGGCCGTGACCTGCGTTGCCTTGGGCAGGGAGGGCAGGTAGACGAAGTCGGTCAGCTCGTCGTTGACCTGCCAGGTAAACGCGCTGTGCTGGTCGAGCCCGCTGGCATTGCTTTTCGCCACGTGGACGGGCGCTTCGGATTCGAGCATGATGCCGACGAGCGATTCCTCGGGGACGACCTTCGTGAGTTTGCCTGCTAGTGGGGCGTAATCCGCTTGCGTGAAGGTGCCCGCCTTGAATCCGGGACCATCGAGGTTGTAGACGCATTCGATGCGCTCCTGTACGTCGGTCGAGCAGCGAAGTGCCGCGTATTCGGCAAGATTGCCGCCCTTGGAATGGCCGATGACATAGAGTTTTTCGGGCAGGTGCGTCTGGTTGGCGACGGTCTCGAGGTACTCCACCGCGAGATCCTGCGCGGGGACGGGCATCGTGAAGGCCATGTTGAAGTCCTCGCGCCATCCGATGGTCGAGGTGTCGGTTCCACGGAAAGACACGCAGGTGAACATGTCCTTGTAGACGAAGGTCATGGCGCCAAACTGGGTTTGCCGCATCGTGTCGAAGACGGCGTGGTAGTTGAGTGCCGTCATGTCGCGAAAGCGCGGACTGGCCGCTATGCCGAGCAACGCGCCCGCAGCCTTCGCCGGATCGAGCAGGTTGGAGAACATGACCGGATAGTGTTCGGCCTGGAGCATCTGCGAGAAGATGACACCGCGCGTACGAGGTTTGAGCAATGCGTGCAGTCCCCTCTGGTTCACGTCATCGGGAAGCAGTGGCATGACGTCCTTGGCGTGGATCATGGCGATTTGCGAGAGCACGGTAGCGTCGAGCGTGCAGAAGGGCATTCTCTCGAACGGGGCGAACTGCTCTGCGAGGTAATCTGTCATGTACGGCATGGTCGTAACCTTTTCCTACGCGGGATTGACGTGAATCATGACGTGCTTGACCTCGGGGAAGGCATGCTCGATATCGTCGTGGACGCGCTCGGCGATGGCATGGGCATCCGTTAGCTGCATCGATCCGTCTATTGCAATCTCCATGTCGACGTATACCTTGTCACCGAACATGCGCGTGCGCAGCACGTCGATGCGCTCTACCTGGTCTTCACTATCGACGAGCCCGCGGATCTCTTTCTCGAATTGCGGACCGCATGAGGTGTCGATCATCTTCTTCAGGGCGTCGTAGATGATCGAGATGCCCTGCTTGAGGATGAACAGGCAGATGACGACGCTGGCGATGGGATCGAGTACGGGGTAGCCGAGCATTGACCCGCCGACGCCAATGAGCGCACCGACCGAGCTCATCGCATCGGAGCGATGATGCCAGGCGTCTGCCTCGAAGGCCGATGAGCGAATGGCGCGCGCCCAGTGACGCGTGTACCAGAACATGCCTTCCTTGACGGCGATGGAGACGATGGCGGCGATGAGGGCAATCATGCCGGGGATGGGCAGGCTTTCGTAGTTGCCCGCGATGATCTTCTCGAGGCCGACCCAGCCGATGCCAATACCCGTCACCAGCAGAATGAGGCCGAGCGCAATGGCGGCAAGGCTCTCGATGCGCTCGTGCCCGTAGGGGTGCGATGCGTCTGCGGCGCGTCGCCCGAACTTGACGCCGAGGAAGGCGATGAAGGTCGCGAAGACGTCAGAGAGCGAGTGGACGGCGTCGGAAACCATGGCGCTCGAATTGCCAATGATGCCCGCGAAGAACTTGAACGCCGATAGAAAGACGTTGCCGACGATACCCACAAGCGAGAGCTTGCGGATGACCTTGTCCTCGTCGAGTTTCGGGTTGTTTGCGTCTGCTGTCATGTATCCTCGTCGTCTTTGTGCGCGTTTACAACAAGCCCCCGGTTTTTCCGGGGGCTGTAATGATACCGTTCCTATGCATCAGTTTCCTTGGGCTTATCAACCCGATTTTTTCGGGCCACTCCGTATTGGATGACGAAGACGACGACGATGATCGCGATGCCGATGATATCCGTGATCGACTCGGGAATCATGAGCGCGAGGCCGCCGGCGATAAGGACGATGCGCAGGAGCATGGGTATTCGCTCGAACAGGTTGCCATTGAGGCCGGCGGCAATGCCGAAGAGGCCCACAAGCGACGTGATGATGGGGATGATGATCTCCCACCAATTGCTCATCCCATCAAGCAACATGATGGGATTGAACGCGAAGATGTAGGGAACGATGAAGGCTGCGATGGCGATCTTGCTTGCCGTGAAAGCCGTCTTCATCGGATTTGACTTGGCGATGGCGCTGCCCGCATATGCCGCCAGCGCGACAGGCGGCGTGATGTCGGCCACGATGCCGAAGTAGAAGACGAAGAAGTGCGCAGCCACGGCCGGGATTCCGAGTTGGATGAGAATCGGGGCGCAGGTGGAGGCCATGATGCAGTAGTTTGCCGTGGTGGGGACGCCCATGCCGAGGATGATGCAGCACAGCATGGTGAGCACGAGGCCAACCATGGTCGCGTCACCGGCGAAATTGACGATGGCGTTGATGAGCGTGCCTGCGAGGCCCGTGACGGTGATGCAGCCAGCGATGAGACCGGCCATTGCGCAGGCGACGGCCACGGAGACGCAGCTGCGAGCGCCGGCGATGAGCGCGTCGTAGCCTGTGGCCAGTGCCACCTTGAGCGAGTCGACGAAGACGCTGCCAACGGTCTGGTCCTCGGAACGCTCCTTGACGCCGGTCACGAAGAAGTTGATGAAGCCGATGACGAAGGCGCCGACAATCGAGATGGCGGCCGAGACGGCCATGGTGCGTGCGCCCGAGGCGACGAGCCAGACGAGCAGCACGAGCGGGATGACGAGGTAGCAGTTCTTGGCGAGGTAGCTCCACTTGGGAAGCTCCTTGCGCGGAATGCCCTTGAGCTGGAGCTTCTTGGCCTCGAGATGCACGGCAAGGAAGATGCCCGTGAAGTAGAGCAGGGCGGGGATGATGGCCTTGGCGGCAACCTCGATGTAGGGAATGCCCATGTACTCGGCCATGAGGAATGCGGCAGCGCCCATGATGGGGGGCATGATCTGACCGCCTGTCGACGATGCCGCCTCGACGGCACCGGCAAACTCGGGCCGATAGCCGGTCTTCTTCATCATGGGGATGGTGACGGAACCCGTCGTGACGGTATTGCCGACGGACGAGCCGCTCACCATGCCGCACAGGGCACTCGAGATGACGGCGACCTTGGCGGCGCCACCGCTCGACCAGCCAGCGAGACGATTGGCGAACGAGATGAAGAAGCCCGCGATGCCCGTGCGCTCGAGGAAGGCACCGAAGATGATGAAGAGCACGATGTAGGTGTAGCAAACGTTGATGGGCGTGCCGATGATGCCGTTTGTCGTGTAGAACATGCGATAGACGACGGTGCGCAAGGCGAGCATGAGGTCCATGCCGCGATCAACGACAAAGAAGTAGAACGCGTAGATGAGCAACGCGCCTACCACGAAGATGATGGGAAGGCCGACACTGCGGCGGCAAAGCTCGGCGACGATGAGAACGCCCACGATGCCGATGATGACCATGACTTCGTCGATGCGCGTGCCGAGTTTGATGATGGGCAACGCGTTGAACGCGAAGTAAAAGAAGCAGGCCGCTCCGATGATCATGAGCAAGATGTCATACCAGGGGATGTAGTTGGTGCGAACCTTCTTCTTGTTGGCGGGGTATACGAGAAAGCCGATGACGACGATGCAGCCGAGGAAGAGCGTAAGCCTAACCTCGGGAAGCGCCGTGCTGAACAAGGTCATGCCGATGCAATAGACCGAGAAGATGGCCATGATGGCCCTGACGATAATCTTGGGGACACCTTCCCAGATGCGCGTGTTTGACTCGCGGTCGAACTTGCGCAGAATCTGCTCGGCCTCGTCGCTCTCGACGGGGGCCGTGTCCTTGTCCATGATGATGTCCGCGCCCTCTTCGGTCGCGATGCCGGTCTCGATTTCCTCGCCGATGAGGTCGGAGTCCTCAATGGCCTTGAAACTGCCGGTTTTGGTCTGGTCTGGGGCGTCGGGATGGGGTTCGAGATCTACGACGGTCTCGCGAACATCGACGTCTTGCTGCGCAGTGGGCGGCACGCCGGTTTTCTTCCTCTGTATCCTTCTCTTGACCCTATCGACCATAGTTTCCCCTCAAAACGCGCCGAAGCCATGATGGAAGGCAGGTGCACCCCTCGCGTCATGGCTTCGACCTAACTCAAAACGCTTGATGATCTAGAAGATCATCACCTCAAAACTACTTCGTGGGAACAGTGATGTTCTTCTCTGCAAAGTACTTCGCGGCACCGGGATGATACGGAACGCTGGCAACGGACGCGCCCTTCTCGAGGCTAATCTCGGCATACTTGGCGTGATTCTCGATGAGGTCGGGAGCGTTGTCGAAGATGTCAGCCGTGAGGGCGTAGACATCCTCCTCGGAGACAGCGTTGTCGACGATGATGACGGCGTCAACACCGACGGTGACGACATCATTGGTCTGACCAGCGTAGGTGCCAGCAGGAATGACGGCCTCGGAGTAGAAGTTGTTCTCGGCGATCAGCTGCTGAATGTGTGCCTGGTCAAGGGAGATCAGGTACGCGGTCTTGGTGGTGGACAGGTCGGTGATGGCGGTGGTGGGAGCGCCGGCGACGATGAAGGCAGCATCAATCTTGCCGTCCTTGAGGGCGTCAGCAGAATCGCCGAAGCTCTGATAGGTCGGGTTGATGTCACTCTCGCTGAGGCCGTAGGCGCCCAGGATGTCGATGGCATTGAAGTACACACCCGAGCCTGCAGCACCGATGGAGACGTTCTTGCCTGCGAGGTCTGCAACAGAGGTGATGCTGGGATCGCAAGTCACGATCTGGACCTGCTCCTGATACAGGGCGCCGAGCGTGGAGAAGGTGGTGACGGGCTTGCCCTCGAACAGGTTGGTGCCGTCATAGGCGTATGCCATGACGTCGGACTGGGCGAAGCCGAGCTCGGCAGTGCCGTCCTCGAGCTCCTGGATGTTAGCCTGCGAGCCGCCGCTCGAGGCAGCCGTGACGCTAACATCGGTGTTGTTGGTCGCATGCTGGGCGATGACGGAGCCGAAGGCGTAGTAGGTGCCCGACTCGCCGCCGGTCACGAAACGCAGGCTGCCGCCGTTGTCTGCGCTGGAGCTAGCGCTCGAGTTGCCGGAGCCGCCGCATCCAACCAGGGCAAACGAAAGTGCCATGGCCAAGGCGAGAACGCCTACGATGGAGACAAGCCCCTTCTTCTTCATTTTCACGTTAAACTCTCCTCTTCCCTCCGGGGACAAATCATGCATGATTCGGGCATACATGAGAAACTCTATGCATTATATCTGCAATCTTGTGGATGAAATGTTTCATTAAAGAAACAGATTACAGTTTGGTGGCGGGAAAAGGGCGATTAGCCCCCGCGCTTCCTGTCTCGCTTTATCGTTTTAGACGTATAATTACGCCAGCGTATGTTGTCGAGGCGATGATAAGGACGGGGAGCCATCATGTCGAAGAATATCCTGCTTGTTCATGCGAGCCCGCGCGAAGGCGGGAACTCGAGCATACTTGCCGATTGGTTCGAACGCGGTGCGCTCGAGGCGGGCAATGAGGTCACGCGCATTAGCGTTGGGCATGCGAAGATCTCGGGTTGCATGGCCTGCGAGTACTGTTTTTCGCACGACGGGGAGTGCGTGCAGAAAGACGACATGCAGAAGTTCTACCCGCTGCTGCACGAGGCGGATGTGATCGTGTACGCGACACCCATGTATTTCTACAACTTCCCTGCGCAGCTGCGTGCCTTCCAGGACCGCATGTTCTGCGGAATTGGCAAGCCCTTTGGCATTACGCAGACCGCGTTGCTGCTGTGCTTCGAGGACAAGGACGAGACTACCTGCGAACCTGCGGTCAACAGCTATCGTGTGGCGGCTAACTACTGCAAGCAGGAAAACCTTGGCGAAGTCATCATCAATAACGTGTACGAAAAGGGTGCCATCGAGGGAAACCCCGGCCTGCAGAAGGCCTATGAGCTCGGCTTGAGCATCAAGTAGACGAGGAGCGACGATGAGCGAGAGGTCTGCGTCCATATTGGTTGTCGCAAACCCGGCTGCCGGCAATGGCACGGGAACGCAGGCTGCACGTCGTGCCATGGGCGAGATGGAAGCGGCCATTGCCCGCGGGAAGACAAGCGCGACCTTTGCGGATGCCGAGGTCGATGCGGCCTTTCTCAGCTCGCCCGAGCAAACGCGCGACGTTGTCGAGAAATCGGGCGGCATCCGTGCGGTCATCGCGATTGGCGGTGATGGCCTTGCGCACCTCGTCGTGAACGCGCTCATGAGCATCCCTGCCGAGGAACGCCCCGCATTTGGCATCATCGCCGCCGGCACAGGCAACGATTATGCACGCGCGCTCGGGCTGCCCCTCGACGTGCGGAAGTGCACGCAGGCGGTGTTGCATGCCAGCCCACGGCTCGTGGATGTGGGACTCTGCAACGATATCTATTTCGCCGAGACGCTTTCCTTTGGGTTGGATGCAGCCATCGCGCTCGATACGGTCAAGCGGCGCGCCGAGACCGGCAGGTCGGATGCGGGCGTGTATGTTTCGAGCGGTATCGACCAGCTGCGCCACAATCTTGTCGACCGTCACTATCGCGCCGACTTCGATGGCAAGCAGGTCGAGGGGCAAAGCATCACCTTTGCCGTGCAGATCGGCCCATATTACGGCGGTGGCTTCAAGATTTGCCCCGAGGCGACGCTCGACGACGGCACGCTCGACATCTGCATATCGCATCCGCCTGCAGGCGTCGCTCGTGCGATATACATTTTCATGCGAGCCAAAAACGGCAAGCACGTGGGTATGAAGCCCATGGAGTTTTTGCGCGCTCATCATGCGATCATCGACTTTGACGAGGAGCCGCCTTGCCAGATTGACGGCGAGCCCTTGCACGCGACGCATTTCGACATCAGCTGCGAGCACCAGGCCCTTCGCGTGCTCGCGTAAAGGGCAGGTCGCGCGCGGAAAGGCCGGGTCGTGCGCGAGAAGGCCAGGTACAAGGCCCCGTGCCTGAGAGGCCCTGGCAGCGTTTTGCGTTTGGGGCACATTCTGCAGGCGTGAGTGGCGATGTTTTGCGTCTGGGGCACATTCTGCAAGCGTGAGTGGCGATGTTTTTCGTTTGGGGCACCTCGCACCGGCCACAAACGTATGTTTTCGACAATATCGGGCTGATTTTGTTCGACTTGGGGCATTCCGCGCTCCCCAAACGCGTTTCTTCGCCAGCCGTCACCTCGAAACGTGCCCCAAACGTATGTTTTCGGCGCAGCGAGTCCTTATTGTCGATTGCGGATATGCTGATGTGCCAGGCGGGGATAAATGAACAGGCCATTCGTCCTGCTTTTTGCGAGTGAAGGCGCCCCCTGTCATTTCGAGCGGAATAGGGGCCCCTGTCATTTCGAGCGGAGGCGCGTAGCGCCGTAGTGGAGAAATCTCGCCCTTACAGCAGCGTCGCATTCAACAGCACGGGATTGTGGTCGGTGAACTCGAAGCCGGCATCGATGGTCGTGAGCGCGTCGATGCGGACGTTATCCGAGACGATGAACCCATCGATCATGTAGAACTGGAAGTTGGCTGACCCGTCGTAGGGCCGGTCGAGCGAGCGGCAGGTGGGTGTCGTGTTGTCCATGGCCGCGGTGAAGCCGTCACCCAGCGAACTCACGTCGATGTAGCCGCATTGCCACAGATCATCGCCTTGCAACGGGTACATACTCGTGTCCACGTTCGAGAAGCTCTGGTTGAAGTCGCCGCCGGCGATGACGTAGTTGCCCTTCGCGCGCTCCTCCTGCAACAGCTGGGCGAGCTGCGCCGTCTGCGCCGCCTTGCCCTCGCCATCGTCGTAGGCCTCGAGATGCAGGTTTACGAGTACGAGCTCGGCGTCACTGTCTGTGATGGGGATGCGCTCGACGAGCAGGCAGCGCTTGAGGTTGCCGAGGCGCACGGGCCAGGAGAACGGACAGGGGAGCTGCACGCGCTCGGCGCTGGTCGGCTGCATGCGCGAGAGCGTCATGATGCCGCTTTCGACGGCGCCGATGGGCGGCAGGGGATAGGGAACGTAGGCCACGTCGAAGTTGAGGGCATAGGCTGATGCGTATTCGGGGGCAAACGCCGTGGCAAGCCGGGCACGCTCGTTGATGCCGTAGGTGCGCTCGGAGTCCTGATCAACTTCCTGGAGGAAGATGACGTCGGGATCGAGGGCGGCGAGTTCGTCTTCGATGCCGGCGAGGTTTGCCAGGACGCCATCATGCGAGATGGTGCGCACGCCATTGCCGCCGTCCATGAAGAAATCGGCCTGCTCGGAGAGACCACCATAGCCCGCATTCCAGGTGACGACGCTGACGCTTTGTCCGGACTCGAGCGTTTCTCGGGCCGTGCCGTGAATCTCGACCTCCTGCATGACGGGCGGATTGTATTCCGTGACGGTGAGGAAGGCGACCAATGCGAGGATGAAGACGACGAGTATCGCGACGATGATGCCGATGACCTTCCCCGTCTTGCGGGCGATGGATGCTGCCATGATGGTCCGCCTTTCGTGTGTCGTGTGCACCTGCTCATTCTATACTGTGCGAGATGGGGTTGCATTATCCTGTCATTTCGACCGGAGGTGCCTGACGGCTGCCCACCTGTCATATCGACCGGAGGCGCGATGACGCCCCTTTTGTCATTTCGACCGGAGGCGCGTAGCGCCGGAGTGGAGAAATCCATGCCGAGATCTCTCGACTTCGCTCACTTCGTTCCGCTTCGCTCGATATGACAGGAGGAATGCCAGACCTGGCAGGAAAATGAGACAAACGGGACAGGTACATCTGTCTCATTCCCAGGGCCAGAGTAGGAGAGAGTAGTTATGAGCGTTCAGACCACGCTGTGTTACATAGACGACGGAAACGCCTACCTCATGCTGCATCGCGTGAAGAAGGAGCATGACGTAAACAAGGGCAAGTGGATCGGCATCGGTGGCAAGTTCGAGGCCGACGAAAGCCCCGAGGAATGCATGATGCGCGAGGTGCGCGAAGAGACCGGTCTGACGCCGCATGCGTGGCGCTACCGCGGCATCGTCACCTTCGTGTCCGGTCGCTGGGTGACGGAATACATGCATCTTTTCACAATCACGGGCTGGACGGGCACGGTACGGAGCTGTAACGAGGGCATATTAGAATGGGTGCCCAAAGACGAGCTCCTGGACCTACCGCATTGGAAGGGCGACGAGGTCTTCCTCAAGCTCATCGCCGACCCCGAGCAGCCCTTCTTCTCGCTCAAGCTCGTTTACGACGCAAATGACGAACTCGTCGAAGCACGCCTGGATGGCGAGCCTCTCGACCTCATAGATTGGAACTGGACATGAACGTTATCAACATGAAGCGCGACCACGTGGTGCGTGCCACCGCCGCCGACGGGACCATCCGCGCCTTTGCCGTGTACTCGCGTGGGCTCGTGGAGGACGCGCGACGCATGCACGAGCTGTCGCGCACGGCCACGGCCGCCTTGGGCCGCACGCTCACAGCCGCCGTCATGATGGGCACGATGATGAAGGGCGACAAGGATGCGCTCTCCATCGTCTTCAATGGCGATGGATCGCTGGGCAATATCACCGTGACGGCCAAATCGGACGGAAGCGTCAAGGGGTATGTGGGCAATCCACAGGCCTCGCTTCCCTCCAAGGTGGGCGAGAAGCTCCGCGTGGGCGAGGTCGTGGGCAAGGGCACGCTGCGGATCATTTATGACCTGGCGATGCGCGAGCCTTACAGCGGTGTCGTCGAAATCCAATCCGGCGAGATTGCCGATGACATCGCGTATTACCTCACGTCAAGCGACCAGATTCCCTCGGCGGTTTCGCTGGGCGTGCTGCTCAACGAGGACAGCTCCGTGCGCGAGGCGGGCGGCTTCATCGTTCAGCTTATGGACGGAGCGACCGACGAGACGGCTGCGCTGCTCGAGGAGCGCGTCGCGGCTCTGCCCTCGATGACGACGATGCTCACGGAGGGCGAGACGCCCGAGAGCATACTCGAGCGCTTGCTCGGTGACATGGACTTGCAGATTCTCGAGGACGGCCCGGTGGAGTTTCGCTGCGATTGTACGCGCGAGCGCACGCTCAAGCTACTTTCGCTCGTGAGTGCCGACGAGCTGCAGGACATGGTCGACGAGGGCGAGGACGTGGAGATGGTCTGCGCGTTCTGCAACAGCAAGTACCAGTACAGCCCCGAGGAGATTGCAGGGCTGATGGAGGAGTGAGCGGGCAGCTCCGTCATTCCGACCGGAGACGTGTGGTGCTCTTCTGTCATTTCGAGCGCAGGCGTACGGCTTCCCCTGTCGTTTCGAGCGAAGCGAACGCAGTGAGCGGAGTCGAGAAATCTCACCACCTTATTCTTCTGGCATTCACCACTCCAGGCATACTCAAAGACGTGTTTTTCCTTATCGGCGTTTCTCTAAAGGGGTGGACGCGGGCGGCGGGGGAGAAGGTCACCGAAGAGTCGGCGCTTGCCGTGAACGAGATATCGTGGGCATGCCTCTCGCAAATTCAGGGAATGAGCATCGTGCTGAACCTTGGCTTTGCCGAGCACCTGGAGGCGAGTGCGCTGCGTTCGAAGAATCCGGATTACGAAGACAACCTGCTTTTGGCTACGGCTCAAAACGCCAAGGTGGATTACATCATCACGAAAGGTAAAGGCTTGCTTGCAAACGACGTGGTGTCGGCCATCACTCCGGCGGAGTATGTGGCGATGAGAGGATAGTCCATCTCCATAATGCATCTTCCCATGACATGATAAAATAATGATAATATTTGACTATGGAGGTGCGTCATGAATATTCGCCCTGTTTCTGATTTGCGCAATCGCTATTCCGATGTTGAAAATGACGTTACCAAGAACGGCCCTGTCTTCTTGACCAAGAATGGCTATGGCTCCATGGTCGTCATGAGCATCGAGCAGTTCGAGTATCTCAATGGTGGAATCGAGACTGCCCTTGATGCGGCCGACCTTCAGGCTGCGTCCACTCATCAACGCTATACGCACGACGAGGTGTTCGGCTCCATCAGAAGGGGACTCGAAGATGTCAGAACGGCATGAGGGCTACGAGCTTCGATATCTTCCGATCTTCTGGGACGATTTAAATGGTGCCGTGACGTATATCAAGGATGTGCTGCATGCACCCGAAGCCGCACGGCGTCTTATCGATGAAACGGAGCAAGCCATTCTGCAGCATTTGGGAAATCCGATGTCCGCTCCAGTTTACAAGACAACACGCAACAGGCCGTTACCGTACTATTGGTTTGGTGTTGGCAATTACATGGTGTTTTATGTGGTTGACGGCAACGTCATGGAGGTCCGTCGCTTTTTGTATGGCGCCCGCGACCTTACGAGAATGATTCCCTAAGGCACGACCGGGCATCTCTCTAATAGCACTTCTTGCAGGGCGAGTATCCTCGGCTCTGCGCCTCGCTCACGGAGAGTGCGGTCGTCCCCTTCATGTTGCTGCAGTTGGGATTAGAGTGGTACTTCTTTCCTTTGCCACTTGATGCGATGTATACGCTCTGACCACGTTCAGTGCCTCCCTGCGCCGTCACGCCGGAGTTTGCGTTGGGCTGCGAGGCTGCCTTTGCCGCCGCTTCTGCAGCGGCTTTTTCCTCGGCCTCTTGCTTGGCGGCTTTCTCGGCCGCCTTTCTTTGAGCTTCGGCGGCGTCCATGGCTGCCTGGTCAAGCTGGACGTTGAGCACGGCGTTGACATCGGATTCGCCACTGAAGTTCGCATCGACTGGACTGGCCGTGAAAAGACGATTGCCCTTTGCGGGATTTGCCGAGGCAAGGGCAATCACGTACGTGCCCGGTTTGAGGTCGGTATCGTACTTCGTGCCCGGTACGGCCTTGTACTGCTCGCTTACGCTCTTGCCTGTACTGTCGGTACCCTCAATCTTGACGACGAGGTTGCCGTCCGCTGCGGTGTCCCAAGTGCCGGCATTAACGGTGAAGGAAAGCTTTGAGGTGACGGTTTGCTTCGAGATGCTGCTCGTGCTGGCGGAAGGAGCATTCGATTGCGTATTCGGAGTAGAGCATGCCCCGCAGCATATGAGCAGAAGAATGACAACTAACGCAATGCCCGCCTTTTTATGCATCTTGAAAAAGGATTTCCCGCTTTTGCCCATGATATGCCTCCGCTCGCGCCCTATTTCTCGATGATACCCTTTGTCGTTTCCAGGCTGATGCTATCGCCGTCAGTCGTCATGGTGATTGTGCCCAGCTTGTCGGTGCGCAGCACCTCGGCACCCGTGCCCCCGAGCCTCCGTAGCGTCTCGTTGTCCGGATGTCCGTAACTGTTACTACCCACGGAGATAACTGCATATTCGGGAGTTACCTTGTTCAGAAACAAGCTGCTCGACGAGGTATTCGACCCATGATGCCCGACCTTCAGCACATCGACATCTATATCTGCTGGTCCATTCGTCATGAAGAACTCGCTCGTCTCGCCTGCGTCACCGGTGAATAGGAAGCTCTTGTTCCCGAGGACGATCTTGCACACGAGCGAATCGTCATTCGTGTCGAGCGTCCTTTTGACAGGCCCGACGAATTCCACGCGAGCTTGTCCAAGGTCGAAAGTATCGCCGAGATTTGGAATCGTGATGGGTGTATCACCCAGGTACTTGAGGATGCTGTTGAAGGTTTTCGTGTCGTGTTCGGAGACGGAACAATAGAAGGTTCCGCAGCGTGCGTAATTAAGCGCACCGGCGATACCACCGCAGTGGTCTGCATCGGGATGAGTCACGATGACATAGTCGAGATGCGTGATGCCAAGCCGCTTGAGGATCGCGTACAGCTTCGAGGAGGCATTCGAGGATCCGCCGTCAATCAACAGGGTCTTTCCACCGCAGGATATGAGAGCGCAATCTCCCTGGCCGACGTCGATGAAGCGCACCACAAGCTTGTCGGTGATGGCTGTCGTGGATGAGCTCGCGTCATCGGAGCCAGTTGCATCGACGTACTTTTCGGCGGGGATGCCGTCGAGCTTGACGGCCGGGACGCCGTCACTGGCGATGGGGATGTCAGCGTTGTGCGAAGTGTCCTCTGGCGTTGCGCAACCCGGCATCGCCAGTAGTGCCGCAGCGAGGGCAAGGGTGCCAAGGAGTGTTAGGAGATCTCTTCGTGGATTAACGCGCATAGACGTGCCCCATCAAGTCGGTATCGGGAGTGCGAAATGACTATAGCAGGCCGGTCTACATGCGTATGCTGTGTTGTCGCTGGTAGGGGCCAGCGCGGTGCTTGCCTCGGCGGAAATATCCTACAAGAACTAGGTAAATCCCCGCCGCCTCTCTACTCCCCAAACAGCGGGGTCGAGAAGTAGCGCTCGCCGGTGTCGGTAAGTACGGTCAGGACAGTCGCATCCGGGCCGAGTTCGTAGCCGAGCAACATCGCCGCGACGACATTCGTCCCACTCGAGATGCCGCAGAGCAGCCCCTCCTCGCGTGCGAGACGCTGGGCCATCATGATTGCCTCGTCATCGCTCACTACGCAGGTCGCATCGATGACGCTGCGGTCGAGGATGGCGGGGATGACGCCGTCGCCGATGCCCATTTGCAGATGCGTGCCGATGTTGCCGCCGGCCAGCATCGCGGCGTTTTCAGGCTCGGCTGCCCAGACGATGGTATCGGGATTCGCCTGCTTGAGCGCGCTACCAATGCCCGAGATGGAGCCGCCGGTGCCAAAGCCGCAGGCGAAGCCGTCGATGACGATGCCGGACTCGTTGACATCCTCGAGAATCTCCACGGCCGTCTGCGTGCGTTGGATGGCGACGTTGTCGACGTTCGAGAACTGGTCGGGCATGAAGGCGTTGGGATCTGCCGCCGCCTGCTCGCGGGCGAGCTCTGCGCAGGTTTCGATGGCTTTGCCGATGTCGCCGTCATCGTGCACGAGCTCGATCTGCGCGCCGTAGGCCTCACAGATCTTGCGACGCTCGACCGAGACCGAATCGGGCATGATGATGCGCACGTCGTAGCCGCGCACCGCGCCCACGAGAGCCAAGCCGATGCCCTGGTTGCCGCTCGTCGGCTCGATGATGGTGGTCTTGCCGGGCGCGATTTCGCCGCGCCGCTCGGCCTGGAGAATCATGTTGTACGCCGTACGCGTCTTGATTGAGCCGCCGACGTTGAGTGCTTCGAACTTCACGAGAATCTGCGCGCAGTTCTCGTCGGGAATATGCCGCAGACGGATGAGAGGCGTGTGTCCCATCGCCTCGAGCACGTTGTCGTAAACCATGAGCTCCTCTTACATCATGATGCCGCGCAGACGGCTTGCCGTGCGAATATCTCCGGAGATTATACGCGAAGGTGGTGTACCTGCCTCCAATGATGCCACCGAAGCGTTACGGTGAGAGTCGCGGAGGGCCTGCCGTGATACCATGTCAAGTTATCGCGCCAGGGGAGGGTGCGCCGAACAAGTGAGGGATGAGATGGCTCAACGCGATAGGTTTTCGAGCAACATCGGCTTTCTGCTGGTAAGTGCAGGTTGCGCAATCGGCCTGGGAAACGTCTGGCGCTTCCCCTACATCACGGGTGAGTACGGTGGCGCTGCCTTCATCATCCTCTACATTCTTTTTCTCATGCTCTTCGGCCTGCCCATGCTCTGCTTCGAGTACACGGTGGGTCGCGCAAGCCAGAAGTCCATTTCGCGCGCTTTCGACGTGCTTGAGCCTGCGGGTACCAAGTGGCACTTCATGCGCTGGGTGGGTTTCATCGGCAACTTCATGCTCATGATGTTCTATACCTGCGTGGCGGGCTGGATGCTCGACTACTTCATCAAGATGGCGTCCGGCGAGTTCAATGGCTTGGACACTGCCCAGGTAGGCGGCGTCTTCGAGACGATGCTCGCAAATCCCGGCGAGGTCGTGGTTTGGACGATCATCGTGTGCGTAATAGGCATGCTCATCTGCGGATTTGGCGTGAACAAGGGTGTCGAGCGTGTCACCAAGTTCATGATGTGCGCGTTGTTCGTGATCCTTCTCGTTCTCGTTGTTCGCGCTGTTACATTGCCGGGTGCCGAGGGCGGTCTGGCGTTTTACCTCATGCCGGATTTCTCCAAGATGTTCGCCAATGGTCCCGCGGGTTTCGCGGAGGTCGTCTACGCCGCGATGGGGCAGAGCTTCTTCACGCTCTCCATCGGCATTGGCTCCATGGAGATCTTCGGCAGCTATCTGGGCAAGGAGCGCCGTATCTTCGGGCAGGCGCTCTCCGTCGGCGTGCTCGATACCGTCATCGCGCTCATGGCCGGCCTCATCATCTTTCCTGCTTGCTTCGCTTTTGGCGTCGACCCGGGGAGCGGCCCGGGCCTCGTGTTCGTGACCTTGCCCAACGTGTTTGCGCAGATGTGGCTTGGGCAGCTCTGGGGCGCGCTCTTCTTCCTGTTCATGTCGTTTGCGGCGCTTTCCACGGTTGTCGCTGTGTTCGAGAACATCATCGCGATGTTCATGGATTACAAGGGTTGGGACCGCCTCAAGACCGTTCGCATTGCACTTGTGCTTATCACCATACTGTCGCTGCCGTGTGCTCTGGGCTTCAACGTTCTCTCTGGCGTGCAGGTTCCGGGCATCGGCGATATCCAGGGCATCGAGGACTTCATCGTCTCGAACAACCTGCTACCCCTTGGCTCGCTCGTGTTCCTGCTCTTTTGCACGCGCAAGTTTGGCTGGGGCTGGAAGAACTTCATCAAGGAAGTCGATACCGGCGAGGGCATGAAGTTTCCGCAATGGATGCATGGCTGGGTCAGCTATTGCATTCCGGTGCTCCTCGTTATCATTTTTATCATGGGTTGGATGCCGATTATCGGAGGCTGGCTGGGCATCTAGCACGCGCGGTATCTTCCGAGGCGGGTGCGTGTCTGCCTCGGCGAAGATGTTGCCAAGGATTCCCGGCGCTATGTGAGGTGTCCCCGTCTAGGCGTTATTACCGCCGTGGCGAATGATGTCGATGATGATCCAGAGCGTGAGGCCAATGCCGACGCAGTAGCCCGTAAACGAGAGCACGGGTAACCCCGCGACGGTCGGCTCCGAGATCGTGCTCACGAGCGCGGCGCTCACGAGCGTACCGGCCGTGATCATGCCGAGCGTGAGACGGTTGATGATGCGCGAGAGCTTGCCGAGAGGCTCCTGGCTGCTCAGCATCTCCATATTGACCTTGAGCTGGCCGCGGCTCAGCATGTGGGTGACATCGCCGATGTATTCGGTGGCGCGTGCGAGACCGCGGGCGGAGCGATCGAGGCTGATGATGAGGTCGTGCGTCATCTGCTTGAACTCGTCCATCGGGGTTTTCTCGCGGCTGAGGTGTCCGTTGATGACATCGACCATGTTGAAGCTGCCCACGAAGTTGATGAGCGTGCCCTCGAGCGTAACCAGGCCGCGGGCAACGGCGGTGAGACAGCTCGGCAGCTCGAGCTTGCACTCGCGCATGGCGTTGGTGATGTCGGTGAGGAATGCGCCGATGTCTATTTCGTCCATCTCCGCCGATGCGTACCGGTCGATGATGCGGTCGAGTGTGCTGAGCAGGCGGGGGTGGTCGATGGCGTTGACGTCTCCGCCGACCGAGAAGCCGATGAGCGCGTCTTCGAGCATGGTCGAGCTCTCATGGCCGACGGCGACGATAATGCGCATGAAACTTGCGCGCTCGTCAGGCGTGAGGCGGCCCATGTTGCCAAGATCGAGATAGACGATGCAGCCATCCTTGATCTCGATGTTGCCGGGATGCGGATCGGCGTGGAAGAAGCCGTCGTCGAGAATCTGCGTGGCGTAGTTGTCGAGTAGCTTCTCGCCGATTTCGGCGAGGTCATATCCGTTCTTGACAAGCTTCTGCGTATCGCGAATCGAGATACCGTCAACGTACTCCATGACGAGTACTTCCTCGGTGCAATATTGCGGATACGGCTTGAGACAGTGGAGGAAGGCGACGTCCTTGTTGAGCTCGGCGAATTCGGCAAGGTTCTGGGCTTCCTTATCGAAGTCCGTTTCCTCGAGGAAGGTTTGCCAGAGCTCCTCGACCACGTCGCGCAAGTCGACGATCTGGTTGCCCTTCATGAAGCGCTGTGCGTGTTTGGCGAGCGAGCGCATCATGTCGATATCTTGCGCCATGGTGACACGGACGCCGGGGCGCTGCACCTTGATGGCGACAAGCTCGCCACTCTCGCGCAAGACCGCTCGGTGCACTTGCGCAAGCGAAGCGCTGCCAAGGGGTGTGGGGTCGATTTCCGAGAAGATCTGCTCGCGACGCTCCTTGCCATAGATGGTGTCGAGCGTGGCGAGCACCTCGTCGAAGGGAAGCGGATCGACGTCCGTCTGAAGGCGCGAGAGTTCCTCGCAGTATGCGGGCGGCAGTATTTCTGAGCGTGTCGAGAGCGTCTGCCCGATCTTGATGAAGCTCGGGCCGAGCTCCTCGAGCATGGAGCGCATTTCGATGGGGGTGATGCCTTGGAAGGCATGGTAGCGGCGTACGATGCTCAGTAGCTCGCGTAGGCGCGCGAAGCGAGAGCGGCGTGTCAGCCCGAACTGCTTTTGCGGGCTGACACCCGATGGCGTGCCGAAGACGCGCCTGAATAGATTGTTGCCGCTCGTTGGCATGACCCGTTATTCGCTCTTGAGGTGCTCGACGGGATCGACGTCGTTGCCTCCGTAGGTGCCGTCGGGATTGATGACGACATCGCCGGGGTCGGCTGTGCCGGCTGAGGGCTCTGTGGGGATCTTGGCGTCGAGGTGATCGACGGGGTCGAGATCATCGCCAACGTAGACGCCATCGGCACTGATGACGACATCGTCATCGTCTGCGACCTCCTCTGCCTCGACGACGACGTCATCTTTGCCGTCATCTTCCATCTCGCGGGCGATTTGGGCCATCTGCTCGGCGAAGGCGACTCGCTCCTCCGGCGTAAGCGAGCGCACGTAGGCGCGAATGGATTCCTCGCGCACCTTGCTGACGCTCTCCTCGGCCTTGTGCTTGAGTTCCTCGTTCATCTTGCGGCCCTGGTCGACGGTGACCTGTCCTCGTTCCACGAGATCGTCGATGACGGCCTTGGCCTTCTCGCCACCGATAGACAAAGCCCCGACGCCGGCGAGGAAGATGTTTTGAAAGGTCTCAGTGAGATTGTTCGCAACGTTGTTCGTCATGATGCTCTCCTTTGCAAAGGTGAATATCGAACATATTCATTTTAGCGCAGGATGATGTTGCGTACCGCATGACCTTTCCACTTGTTTGGGCTATTCTAGCGAGCATGCTGATAGATCAACTACAACGTCAATTCTTCTCTGCGGAGAAGCTGAAGCCGGTGCTCGCCAAGCTCGAGGCAGGCGACGATACCTCGTTGGGCATTGTCGCGTCCGTGCGGCCCTTCGTCGTGGCATCCCTGTTCGCGCGTGAGCCGCGCACGATCTTCGTCGTCGTGAGCGGCAACGATGCGGCCGAGCGCTTCGCCAATGACGTCGCGGCCTATATCGGGCGTGCGCACACCTGCGTGTATCCCGAGCGCACGGACATGCCCTGGCAGGACGTGCGTCCCGACCACAAGATCATCGGTGCACGTGCGCGGGCGCTCGGACTTCTCACGCTCGGGCGTTCCGTGGTGGTCGTCGCCTCCGCGCGTGCGTTGCTGCGCAAGGTCGCGCCTGCCTCGGGCAGCGTTTTCTCGCCGCTTGTCGTCTCGTGTGCCGATGGCGTCGTGGACGCGGCAACGGGCGAGCTCGTCGCCTACGAGGACTTCGCCGACATGCTCGTGAGCCGCGGATACGAACGACTCGGCGAGCTCGATGGCCCTGGCACCTTCACGCAACAAGGCGATACGGTCGACGTGTTTGGTTCGGGCATGACCGCGCCGGTACGCATCGAGTTCTTCGGCGATGACGTGGACGGGTTACGTCGCGTGGTGGCCAGCACGGGCCAGACGATTGGCGAAATCGAGCAAGCCGAGATCTGGCCGGCGCGCGAGTTCGCCGTGAGCGCTGGCGGCCTCAAGCGTCTCAAGGAAGCCCTGCGTGCCGAGCTTGCGAGCAACCGCGAGACGATCGACAAGGTTGCGATGCTCGAGGAGGGCGTCGTCTTTGGCGACATGGATCGCTTTGCGCCGTATCTCTACAAGGAACTGGGGCAGCCCATCTCCCACGCGGCGAAGGGCTCGCTCATCGTCATCGCAGAGCCACGGTCGCTCTTCGACGATGCGGCGCATCGTTTCGATGAGATACAGGTCATGGCACATGAGGCCGGTGTCTCCGATGACGAGCTCGAGGGACTGTTTGCGGCGCCCGCAAAGATGGACTTCGGGACGCGTCAGCGCCTGACCTTGCAATCCATCATGCGCATTGGCGGTGATGTCGATGCTGACGTAGCGGTGCAACGCCCAAATGTCGCCGGGCGCGAGGAGAAGCTGTACACCGCTATCAGGGCGCAGATCAAAGCCGGCATGACGACGATGTTCGCGGTTCCCGATCGCAGGGCACGCGAGGATTTTGAGCTCGTGTTCGGCGACTGCTCCATACCCTTCGTCGAGGTGCCCGATGAGGGCGAGAAATCGCTTGACCGGCGCTATCTCAACATCATTGACATCGACGTGCCCAATGGTTTCATCATCCCCGATGCGCGCCTCGCGATGATTTCCATCGCGGACTTGTCGCGGCGTGGGGGCAGTGCCCGTCAGGCCAAGAACATCGATATCACCGACATCACCTTCCCGTACAAGCCGGGCGATTACGTAGTGCACGCATCGCATGGCATCGCCCTCTTCTCGGGCATGGTGCGTCAGGAAGCGGCCGGGCAGGAGCGCGACTACCTGTTGCTTTCGTATGCCGAAGGCGACAAGCTCTATGTTCCCGTCGAGCAGATTGACCGCGTGACGCGCTACGTGGGGCCCGATGGCTCGGCTCCGCGCTTGACGCGCCTGCATACGGCCGACTGGAGCCGTACCATGGGCCGCGCTCGCAAATCGGCCAAGAAGCTCGCATTCGACCTGATCGATCTGTATGCGCGGCGCTCTTCCGTCAAGGGCTTCTCATATTCGTCGGACACCGTCTGGCAGGAGGAGATGGAACAGGTCTTTCCCTATGAGGAGACGCCTGACCAGCTCAAGGCCATCGCCGATGTGAAGGCCGACATGGAATCCGAGAAGCCCATGGATCGCCTCATTTGCGGTGACGTGGGCTTTGGCAAGACCGAAGTCGCGCTGCGTGCGGCGTTCAAGGCCGTGAGTGACAAGAAGCAGGTCATGATTCTGTGTCCGACGACGATTCTCGCGCAGCAGCACTATACGACCTTTCACGACCGCTTCGAGCCCTTCGGCATCCGCGTCGAAGTCATGAGCCGCTTCAGGTCGAGTGCCCAGCAGAAGGCCGCCCTCGAGGGCTTTGCCGATGGCAGCGTCGATGTGCTCGTGGGCACGCACCGTCTGCTGAGTCGCGATGTGAACCCGAAGAATCTCGGGCTTGTCATCATTGACGAGGAACAGCGCTTTGGCGTGGGCCATAAGGAGCAGCTCAAGAACCTGCGCGAATCCGTCGACGTCCTTACGCTTTCGGCCACGCCCATCCCGCGCACTCTGCAGATGTCGCTGTCCGGCGTGCGCGACATGTCGCTTATCCATACGCCGCCGCCCAACAGGCGTCCCGTCGCCGTGCATGTGGGCGAGTGGGATGAGGACATCGTAAGCGGCGCCATCAGGCGCGAGATGGAGCGCGGGGGGCAGGTGTATTACGTGAGCAATCGCGTGCGCACCATCGAGGACGCGCTCGAGCGTGTCGAGTCGGCAGCACCGGAAGCGCGCATTGGCATCGCGCACGGCAAGATGAGCGCCAAGCAGATCGAGACCGTGATGGAGCAGTTCGCGGCGGGCGAGATCGACGTGCTCGTCGCCACCACCATCATCGAAAACGGCATCGATAACCCGCACACCAACACGCTCATCATCGAAGATTCGCAGCGCCTGGGCCTGGCGCAGCTCTATCAGCTCAAAGGCCGCGTCGGTCGCTCGAACCAGCAGGCCTACGCATACTTCCTCTTCCCGCCCGAGAAGCCCCTGACCGAAGAGGCGACCGAGCGCTTGCAGGCGATCGGCGAGTTCACGGACCTGGGCAGTGGCATGAAGATCGCGATGAAGGACCTCGAGATCCGTGGTGCGGGAAGCATTCTGGGCGCCGAGCAGAGCGGCAACATGAGCGCCGTCGGCTTCGATTTGTTCGCATCGATGCTGGCGCAAGCGGTGGCCGACGCCCGTGGCGAGCAGGGGATTGCGCACGAGGACGTGCAAATCGACCTGGCTGCGGACTTCTTCATTCCCGAGGAATACATGCCCGAAACCGACGAGCGCGTGCTGTTCTATCGCAAGATCGCCGCCGCGCAGAGCGTGGAGGACGTGGATAGGATCGCCGAGAGCATGCAGTCGAAATACGGCGCGCTGTCCGAACCCGCACGCAACATGCTCGATCGCGCCAAGCTCAAGGCGCTGGCTGCCGAATGCGGGGTCACGTCGGTCACGCAATCGGGTGGCAAGGTCGTGATCGCGCCGGTGTCGGCGTCACTCAAGAGCGCGGCGATGAAGAACGATGACGCACGCGCGACGCTCGAGCGACTGCGGGCGCTGTACTTCGCGAAGTCCGATAAGTACACGGTGCCCTGCGCCAAGGGCGAGTCGCCGCTTGCGCCCGCCATGGAGCTTCTCGAGGCGCTCTACGAAGTGGCGGAGGACAACAGGTAGCGCGAACACGCGTCTATGTCTGTCATCCTGAGCGGAAGGGGCGGATGTGCCCGGAGCCGAAGAATCTCACTTTGAATCACCACTCACCGCGAGGTTCTTCGACTCCGCTCGCGTGCGCTCGCTTCGCTCAGAACGACGGTGACTCTGGCTCGCCATGCTCGGAGCAACGAGAGGCTATGCCCTATGTTTGGTTTTATCGCCTCTAGTCTGTGGGCAGCAGGCCACGCAGGAAGCGCGCGGTGTGGCAAAGCGGAGAGCTTCGTATTCTGTATCTATCCGTAATCTGGACACACCAGCCTGATTGTCCACCCGATTAGAACATCGCTGCTCATCGTCTGTTGGTTTGCCGCATGCCCCCTTCATAAGATGGCAATGTCAGCTAATTGACGCCCAGATCTTAAGGAGGAGCCAATGGCAACGCAGGCCGCACGATTATGTACAAGAGACGAGGACTACCGCAAATACGGAATTGAAAAAGGGAACCCGCAGCCATTCGAAGACGACATGCACACGCCGGGAGGAAAGGGAACCTTCGAGTGGTGGTACACGGATGCTAATTTCGATGATGGAACCACGGTCGTCGCAATTTGGTTCACCAAAAACTACTTCGATGTCCCAGGTCCCGCATGGCCAACGGTCGATCTCGAAATAACAGAAAAGGACGGTACGCGCATTAACCATGTTGTGCGCGGTCCGAAGGGCACGCCCGTGAAGAAAGCTGGGGGGCCTTGCGATGTCCAGATTGAGAATTGCCATATCAAGTACGTCGATGGCAAGTACCAGCTGTACTTTAATGATGGCAAGATTATCTACGAGGCGACCATGACGCCCACGACGCCCATGTGGCGCCCGGATACTGGTATATGGAATTTCGGCGAAGGCGCAGAAGCGCTAGAGTACGGCTGGTTCGTCGCCGCTCCCACAGCCGACGTCGAGGGCAGACTCGTCATCGATGGCAAGGAGCGCAAGCTCAAGGGCAAAGGGTATCATGACCACAACTGGGGCTATACCGGTCTCGAGAACATGATGAACCACTGGTATTGGGGAAGAGCCAAGGTCGGCGATTACACGGTCATCGCGTGTGACATCATCGCCGAAGAGAAGTACGGCAACAAGCGTCTCCCTGTCTTCTTCATCGCCAAAGACGGCAAGATTCTGAATGACGACGCGTCCATAACCAAAATCGAGAGGGCGAACACCCACATCAACGACTTCACTAAGAAGTTCATGGATGACACGCTCGTCTATACGCAAACGGTGAGCCCTGACGAGGAATACATCATCACGTTCGAGCGCAAACGTGACATCATGCCGCGGAGCCTTCTCGAGGTCGTTACACCCATCAAGCGCTTCTTAGGCAAGCTCGTCGGCATGAATCCAACGTACATGCGTGTTATGGGCGACGTCACCGTAGACGTGAGACGCAATGGCGAGCAGGAGAAGATAACAGAGACGGGTTTGTGGGAGCAGTACTTCCTGGGCAACAACAAGGAGGCGACCATCGAAGGGGTGCGTTATCCCGTCGAGGCCTAGCTGGGTATTGCTGGCTGCAATGGCCGCTTACGCAAGAATGCGGGGGAGCATTCCCAGATGGCGTCGAGCACGACCTCGAACGACCATTCCAGGCCTGTTTTGCACCACTGCAAGAAGACGTCGACTATGCCATAGAGGTACACATCGATCTTGAGTTTGAGCAGAAGCTGCTCGTCTGGCGGCAAAGACGGATCGATGTGCTCCTCATAGCTCGCCTCTTGCAGCCAGCTTACGATGGTGTCCCGGAAGTTGTTTTGCCCTGCATGGTCTGGCAGTTGGCTGAAGAAGCCCTTGTGGTGCTGGGCGTAGACGAAGGCATGGCGTATGTTCTCGATTGCGTTGATAGGCACTCCGCCTGTGGTCAGATAATGGATGGGAATGAAGCTCACGAGGTCGTTAATGTCGCGGAAGTTGTTATAGAAGGTCTGACGAGCGGTGCCCGTCTCCTTTATGAGCGAGGTTACCGTAATCTTGCCGAGGCGCTGCGTCTCGCACATCCGAAGCAGCGCCTCGCAATACAGCTCTTTCGAGTTGGCCATGGCTATTTGCGGTATACGCCCGGAACAATCTTGAGCTGGGCTTGCTCGAGAAAGTAATCCTGCACACTGTCGAGCATGGGCATCGTCTGCTTGATGGATATCGAGCCTTCGGGGCAGCGCGAACGGCAATACCCGCATCCAAGGCAGACTTCTTGATTGACCACCATCTTGCCGTCGCTCTCACGGAAGTGAATGGCATCTTGCGGGCAATAGCTATCCAGGCAATGTCCGCATCCTGTGCAACGGTCATGGTCGACCACGGCCGTCCAGCCACTGGGAATGAAGCCGCGCTTTATGTTGCGCGGACCATTCTTGGAGAGGTTCATGCCCACGCAGCAGCACGGGCAGCAGAAGCAAATTTCAAGGAAAGCGTCCATCTGGTCGTTCTTGAAGCCCCAGATGAGTTGCTCGACTTGAACCCAGAGCGACTGGCAGGTGAGACCGAGGGCAGCGGCTTTCTCCACGCGCTCATATGCCTCCTCCTTTGTGAGCTCCACCGCCATGCCATGGTCGACGACGACGCGGCCGCCAAGGTTGAGGAACAGGCACGCCAGATCATGCGGGTAATCCTGGCAATCGCGCCCCGCGCGACATAGGCACTCCTTCATGCCGCCGATGTACTCGGCCTCGTCAATTGCCTTCTTTACGAGGTCGATGGGCAGCGTCACTGTCGCCGTATCACGGTCGACATCATCGCTTATGCGCTTGTTGATCTCGATTGTCTTGGCCTTTGCCGATTTGCCATCGGGTTCGTCATGCTTGCATGCGAAGGCTTGCTTTGCCGGATCCGTGTTTTTGTGCACGATATAGTCGTTGTGGTGTGCGGTGCCGGGTCTATCCTCGGGAACGTCAACGTTAAGGTTAAAAGCGAAGCCCGCCGAATAGGACTGCTCAGGCGGATCGAACATCATGGCTTTGCGATAGATTCTGTCGCCGAGGGAGCCGGGCTTCTTTAGCACCTTGGACATGTTGAGTATCCAAGCGAATACCTTGAGGACGACCTTCCAGTTCCATTGCCGCGCCGAGGTGTGCGTGACGATGAAGTTCTTGATGCCGAGGCCGTTGGGCTTGTTCTTGTAGATTGGCCTGGGTCCCGGTCCTGCCGTCTTGCGCCCGAGCCTCTCCGCATCGAGGAATAGCACGTTTCCCTGCTCGTCGATGTTTGCATAGAAGGAGGGGAGCTCCCCGTCTGCGGGAACTGTTCCATCGAAGTTGCGTACGCGGTCGGTGGTGGATGCAGCAGAGTTGGGCGTTGTTCTTATTTGCTCGTCAATGTCGAGCGTGACGCCATTTGCATTTTCCATGTCAGCCTCGTTTCTGTTGGGTCTTTTCTTTGATTTGCAGAGTTAGCGCAAGGCTCCTGCTCGCCTTTCCTGCGCCCGCTTGCAAGCGAGTTTGCCCATCTTCGATGCCATCTTGTGCATCATGAAGTTAGAGGGAAGCCCCCATTGCAGTGTCAGCCGAGCTATGGTGAGCTTCGAGGTTTCCTCGGGCCACCACGCCTGCAGGTAGCTGATGAAATGCGTGCCCTCTCCACCGTTCGTCGGCTGCAAGATGAAGTTCCACGTCCAGGCAAAGCCCTTCATCCATTTAGGCCTCCAGGCAACGGCGAGTTCCTGCGTTGGCTTGAAGCGCGTGTCCGAGTAGGTGAGGATGTATTCGTTGGGCTTGACGTCTACGACTCCCGTACCCATGCCGTTTTGGTGGTAATACATCCAATCGCCGGGTTGCACGGGCTGCCATTCGGGGCGCACGAAGTAATCGTTGCGAATGTGAAACCCGAAAAGACGCTCGAGCACCTGGAAGCTATAGAAGCCGGCCTTGGTGAGGTTCATTTGGGCAAGGTACGGATAAAGGTCTTGCGGCGCGCAATCGAAATCGAACGACTGACCACCCGTGAGTCGGATATCTTCAGGCGAGAGGATGTCATGGCCCGGCAGCGCCTCCTCGCATAGCCTCACTTCTTCCTCCGAGCAGGCGTGCTTCATGCCGTAGCCTGCGAGCACGCCGAAGCCAATCACGAATACCACGATGCAGCCGACAAGCGTCTGAATCCACCCGAAGTGAATCCAGCAAGTGGTGATTATCGCAACGAGGATGACCACGCAGAGCCAGAACTGCGGCCAGACACGTGCCCGCATGCGTTTGAGGTGCTCGGCATCCTTTTTGGTTGCCGGAATATAGGGATTTACGTTTTCCATTGACACTCCTTGATAGGCGCTTGTTGCTCGAGCTTTCTTATGCGATGCCCAGAATCCTGTTTGCCGCGTAAATGCCGGAGATGGCTGCCGGTTCGACCCCAAGCCCGTTCACATCGCAAGCGATGTAGCAATTGTCGTCCCAATCTTGCCTGAGGATGCTGTCGCCATACGTGAATAGCGCCTCAGGCCAAACGCGGTACTTGATGACCTCGTATTGGTCAAAATGCTCACCTAGGTCGATTTCATCGCGGCTAAAGACATTGAAAAGGCCATCATCGCGTTGCGCTATGGCGATCGTGTCAAATTCGTCGCTATAGTAGTGCGCCTTCGCCTCAGCAATTTGCGCGTTCGGGGTTCCCTTGACGAGGTAGCTCACGAGCTTTGTTGGCTGCCTGATTTCCTCGACGCCCAAGAGGCGCTGCGTTGTGAGGCCGGTGGTGGCGACAACGAGATTCTCACAGGTGCGCTCAAGGCCGTCGCTTGTCGTGACCTTCCAGCTGCCTTGGATCTTCTCCACACCCGTGACCGTTGCAATCTCGACTTTGCCATCAAGCAATGCGATGAACTTGTCTGCATCGAAGGTGAAGTTGAAGAGCTTTATTACGACGCCTTGTGCGACATTGAGAAAGTCGAGCGCGTTAAGTTCGTTGATGCGGGAGCCCGTGCATGCGTAGGCGAACTTCGATATGAAGTTGTCAGCAATCTTCTGGATGCCGAGTTCCTCGATGAGCGTGCTTGCTTTCATGTGGTAGAAGCGCTTGATTTTGGGATGGGCATCGAGGGCCTTTGCCGCGGGCATCGTCTCGCAATCTTTCTTATAACGAGAGTACTCAGGGATGAAGTCCTTGTTCATGAAAGAACGAAACTTCAGAAGCTGGGGCAGGCTCGAGATCATGGTGAGGCTCGTGCCCTTGAACTTCTTCGTTGGCGTGCTGTGCAGCATGAGGCTGCCGAGCGCGACTTCGAGATATCCATCCTTGTCGACGATTTTGAAGGCATTATCGTAGTTTTCCATGCAAAAGACAGCGCCGAAGTTATTGTGCAGCTCGGGGTCGTAGCAAACTCGGCCGCCAAGCTCGTCTGTGATGAGCAGCACGTCGCGGCCATTGTCCTTGAGCTTGCGTGCGCAGCTCATGCCGGCGATGCCGCCGCCCACCACTATGGTTTCTGCATCCATCATTTTCCTCCCCATCGTGCTTCCAAGATGGGGAACATCCTACGCGCGCCTGATATGTCGAATAGACAAACGAGGGCATATCGTCTAGGCGAGGCTTCGCGAACGGCATGATGAGCGTGATATACTCGCTGGGCTCGATTGTTGCGCAAAGAGCACGCCAGATGAGGTCTTGGGATTAGTTCGCACTGAATTGGTGGAGGGCATATGCCAGACGCAAATCTCACGAAGAAACTCTACTGCGATGCGCTTTTGAGCCTCTGCGAAAGCCGCAAGCTATCAGATGTCACTGTCACCGCCCTCGTTGCCCAGGCTGGCACTGCCAGACAAACGTTTTACAACCATTTCAATGACGTCAACGATCTCATTGGGTATCTGACGACGAACATTCTGGAGACGTACGTACGACCAGCCTATTTCGCGGAGACCGTTTTCGAGGCATATTCGTTTGCTGTCGAGCACAAGGGCTTCTTCTGCCAGCTGCCCTTTCACGAGGGTCAGAATAACTTTCGCGAGACCTTTATCTCGTTCATGAGAGAGCTCTTGCGTGAGGAGTTCATCGATGAGGACATGGCCGAGGCGGAGACGCTTTACCGCATCATTGCCATTGACCAGGCGATAATCGGGGTTACCGACACGTTCTTGGAATGGTGTCGCAACCAGATGCAGTGGCCCATCGAAATGCTCGTGCGCGTTCAATATGATTCCACGCCCGGCTTCATACGGGAAAGTCAGGTGCTGCCCCCACGCCTGTGCAGGGCGTTGGACGGAGCCCAGCTTCCAAAAAGAGGCTAGCGCGTAGTCGTGCGCCTCCGCTAAGCAGGCAGCAGGCCACGCAGGAAGCGCGCGGTGTGGCTCTCCTCGACCTTCGCGACCTTCTCGGGCGTGCCGTAGGCAACGACCGTGCCACCACCATCGCCGCCTTCCGGCCCCAAGTCGATGATGCGGTCGGCTGCCTTGATGATGTCGAGGTTGTGCTCGATGACGAGCACGGTGTTGCCCGCGTCGACCAAGCGCTCGAGCACTTCGAGCAGCTGGCGCACGTCCTCGAAATGCAGGCCGGTCGTCGGCTCGTCTAGGATGTAGAAGGTCTTGCCCGTCTGCACCTTTTGCAGCTCGCTCGACAGCTTGACGCGCTGCGCCTCGCCGCCCGAGAGCGTCGTGGCCGGTTGGCCGAGCGTGATGTAGCCCAGCCCGACGTCGTTGAGGGTCTGGAGCTTGCGCTTGATGCCCGGGATGTTCTCGAAGAACTGGCAGGCCTCGGCAACGGTCATGTCGAGCAGGTCTGCAATCGATTTGCCGCGGTACGTGACCTGCAGCGTCTCGCGATTGTAGCGCGCGCCGCCGCACACCTCGCACGGGACGTAGATGTCGGGCAGGAAGTGCATCTCGATCTTGAGCTGGCCATCACCCTTGCATGCCTCGCAGCGGCCGCCGGCGACGTTGAACGAGAAGCGCCCGGCCGAGAAGCCGCGCGCGCGGCTCTCGGGCAGGCTCGAGTAGAGCTTGCGGATGTCATCCCACACGCCCACGTACGTGGCCGGGTTGCTGCGCGGGGTGCGCCCGATGGGGGACTGGTCGATGTTGACGACCTTGTCGATGAGATCGACGCCCTCGAGCGAGCGGAACTTGCCGACGCGCTTGCGCGTGCGCATGACCTGGTTGGAAAGTGCCGGGGCCAAGGTATCCGTTACCAGCGAGCTCTTACCCGATCCGCTCACGCCCGTCACGACCGTGAGCGTGCCGATCTCGACTTGCACGTTGATGTTCTTGAGGTTGTTGGCGCGTGCGCCCTTGAGCTTGATGGCTCCGCGCTTGGGCTTGCGACGCTTGGCCGGCACGGGGACGATGCGCTCGCCCGAGAGGTACTGGCCGGTGATCGACTCCGGGCATGCGGCGATATCGGCTGGCGAGCCGGCCACGACGATCTCTCCGCCGGCAACGCCGGCGCCGGGCCCGATGTCGACGACGTAGTCGGCGCTGCGTATCGTGTCCTCGTCATGCTCGACGACGATGACGGTGTTACCGAGGTCGCGCAGGTGGCGCAACGTCTCGATGAGACGCTCGTTATCGCGCTGGTGCAGGCCGATAGAGGGCTCGTCGAGGATGTAGAGCACGCCCATGAGGCCGGCGCCGATCTGCGTGGCCAGACGGATGCGCTGGGCTTCGCCGCCCGAGAGCGTTGCCGTGGGCCGGTCGAGCGTGAGGTAGTCGAGGCCGACGTCGACGAGGAACCTGAGACGCGTGCAAATCTCCTTGATGATGGGCTTGCCGATGATGGCCTGTATCTCGGTCATCTCGATGTTCTCGAAGAAGTCGAGCGCCTGCACGGCGGAAAGCTGCGTGGCCTCGAAGATGTTCTTGTTGGAGATCGTGACGGCGAGCACCTCGGGCTTGAGGCGGCTGCCGTTACAGGTATGGCAGGGGTTGATCGCCATGAACTCCTCGAGGCGCGCACGCGTGCGCTCGCTGTCGCTCTCGTCGTGCTTGCGCATGATAGCGGCGAGCACGCCTTCCCAGCGCGTGAACCAGTAGGTGTCGCGTCCGTCGCGCGTGACGTAGTCGATGCGGATCTTCTCGTCGCCGAGGCCGTAGAGCAGCGCGTCGCGCGTCTTTTGGGGCAGGTCCTTCCACGGCGTGGACATGTCGCCGCCCACGTGTTCGCACACGGCGGCGTACATCTGCGGATAGTAGTTGCTCGAGGGGCTGAACAACGCGATCGCGCCCTCTTCGAGCGAGAGGTTCTTGTCGGGAACGACGAGCTCCGGGTCGACTTCCTGACGCGCGCCCAGACCCAGGCAGTCGGGGCAGGCACCATAGGGGGCGTTGAAGCTGAAGTCGCGCGGGTTGAGTTCGTCGAGCGAGTAGTCGTGCTCGGGGCAGGCAAGCGCCATGTTGAAGAGGTATTCGCCCTCGACACCGGCGGCGGCCAGCGCACCCGAGGAGTGCTCGACGCGGCCTTCGCCCTCGTCGTCCTTGGGCAGCACCTTGATGAGGACGTTGCCCTTGGTGAGGGTCGTGGCGGTTTCGATGGCCTCGACGAGGCGCGGCAGGGCGCTCTCCTTTAGCACGATACGGTCGATGACGACTTCGATGTCGTGCTTGTACTTCTTGTCGAGCTTGAGGCCCTCGTCGAGGCGGTGCATCTCACCGTCGATGCGCACGCGCGAGAAGCCCTCCTTGACCAGGTCCTCGAAGAACTTGACGAACTCGCCTTTGCGGCCGCGCACGACGGGAGCCATGACGATGATGCGATCGCCGGGCGTGCTGTGTCCCATGATGCGATCGGCGATTTGGTCGGCCGTCTGCTTCTCGATGACGCGTCCGCAGACGGGGCAGTGGGGCGTGCCAATGCGTGCATAGAGCAAGCGCAGGTAATCATAGATTTCCGTCGTGGTGCCGACGGTCGAGCGCGGATTCTTGGAGGTGGTCTTCTGGTCAATCGAGACGGCGGGGGAGAGGCCATCGATCGAATCGATGTCGGGCTTCTCCATCTGCCCGAGGAACTGGCGCGCGTACGAGGAGAGGGACTCGACGTAGCGGCGCTGGCCCTCGGCGTAGATGGTGTCGAAGGCGAGCGAGCTTTTGCCCGAGCCGGAGAGGCCCGTGAAGACGATGAGCTCGTCACGGGGAATCGTGAGGTCTATGTCCTTGAGGTTATGCTGGCGTGCGCCTTTGATGACGATGTTTTCGGAAGCCATGAACCCGCCCTTGATTAATTGTATGCAAACATATGTTCGAAACAGTCTAAGGCAATTCGGGAGATTTGGGAAGAACTGGCAACCAAAAGTTACCAAGGTGAAGCGTGAAGGTTTCGTAACAAACTATTCTATCGCGAATATATTGTTTATGGATGCGCATATAATACGAAGCGTACGAATTACTGGATGAACGGAGGACCCAAAATGGTTCAGCATGCAACTTCAGCAGACTTCGATGAGGTCGTCCTCGGTGCGCAGGAGCCCGTGCTCGTAGACTTCTTTGCGACGTGGTGCGGCCCGTGCAATATGCTCGCGCCTGTCATCGAGGAGGTCGCCGACGAGATGCAGGGCAAGGCACATGTCTTCAAGGTCGACATCGACGAGAGTCGCGATATCGCCGAGCGCTATCACATCAGCTCCGTACCGACCCTGATGCTCTTCAAGAACGGTGAGCCCGTCAAGAAGAACGTGGGCGCGATACCCAAGTACGGTGTCCTCGCCATGTTCGACTAGGCCACGCGCCAGGCAAACGAGAGGTCACGATATGGCAGCCGATACGTCGACAACGTATGATGCCCTGATCATCGGGGCGGGTCCGGCGGGTTTGACCGCCGCAATGTACTGTGCACGTGCGGGTCTTACGTGTGCGGTTATCGAGCGACTCGCCCCCGGTGGCCAGATGGCGCTTACCGAGCATCTGGAGAACTACCCCGGCTTCAACCAGTCGACGAGTGGCTATGAGCTCTCGGAGATCATGACCAAGCAGGCGACGAGTTTCGGCGCGCAGATCATCTACGATGCCGTGCTCTCCGTTGACTTCGACGCCTGCCCCAAGAAGCTCCATATGGCATCCGGCGATGACTTGACGGCGAAGACGGTCATCATCGCCACAGGCGTCAGGCCTGCCTTGCTCAGCATTCCGGGCGAGGAAGAGTTCAAGGGTTCGGGTGTCTCATATTGCGCCACCTGCGACGGCAACTTCTTCAAGGGCAAGGATGTCTGTGTCGTCGGCGGCGGCAACACGGCCGTCGCGGATGCGATTTACCTCTCGCGCATCTGTAACAAGGTGACGGTCATCGTGCGCCGCGACGTGCTGCGCGCCACGGCCATCTACAACGTCAAGCTCAAGGAGCTCGACAACGTCGAGATCATCTGGAACACGACCGTGGAGGAAATCGTCGGCGAGGATTTCGCGGTCACGGGGCTCAAGCTCAAGAACGTGAATACGGGCGAGGAGTCGACCATCGCGTGTTCGGCGCTTTTCGTCGCCATCGGCACGGTGCCCAACGTCGAGTTTCTGGACAATGCCGTCGAGCTTGACCGTACCGGCCACGTTGTCACCAACTCGATGGGAGAGACGAGCGTGCCGGGCGTCTACGCAGCGGGCGACATACGCTCCAAGGAGCTTTACCAGATCACGACGGCAGTCGCCGATGGCGCCAATGCCGCCGAGGACGTCGCCCAGTACCTCATTCAGCACGAATAGCACAATAATCGTTAAAACAATCGAAACAAAACGCCTTTATCGTGAATTTCGTTCACGTACGATACACTACTGCCCACTACCGATGACGCCCAAGGGAGAAGCTCATGGCGGAAGATATCAGCAAGATCTATGGAAGCATGGTGTTCAACGACAAGGTCATGCATGACCGCTTGCCCAAGCCGGTGTACAAGAGCCTGCACGAGACCATCCAGAACGGAACGGCGCTCGACGAGGATTCCGCCAATGCCGTGGCGCACGCCATGAAGGAATGGGCCATCGAAAACGGCTGCACGCACTATACGCACTGGTTCCAGCCGCTTTCCGGCATCACTTCGGAGAAGCATGACGCTTTCATCGACCCGCTCGGAGACGGCGCGGCCATCACGTCATTCTCCGGCAAGGAGCTCATCCAGGGCGAGCCAGACGCGTCATCGTTCCCGAGCGGCGGCCTGCGCGGCACGGCCGAGGCACGTGGCTATACCGCTTGGGACCCCACGAGCTTCGCGTTCATCAAGGACGAGGTGCTGTGCATTCCCACGGCGTTCATCTCCTACACGGGTGAGTCCCTCGACAAGAAGACCCCGCTTCTGCGCAGCATGAAGGCGATTTCCGACCAGGCCAAGCGCGTGCTTGCCTGCTTTGGCATCGATGATGTTCCGCAGGTCGTCACCACCGTCGGCGCCGAGCAGGAATACTTCCTCATCAAGGAGGACGATTACCGTCGTCGCCCCGACCTCATCATGTGCGGCAGGACGCTCTTTGGTGCCCACCCCATGAAGGGGCAGGAGCTCGAGGAGCATTACTTCGGTGCCATTCGCGAAGTCGTGAGCGACTTCATGAAGGAGGTCGATGACACGCTGTGGCGCATGGGCGTGGATGCGAAGACCAAGCACAACGAGGTTGCGCCGTGTCAGCACGAAATCGCGCCCATCTTCTCGCGCGCGAACGTCGCCATCGACAACAATCTTCTGACGATGGAGGTCCTGCGCGAGGCAGCGCCGCATCATGGCCTTGCCTGCCTGCTCAACGAGAAGCCCTTCAAGGGCATCAACGGCTCGGGCAAGCACGATAACTGGTCCATAGCCACGCCTGGCCTCAACATGCTCAACCCCGGCGATGACCCGGCGCACAACTACATCTTCCTGCTCTCGCTCGCTGCCGTCATCCAGGGCGTCGACGATTATCAGGAACTGCTGCGCGCCACGGTTGCATCTGCCGGCAACGATCATCGTCTCGGTGCGAACGAGGCACCGCCCGCCATCGTGTCGATCTTCCTGGGCGACGAGCTCACGAGCATCGTCGACGCGATTGCCGCGGGCGAGGACGCCATCTCGCACAAGATGGGGCGCATGGACCTCGGCAGCGAGGTGCTTCCCTCGCTCGAGCAGGACAACACCGACCGCAACCGCACGTCTCCGTTTGCGTTCACCGGCAACCGTTTCGAGTTCCGCATGCCGGGAAGCGAGCTCAACCTCTCGTCTCCCAACACGGTGCTCAACGCGGCCGTCGCCAAGAGCTTCAAGGAGTATGCCGACCGTCTCGAGGGCGCCGAAGATGTCGAGGCCGAGGCAATCGCCATCTGCCGTGATGTCTTCAACGCGCACAAGCGCATCATCTTCAACGGCAATGGCTATTCCGAGGAGTGGCCCATCGAGGCCGAGCGTCGCGGTCTTGCCAACAACCGCACGACGCCGGATGCCCTGCAGGCCTACATCAAGCCCGAGAGCATCGAGCTCATGGACAGCTTCGGCATCCTCGACGAGGCCGAGATGCGCGCGCGCTACGGTGTCGACATGGAGCATTACGCCAAGGTGAAGAACATCGAGGCGATGTGCATGCTCGACATCGCGAATCGCATCATCACGCCGGCCGTCATCAAGTACAGCAAGGTCGTTGCCGACGAGATCATCGCGAAGAAGGCCGTCAATCCCGACCTTTCGGCCGAGACCGAGGAAAAGCTGCTCGAGCGCCTTGCAGACTGCCTGCACGAGATGGGCCTCAAGACGCACGCGCTGCACATGTTGCACGAGGAGGCCTACGACAAGGAGACCTGGCCCGAGCGTGCCGCTGCTTACGTCGAGCTCGTTGTGCCCGCCATGGACAATCTGCGCAGTGTCGCCGACCGCCTCGAGGAGCTCACCGATCGCGCCTATTGGCCGATGCCCACGTACAACGACATGCTCTTCTACGTCTAAGGACGCTCTGCCCGCTCGTTTGCGATACAATTTCCAGAAACCCTTTTTCAGGAACTTGTATCGCGAGAGCGGGAGGCGGCATGGCTCGATTGTTTGGTACGGATGGCGTACGCGGCGTCGCAGGTGAGGAACTCGACCGCGACTTAGCGGTTGCCCTGGGGCGTGTGGCGGTTCGCAAGATTGGCAAGCGCATCTTCATCGGACGCGATAGTCGCGAGTCAGGTCCCATGCTCGAGCAAGCGCTCGTTGACGGCATTTGCGCGGAAGGCGGACAACCCGCTGTCGTCGGCATTGTCCCGACGCCCGCCGTCGCGCTCATCACGCGCGAGATGGGTGCCGACTGCGGCATCGTCATCTCGGCAAGCCACAATCCGCCCGAATACAACGGCATCAAGTTCTTCGACGGGCAGGGCTACAAGCTGCCCGATGCGCTCGAGGACGAGATGCAAGAGCTCGTCGAGGAGCTGCGCGGCGAGCAGGTCGAGACCGGACAATCGCGCCCCGTGCCCAATGCCGCCCTCTACTACGCCAACCACGCGGCTGCGGTGCTGCAGGAGCGCGGCGTCGACCTTTCCGGCATGAAGATCGCTGTTGATTGCGCGCACGGTGCATCGTGCGAGACGACGCCGGCCACCCTGCGCGCGCTCGGTGCCGAGGTCTTTGTCATCAACGCCGATCCCGATGGCAGCGAGATCAACGTGGGCTGCGGCTCGACGCACCTCGAGCCGGTGAAGTTCCTGATGGAAAGCCGCGGTGCCGATATCGCGATTGCCCATGACGGCGATGCCGACCGCATGCTCGCACTCGCATCTGACGGTACGGTCATCGACGGTGATTTCCTGCTCGCCATCTGCGCGAAGGATCTCAAGGAACGCGGTTTGCTCGACAACAACCTCGTCGTATCGACGGTCATGGCCAACCTGGGCTTCCAGCTTGCCATGAAACGGGAGGGTATCGACGTCATCACCACCAAGGTGGGTGACCGCTACGTGCTCGAGGCCATGCGCGAGCATGGTGCCGTGCTCGGCGGCGAGCAGTCCGGCCACATCATCTTCGGCAAGCGCAACACGACGGGCGACGGCCTCGTGTCCGCGCTCGAGCTGCTCGGCGTCATCGCCGCAAGTGGCAAGACGGCCAAGGAACTCATGGAGGTTATGGAGAAGTTTCCGCAGGCGCTCGTCAACGTGCGCGTTACCGACCGTGCCCTCTATGAGGGAAACGAGGCCATCGCCGCCGCCGAGGCAGCTGCCGAGGAGGAGCTTGGCGAGGAGGGCCGTCTGCTCGTGAGGGCGTCGGGCACCGAACCGCTCATACGCGTCATGGTCGAGGCGCATACGCAGGAGCAGGCCGATGCGATTGCCAATCGCGTGGCCGATGTCGTGATCGAACAGATTGGCGCGTAGCTTCCAAGGAGCTTTGCGTATAATCGCATATGCTTGTTTTATACGAATATTTGGGGAATTGAACAATGGCACAAGAAGTTAAGGAAGTTCAAGAAGCATCGACCCGTGCGACGTGGTCGGGCAAGTGGGCGTTCATTTTGGCTGCGGCGGCATCGGCCGTCGGCCTCGGAAATCTCTGGCGCTTTCCGTATCTCGCCGCGAAGTATGGCGGCGGCATGTTCCTGCTCACCTACCTGGTGCTCGTCTTGACCTTCGGCGTCTCCCTGTTGCTGCTCGAGACCGCGCTTGGTCGCAAGACACGCCAATCCGTCATCGGCGCCTTCAGGCATTTTGGTGCCAAGTTCACCTTCATTGGCGTGCTCGCGGCGGCCGTGCCGTTCATCATCACGCCGTATTACTGCATCATCGGCGGCTGGGTCACCAAGTACATGGTGAGCTACGTTACGGCGGGTCCGGCGGCACTGGCCGATGGTGGTGACTTCTTCGGTGGCTTCATCAGCAGCAACACCGAGAGCTTCCTGTTCATGCTCGTCTTCATGGCGATCGTCTTCATCATCGTCGCGCTTGGCGTGCAAAAGGGCATCGAGAAGGCCAATCTCATCATGATGCCCGCGCTCATCATTATGGCCATCGCGATTGCCGGCTTCGTGCTCACGATGCCCGGCGCGCTCGAGGGCGCCGCATATTACCTCGTGCCCGACTTCAACAAGTTCTCGCCCGAGCTCGTCATCAACGCGTTGGGGCAGATGTTCTATTCGCTTTCGCTGGCCATGGGCATCATGGTCACGTATGGCAGCTACATGCGCAAGCAGGACAGTCTGACGTCATCGGTCACGCGCATCGCGGGCTTTGACTTCGGCGTCTCATTCTTCGCCGGTCTCATGATCGTGCCGGCTGCCTTCGTCGCGATGGGCTCTGCCGAGGCCGTTGCCGCAAAGTCCGGCCCGTCACTCATGTTCATCACCCTGCCCGAGGTGTTCAACACGATGGACCTTACCTGGGCGACCGTCATCGGCTTCGTGTTCTTCCTGCTCGTGTTCTTCGCGGCGCTGACGAGTGCCATCAGCCTGACCGAGGCGCTCGTGTCGATCGTGTCCGACGGCACGCACCTGTCGCGCACCAAGTCCCTCATCATCGTGATGATCTTCATCGTGGCGGTTGGCTTCGTCGTCAATGCGGGTTATAACTCGCTGTCGTTTATCCAGCCCATCGGCGAAGGATCGACGCTGCTCGACTTCTTCGACTTCATCTCGAACTCGGTGCTCATGCCCATCGTCGCGATTCTGACCTGCGTCTTCGTTGGTTGGATTATCAAGCCCAAGGCGCTTATCGAGGAGATCGAGATTTCAAGCGAGTTCAAGGCCGAGAAGGCCTGGGTCGTTATGATCAAGTACATCGCCCCGATTCTCGTCGCGGTGATTCTCATCACGAACATTCTTCCCTTCATAACGGGGTAACGACAATCGATGCGGTCGATGGTCGGGCATATTCCCGGCCATCGCAGTAGAAGGAGGCGCGTCATGGCAAAGGGCAAGAAGAAGGACAAGGACAAGAAGAAGGGCAAGGCGAAAGACAAAGCCGCGAAGCTCGAGCTCAAGGTCGATGTCAAGCCGTCGAAGTCCAAGCCTGAGAAGAAGCACGACAAGAAGCATGACGCAACGCCGCAGGTGCAGTCTGCGAGCAAGACCGTGTCCACGGCCAAGCCGGCGGCAACGCAGCCCAAGATGTCTTCGGCCTATGTGCCCAAGCACTCGATGGGATCACACAGCAAGACCACGTCCAAGCCGCAGACCATTTACGACATGCAGCCGATGAACTTCAAGATGCCGAGTGAGGAGTCGCTTTTCAGCCTCGCCAACCTCTTCAAGATCTTTGCCGACCCAACGCGTCTCAAGATTCTGTACTCCCTCGTGGAGGGCCCCAAGTGCGTCGCCGACATCGCGCATGCAGCGGGAGTCACACAGGGTGCCACCTCGCACCAGCTACGCAGCATGAAGCAGGAGCGCCTCGTGGACTTCGTGCGCGATGGCAAGCAGGTCATTTACTCGCTGGCCGATGACCGCGTGCAGACGCTTCTTTCGCAGGGATATTCGTACATCAATGGCTAGCTCCCATTGCACGTGGTAGTGACTCAGCAGTAATCGAACTCCGACTGGTCTATCGGCGCATCAGGCCCATGTTCCTGGGCGTGGTGCGCTGCCTGTTTGATGGCCTCGGTATGTCCGGCAAGTGCCGCAAAGGGCGAAAACTGGGCTGCCCTTTGCTCCATTGACATGTGGGGATATTTGCTCGATACATGATGCGGCAAGTCGATGATGTCGGCGTATATGTGCTCTGCATCGCTCATGCCTGATGGCCTCCAATCTGCTTGTTGCGTTGCGTTTGCGTGGCGCCCTCCTGCAAGTTCATGCCCTTGAGCACAGCGTTCTTCCCGAAGCGTCTTCTGGCCGCCAGTATCGCCTCCTGGCGGCGATGCTCCTGGGTGAGCTCTTGCTCTTTGACGGCATTGGCGTGCTCGTCCTCGTCGTAATCGGCAAAGAGCTCGAGTTGCTCTTCTTGTGGGGCATCCTGCGTGCTCTCTTGCTCGCGCTTGACGTCGCATGCCGTGATGTTAAGGCGACGGGCGAGCAGGTGTGGGTTGACGGTCGAGTCGAAGAGCTCGAGGGCGGCGTCGATGATGAGACGTGACGACGAGGTGTACTGCGGCAAGTTGATGGATCCGTGCGCGTGCTTGGGAACGTCACGACCGAAATGGTCGGTCGTGACGGGGCCATCGTATTTCATCGCACGGATGGGATCGCTGAGGTTTTCCTTGTCGTAGCCGACGGTGATGACGATTTGAGCGGTGACGAGGCCCTTCTCGACAAGGTCGAGGCTGAGCTGCTCGGCCATCTCGCGCATGACGAGGCGCGTCTTCTCGAAGGGGTAAGGGCATTGCAACACTTGCCCCGAGCCGAGGCTGTTGGACTCGGGACGATATGCCCGCACATCTGCGAGCGTGCAGGGCTCCCAGCCCCAGGCGTGGTCGATGAGCAGCTCGGCGTTCACGCCGAAGAGGTCGTAGAGCGTGTCCTCGTTCCTGCTTGCCTGCGGACCGGCAACCGATGCCCGGGCGATATCCCCCATCGTGCCGAGCCCCACCTGGTCGAGCTTGCGAGCTGTCGCGAGGCCCACACGCCAGAAGTCCGTGAGAGGGCGATGGTTCCAGAGCAGGCGGCGATAGCTCATCTCGTCGAGCTCGGCGATGCGGGCCCCATCTGGACCGGCGGGTATGTGCTTGGCAACGATATCCATCGCGACTTTGGCAAGGTAGAGGTTGGTACCGAGACCGACCGTGGCCGTAATGCCCGTCTCGGCCAGAACGTCCGCGATGAGCATGGCGGCGAACTCGTGTGCCGTCATGCCGGCCGTGCGCAGGTAGCCCGTCACGTCGATGAAGACCTCGTCGATGGAGTAGACGTGGATGTCCTCGGGAGCGACATGACGCAGGTATATCTCGTAAATCTCCGTACTGCGTTGCAGGTAGAGGGCCATGCGTGGCGGGGCGATGACATAGTCGAGGGCGAGCTCGGGGTGTTGGGATAGCTCGATGGCATTGCTTGAGGAGCCTACGAGCTTGCGGCCCGGCGCCTGCGCCCTGCGCTGGGCGTTGATCTTCTTGACGGCCTGGATGACCTCGAAGAGGCGCGCCCTGCCCGAGATGCCGTGCGCCTTGAGAGAAGGAGAGACGGCGAGGCATATGGTCTTCTCGGTGCGACGCTTGTCTGCCACGACGAGGTTGGTCGTGAGCGCATCGAGGCCACGCTCGGCACACTCGACCGATGCGTAGAAGGACTTGAGGTCGATTGCGACGTACGACCGTTGCTTTTTGCTGCTCTCTTCCATGGCACGAAAGTATAGGGGATGACTGTGACACGAACAAGCGTTCGCTTTTTGCTTTTGGAATGTGGGAATCCGTGTGGGCAGGCTGCTCCGCTCCGACGGTCGCTTCCCGACAGCCCGCTTCGCGGTCTTTACGGCGCGCTCCCTTGGACCTCCGCTTCACAGCCTGCCCGCACGGATGCAGCAAAATAGACTCGACGGCCTGTCCGACGCCAGGTTGCTTGATAGCATGTTCCGTTAAATGCGACTGATCCCCTACCGTATTTTCTGATATTGAACCTTCTGGTTGTTTCGTTATGCTATTCTGCTAAAAATGAACTTTGTGACCAGTAAATTGAACTTATGGAGCAGAAAATGAACTCATCTGTTTTTGCCGAACGACTCAGAGAAGCGATGAAGGCGAGCGGCCTCAAGCAGGTCGACTTGCTACGACAGGCCGAAATCCAGGGCGTCAAGCTGGGCAAGAGCCAGCTGAGCCAATACGTGAGCGGCAAGACCATACCGCGCAAATCAACGTTGAACTTCCTTGCCCAGGCACTCGATGTCGCAGCGGACTGGCTCAATCCGGGCCAGCAGGCAGGTGAGGAGCCGCAGCATCCGCACGTGGATAGATGGCCAATCGAGGAAGAGCCGGCACCCTTGCGTCAGTTCAAGAAGTCCACGAAGCTCGACAACGTTCTCTACGACGTACGTGGCCCGGTGCTCGACGAGGCAAACCGCATGGAACAGGCGGGCATGCACGTGCTCAAGCTCAACATCGGCAATCCGGCGCCTTTCGGCTTTCGTGCGGTCGATGAGGTCGTGCACGACATGTCGCTGCAGCTTGCGGACTGCGAGGGCTATTCGGATTCGAAGGGCCTGTGGTCTGCCCGCAAAGCCATCATGCAGTACTACCAGCTCAAAGGGCTGCCCAACGTGCAGATGGAGGACATCTACACAGGCAATGGCGTCTCCGAGCTCATCAACATCTGCATGTCGGCCCTGCTCGACGATGGCGACGAGATTCTTCTGCCCATGCCCGATTATCCGCTGTGGACGGCCTGTGCCACGCTCGCGGGTGGTCATCCCGTGCATTACGTCTGCGACGAGGAGGCGGAATGGTATCCCGACCTTGATGACATTCGCTCCAAGATCACGCCGCGTACCAAGGCCATTGTCATCATCAATCCCAACAATCCTACGGGCGCGCTGTACCCACGCGAGGTGCTGCAGGAAATCGTGGATATCGCCCGTGAGCACCAGCTCATGATTTTCTCCGACGAGATTTACGATCGTCTCGTCATGGAAGGCGAGGGGGAGCACATCTCCATCGCGTCGCTTGCACCGGATTTGTTCTGCGTCACCTTCTCGGGCCTATCGAAGTCGCACATGATTGCGGGCTACCGCATCGGATGGATGGCGCTTTCCGGCAACAAGCGCATTGCCCGGGATTACATCGAGGGTCTCAACATGCTCACGAACATGCGTCTGTGCTCCAACGTACCGGCGCAGTCCATCGTGCAGACGGCACTCTGGGGGCATCAGAGCGTGCGCAATTACGTGGTCCCCGGTGGCCGCATATACGAGCAGCGCAACTTCGTCTACGATCGCCTGTGCGAGATGCCCGGCGTGAGCGTCGTGAAGCCCAAGGCCGCGTTCTACATTTTCCCCAAGCTCGACAAGAAGCGCTTCAACATCACCGATGACGAGCGATTCGCGCTCGACTTGCTCAAGGACAAGAAGGTGCTCATCGTCCAGGGAAGCGGCTTCAACTGCACCGACACCGACCATTTCCGCATCGTTTACCTGCCGCGCCGTCGCACGCTTGGCGAGGCGATGGACGCAATCGAAGACTTCCTGACCTACTACCGTCAGTAGGCGGCCATGACAAGACTGGAAATCTACTGCGATGGCGGCTGCCGTGGCAATCAGAGCGATAGCAATGTGGGCGGCTGGGGTGTTTACCTCGTCTGGGGAGAGCACGAGAAGGAGCTCTACGGAGGCGAGCACGACACCACCAACAACAAGATGGAGTTGACGGCAGCCATCGAGGGCCTGCGTGCCATCAAGAACAAGGCGGTTCCGACCGACGTGTACCTCGACAGTGCCTATGTGCTCGGCGGCATCACCTCGTGGATTGAGGGATGGAAACGCAAGGGATGGGTCAACTCAAAAAAGCAACCTGTTGCGAACAAGGAGCTGTGGATTGCGCTTGACGAGGAGCGTGATCGCTTTGCCGACATACGCTTCCACAAGGTCAAGGGTCATGCGGATAACGCGGGCAATATCAGGGCCGACGAGTTGGCCAACCGCGCGATGGACGAGCTGACGTAGGGCGAGGCCTAGAATTCCGTCCGTGCGGCAAAGACGATCTCGCCCTTCGCATCGACGCCCTTGGTGAAGATCGTGCCATCATCGCGCTTGGTGTAGATGGCGAGTGGATCGCCCGTGCGCGCTTCGTGCCTGAAGTCGATTTGGAAGCTTTTGACGCCGTGCTTCGAGCTTGGGTTGATGGCGTCAAAGGGGTAGTCGGCGTAGACGCTGTTGTTGACATGGCCATTGATGTCGGCTGCCGTATAGGGCGGAACGACCACGTACGGCATGGCATCGCCCGTGTCGAAGTCACGAATCTTACGTTGCTTCTTCTCGAAGTTTCGCTCTTCGATCAGGTTCTCCGGTGGCTCGTACACCCCGGCGAGGCTCACGAACTGGCGCGTTTCCGGGCTCATGAGCACCCACTCGGAAGTACCGCGTACGAGCACCTCGTCATCAAGCGAGCTCATGATGTAATCACGCTGGAACGAGAATCGCGAGGGCGAGTGGGGCCACGTGCGAATTTGCACGCTCGTGTAGAGTTCAGGCTGACGAATGACTTCGTAATAGGTGCGAATGACTGCCCAGAACACGCCGCGACGCTCCATGGCATCATGGCCGATATCCATGACGTTCGCTTGCACGGTTGCCGCTTCCTGGAAGAGTGCCAGGACGGCCGAGGGCTTGAGACGCCCGTAGCGATCAAAGTCGGTGACACGCAGGGGAACGGTCACCTTGAGGTCCACTATCAGTTCGGTGTCAATCATTCGCTGTCCCGTCATTTGGTAGTGCCAGCCATTATACTCGCGGAAGACACTTTGACCTGCGAAACCAGACAAAACCGCTCCGGCGATTCTTGTCTCATTTGGAAGGAGATGGCATGCACGATCACGATCATGGCCACGACGGACAGGGTAGCATGCCCGTGTACCAGTTTCTCGGCAACATTCTCGGCTATCCGCTTGACGAGACCCTGCTCTACAATGTGAGCGATCCGGCGTTTTGGGCTGGTCTGCGGGAGAGCCTCGAAAACGAGCGCACCCACGACGCACTCGATCATGTCGAGGCGGCGGTCGCCAAGCTGGCTGACATTCCCGAGGACCATCGCAAAATGGCGATGGATGCCGAGTACGCCCAGACCTTCCTGCTGCCAGACGCACCCATGCCTCCGCTCGAGAGCGCGTACGGGCTCGATGGGGGTACCATCTACGATGTGGCCCACGAGCTGGGCGTCGAGACAAGCATCCAGCGCTTCTTGCCGGATGACCACATCGCCAACGAGCTCTTCATGCTCGTGCCGCTCGACTACCTTCAGCAGCCAAGCGACGAGCAGCTCAAGACGCTGGCGGCCTTCTTCGAAGAGCACCCTCTTGCCCTTTTGCAGCGCATGCTCGACAACGAGCAAGCTGAGCAGGACGGATCAGGCTTCTATCGTGCCATCGTGGAGCTTGCGCTTGCGTGGCTCCAATGGGACCTGGATGCGTTCGAAGGTAATTAGGCAAAAAGCCTAAAAAGACATACATCAGACATACCGCAGAAGGCTCGGCCGACCCCGTTGAGGGGTCGGTCGTTCTTTTTTCTGGATTTTCTGCCTAAAAAATTATGTCAAATAGAAATATATGAGATATACTATGCACGCCTAATGCACTACTAATAGATATACATATTACATAAACGTAGCCAAAGGCAAGAACAATGATGAAGTCGACGACCATACGCATGGACGACGATCTGAAGAAGGAAGCCAGCGCAAAGCTCGACGCGCTTGGACTGAACTTCAACACCTACGTCGTCATGGCAACGAAGCAACTTGTTGCCCAAAACCGTATTCCGTTTGACCTCGTCGTTCCCGACACGCAGTCGGAGGACGAGGACAAGCGGGAAGAGGCGTGCTAGGGAATCGGTTTCATCGGGAAATACAAGGCGGGAACGGATAGCAGTACAAGGGTGGTTTAAATGTGGATTTCCAGGCTGTTCAATCGTGAAGAAAACGCAATCTATATCCGTCGGCACTGGATCTTTAACAGGAGAAGCTCCGGCGTCGTAGCCTACGGCCGTCGTTACAGCTAGACCAAGACGCTGCAACGTTTGGTTCGGATGTCTCTGGGGCATCTGCTATAGGAAGCTCATCTGTCGTCTGCGTGCGGACGATAGGTGAGCTTTCCGCCTTTTTAGGGGCGGTCATCTGTGGGGACACGCGACTCTCTCGCCATCCTGATGTCGGGATGCTGTCGAGGGGAGCGGTAATCCCTTGATATCATGACGACATACATGCATGGAGGGATCCCTCCACGTGACGGTGTCTTTCTATGGAAAGGAAGTGTTGCCGTGGGAATTACGAGAAGTATGAAGAAGCGCGGTGCCTGGCTCGGACGAATCACCCTATCGGCTGCTCTAGCTGCCAGCCTGGTCGGGGTTCCGGCGGCTGCATTTGCCGCCCCGGGTGCGAACTCCACCAGCGTCATCGCGCAATCCGTTGCCGAGTCCAATGCATCGGATCCCTTTGCCTGGTCAACCTTGGCTTCTGCCGATAGCCTGCGGGCGACGGCGGACCTGCCGGCAAAGTTTGACTTGCGCGATAAGGGAGCGGTTACTCCCGTCAAGCTCCAGAATCCCTGGGGTTCGTGCTGGGCGTTTGCCGTTGCCGCGGCATCCGAGACGAGCATCCTCTCCGAGGCCAAGGACAAGGGCATCGACATAGACACGCCGGACCTCTCTGAGCGTCACCTCACCTGGTTCACCTATCAACCACTGCCCGAGGGTGATGACTCGAATCAGGGCGACGAGGGCATGATAAGCACCAAGGAGGGCGTGAACGCCCCCTTCACATCGGGCGGTATGATGATCTATGGTACCTCGCTGTTCTCCTCTGGCATTGGTCCCGTCCCCGAAGAGGATGTGCCTTACCAGGGCAAGGAGGGCAAGGTAGATTCCAGTGGCATCTACTATAGCTCCGACGATGACTGGTCGGTGGATGAGAGCCAGCGCTTCCGCCAGGGCGTCGAGCTGCAGGAGTCTTTCCAGCTCCCCTCCCCAGGGGATTGCTACGAATCGGATGGCTCCTTCATCGAGGGCGGTCAGGAGACCCTGGCTGCGGCGAATACCGCAATCAAGGAGCAGCTGCAAGCCGGTCATGGCGTTGCCATCGCCTTCATGGCCGATCAGTCCCGCCCTGGCCAGATCACCAACACGGGATACATGAACCCGCAGACCTGGGCACACTATACTTACGACAAGGTCCCCATCACCCATGCCGTGACCATCGTGGGCTGGGATGACAGTTATTCGAAGGAGAACTTCGGCAATCCCAATCCCGCGACGGGCGAGGTCGATCCCAGCCACCAGCCTCCGGGAGACGGCGCCTGGATCGTCAAGAACAGTTGGGGCTCCAAGGATGGCGGGTTCCCCAATGAGGTTCCCGGTGGCTGGGGAATAGACGGGAGCGGTTACTTCTATCTCTCGTATTACGACAAGACCATCTCCAAGCCCGAGACGTTCGACTTTGACGTTGAGTCCATCGTTGACGAGCGCGAGTCCTACTCGATTTACCAGTACGACTACATGCCGTCGCAGAGCACGGCGGCACAATCCGATACCCGTCAGATACAAGAGGCCAATGTCTTTGCCTCGGCCGGTGGCCAGACGGTGCGCAAGCTGACCTGCGAGACGACGCGGCCGAATACCGAGGTGACCTTCGAGGTCTACCAACTGGACGAGGATGCGACGACTCCCGTCCAGGGTGAGAAGCTCGCGACCGTCAAGGCAACGTACGATTTTGGTGGATTCCACACCATCGACTTGGGCGATCAGGCCTTCTCCCTGCCCGAAGGCGAGCTTTTCTCCGTGGTGCTGACCCAGAAGTGCCTGGATGACGGCAACTACTACGTGAGCTTCGACACCGGTTTTGACAAGAACACATGGGAGAAAATCTACGACCAGAACTATGAGAAATATCACGATACCATCTTTGCCAAGATGGTCGAAACCCTGAGCAACGCACTCTGGGAGCGCGAGTACGGCACAGCGAAGGCCGAGGGCAAGACCGACGAGGAGGCAAAGGCCGCGGCAAACGCCTATGTCGAGGATCCCGGCAAGGTGGAGGAGATAAAACAGCTCGCAGAAGAGCAAACCGTGGAGCAGGTCAAGAACATGTCGCCTGCCTTCTACTCGAAGAGCGTGGTAAACGAGGGCGAGAGCTTCCTCTTTGCCGCTCCCGACGAAGACCCTGGCGCTGACCTTGCATGGAGGGACTTCTCCAAGGACGCACGGGACATCGATGCGCTTGCCGGCACCCAGATAGACAACTTCCCCATCAAGGCCTATGCCTACGAGGATCCTGCGGCCGACGAGGACCTCAAGAAGCTCGAGAGCAACGCAAAGTGGGCCAAGGACCTGATGGACAGTGCCGTTGCCAGCAAGGACGGATCCGACGTGCATCCGTCCAAGTACTGGGTACCGACTGACGTTTTCACCGAGCTGGAGACGAGGACGAAGCAGGCCGAGGACCTGATCGCCTCCGACAAGCCCACGCAGCTCAACATCGACAAGGCACTCTTCAACCTCGAGAAGGCGATGACGGACTTCAGGAACGCCCGCAAGGCCGGTACCGAGGGCGCCTACGATCCCGAGCAGACGGCCATGTACCGCCTGTACAATCCGAATTCCGGCGAGCATTTCTACACGGCGAGCACGGCCGAGCGTGATGCGACTGTCGCGGCCGGTTGGAATGACGAGGGCGTTGGCTGGATTGCGCCAGACGAGTCAACGACGCCCGTGTACCGCCTGTATTCGGGCACCGACCACCACTACACGACTTCGACCGTCGAGCGCGACTACCTGGTTTCGGTGGGTTGGGATGACGAGGGCGTCGGCTGGTATTCCGACGATGCCCAGGGGGTGCCTCTGCACCGCGAGTTCAATCCCAATGTCGATCCGAGTGCACCTTTCAACAATTCCGGATCGCACAACTACACCACGAGCGAAGCCGAACGTGACTATCTCGTGAGCATAGGCTGGAGATACGAGGGCGTTGGCTGGTACGGCATGAAGTAGGGGGATACCTTTTCCCGGAATCGACGGCGCAGACCCAGAATCGGGCCTGCGCCGTTTTTTGTCACTTCGAGCGGAGCTACGGCGTCCCTTATTGTCATCTCGAGCGAAGCGAAGCGGAGTCGAGAGATCTCTCTCGCTGGTGGAGGAGATTTCTCCACTCCGCGGCCTTGCGGCCGCTCCGGTCGAAATGACAAGAGGGGCGGCACCCGATCGCCGCTCCGGTCGAAATGACAAGAGGGGCGGCACCCGATCGCCGCTCCGGTCGAAATGACAAGAGGGACGGCACCCGATCGCCGCTCCGGTCGAAATGACAAAGAGGGGCTTCGGCCGCAATGGCGACGGGCGCTAGTGGCCGGCGTGGATGGCGTCGTAGGCCGTGAGCCACTTCTGGGCATGCGTGGGAGTGCCCTTCGCGTCTGCGGGCATCTTCGTTTCGGAGTACTCGCGGGCGAGCTCCACGGTATAGGCTTTGACGCCACGTTCCTTGCACCACTTGAACCAGCCGTCGGCACCAAAGTTATATCCCTGGATGACGAGCTGGATCTCAGTTGCGTCATTGGGGGTGATGGTGCCGAGATAACTCTCCCAGAGCTGGAGATTCTGCTTAAACTCCATGACGCCGGCGTAGATGGACGCCTCGGTCGACTCGGCGGAGATGCCGCGTTCGGGCCAGCCGTTCATGACGATCCAGCCATATGCGCCCTCTGCGGCCTGCATGATATCGCCATCGACGTTGAGTACGCTTTTGACGTTCTTATCGCCACCCGATTCGACGACCATGGCCGCAAGCAGGCAATCGACCCATTCCGTGTCAAGGTTGCAATCTTTGCATGCCTGCTGGACGACGGGACGATATTGCTCGCATGCGGCGTATTTTGCCGTGTCGGTCTGGGAGAAGAGCGCGGCGGCGCCGGCGATGGCAATGACGATGCAGAGCACGATAACAAGCACCATGCGCGATGCCTTGCGGGGCGTCTTCACGCGCTTGAGATTACGGCTGTTGACAGCGCCTCTGAGGTTGACCTGGCGCTGGGCAGCTGCTTTGACCGAGCTGCGCTTACCCGTGATGGGAGGACGGGTTGAGCGCGAGCGGCTCGAGGAGCGTGAACGTCCCGAAGCGCTTCGACGTGTTCGATTAGAAGTTTGGCTCATGCGCTCGCTTCGTTTTGGGGTCACTTCTACTCTTGCGGCTGGGCCTGGTCCTGGCCTTGGGCGGTGCCCTGGGCTCCTGCCTGGGCGGCGCTTGTCGCCATGACGACCTCGGTGAGCGCATCGACGACCTCGGCGGAGCTGCATCTGCTCATCACGGCGGCACCGTATTGGTCGCCCATGCTGAACGAATACGTGCCGTCGCCGTTATCGATGACGGCAAAGGAGATGGAACTGCCCGTCGTCTCGTCCTGGACCGTGAGCTTGTTGTCATCACCGACCGTAGCCGGGCCGATGAAGACGGCTGATGCGCTGGACTCGGGGACGACCAAGACGAGGATGGCGTTCTCACCATCGGCGCCGCCAGCGTAGTAGAGCTGCTCGCCCACGGGCGTTGTGCCCTTGTAGTACTCGCTCATGCCGGTGACGGCCTGCTCGAAGACGCTGCGAACCTCGTCGGAAGACATGCTCGAAGCCGTCGCATCCTCGGGATTGCCTTCCTCGGCACCTTCCGTGCCGCTTGCATCCGAAGATGCCGCGGAACTCGAAGCCGAGCTTTGCGAGGAGTCCGATGAGCCGCCACCGCAGGCGGTCATGGCGAACAGGGCGAGCGCGAGTGCGCAAACGCAAGAGATGACGAGTATGAACGAGCGCTTCATGATGGCTCCTTTGGCATTGTCGAGACGTTGTGCAAACGATACCACATGCTCCATTCATGTAAGATATCTCGTGGCAAATAAGCCACGAGATAATTGGAGGCCTGGGAATGGTTTCTCGCGTTTACGTCGAAAAGAAGCCCGAGTTTGATGTCGAGTCAAAGCAGCTGGAGGCGGAGCTTCGCACGTTGCTTGGAATCGAGGGGCTCGAGAGTTTGCGCACAATCCGCCGCTACGATGTCGAGGGTATTGATGACGAGCTCTTCGAGCAATGCGTTCCCACTGTTTTTAGCGAGCCCCAGGTCGATATGGCGCATCGTCGCCTGCCCACTCTCACCGATGACTCCGTGCTCTTCGCCGTCGAGTATCTGCCCGGTCAGTTCGACCAACGAGCGGATTCGGCGAGCGAGTGCATCCAGTTCGTCTCGTGCGGCGAGCGTCCCGAGGTGCGCAGCGCGACGCTGTACCTGCTTGAGGGCGATCTGAGTGATGATGACATCGCTGCCATCAAGCACTATGTCATCAATCCCGTCGAGGCGCGCGAGGCCTCGCTCGATGAGGTCGAGACGCTCAAGACGGAGTATCCCGAACCAGCCGACGTCGAGGTGATCGAGCACTTTATCGATTATGACGACGAGGTCCTGGAGATTTTCATCCGCGAGCGCGGGTTGGCGATGGACCTCGCCGACATCAAGGTCTTCCAGGATTACTTCGCCAACGTCGAGCATCGCGACCCGACCATCACGGAAGTGAAGATGGTCGATACGTACTGGTCCGATCATTGCCGTCATACCACCTTTGGCACCGAACTTACCGACATCGAGATAGATGACGAGATTGTCCAAGCCGCTTTCGATGCATACCTGGACATGCGTCATGAGCTTGGGCGCGACGAGAAGCCCGTCTGCCTCATGGACATGGGCACCATTGGCGCGAAGTATCTCAAGAGCAAGGGCATCCTTACGGGCCTCGACGAGAGCGAGGAGATCAACGCCTGTACCGTCAAGGTCAAGGTCGATGTCAACGGCGAGGACGAGGACTGGCTGTTCCTCTTCAAGAACGAGACGCACAACCACCCCACCGAGGTCGAGCCCTTTGGTGGTGCGGCAACCTGCATCGGCGGCTGCATTCGCGACCCGTTGTCTGGTCGCTCCTACGTGTACCAGGCTATGCGTGTGACGGGTGCCGCCGACCCGCATACTCCCATTGCCGAGACGCTTGCGGGCAAACTGCCCCAGCGCAAGATCGTGACGACGGCGGCGCATGGCTATTCGAGCTACGGTAACCAGATTGGCCTGGCAACGGGCCAGGTCAACGAGCTGTACCATCCGGGCTATGCGGCCAAGCGCATGGAGATCGGCGCCGTGGTGGGGGCGACGCCCGCCGACCACGTACGGCGCGAGACGCCGATCGCGGGCGACAAGATCATCTTGCTCGGCGGCCGTACGGGCCGTGACGGCATCGGCGGTGCGACCGGCTCGTCCAAGGCGCATAACGTCTCGAGCATCGAGACCTGCGGTGCCGAGGTACAGAAAGGCAACGCGCCGGTCGAGCGCAAGCTGCAGCGCCTCTTCCGCCGCAAGGACGCCTGCCGGCTCATCAAGCGCTGCAACGACTTTGGCGCAGGTGGCGTGAGCGTCGCCACGGGAGAGATCGCCGATGGCCTGCTCATCGACCTCGACTGCGTTCCCAAGAAGTATGACGGCTTGGACGGCACCGAGCTCGCCATTTCGGAGAGCCAGGAGCGCATGGCCTGTGCTGTGGCAGCGGAGGACGTGGACGAGTTCCTCAAGTACGCCGAGGAGGAAAACGTCGAGGCTGTCGTCATCGCGACCGTCACCGAGGAGCCGCGCGTGCGTATGACATGGCGCGGGGACACGATTGTCGACGTAAGCCGCGAGTTCCTCAACTCGAATGGTGCCTCCAAGCAGATGAACGTGCATATCGTCGCTGGCGAGGACTATGCGCCGCGGTGGGAGGGCTCGACTTTCGCCGAGCGCATGAAGAGCGTCGTTACCGATCTCAACGTCGCCTCGAACAAGGGCCTCGTCGAGATGTTCGACTCCACCATCGGCGCCAATACGGTGCTCATGCCCTTTGGCGGCGCACGGCAGCTCACCACTCCCATGGCAATGATCGCCAAGCTTCCCGTCGAGGGCGAAACCACCACGACGAGCGGCATGGCCTGGGGATTCAATCCGTATCTATCGTCGGCCAATCAGTTCAAGGGCGCGTATCTCGCGGTTGTCGAGAGCGTGGCAAAGCTCGTGGCCGCGGGCTTTGCTCGCAAGGACGCGTATCTGACCTTCCAGGAGTACTTTGGCTCGCTGCGTGACGTCCCCGAGCGCTGGGGCAAGCCCGCCGCGTCGCTGCTTGGCGCGCTCATGGCCCAGGTCGATTTGGGCGTGGGCTCCATTGGTGGCAAGGACTCCATGTCGGGCAGCTTCGAGGACCTCGATGTTCCACCCACGCTCGTGAGCTTCGCGACGGCCGTCGGTACGGTCGACCATGCGATGAGCCCCGAGTTCAAGGGCGCTGGGCACATGGTGCTGTGCATCCATCCGTTCTACGAAGCCGATGGGCTCATGCCCGAGAAGGACGGTCTGCTCGAATGCCTCGACACGGTCGAGCGTCTTATCAAGGACGGTCAGGTGCTCGCCGTGGGCACGCCGGGCTTCGGCGGAGATGCCGAGCTGCTCTTCAAGATGTGCCTGGGTAACGGCATCGGTCTGCGCATCAACGACGAGGTCGATCTCGACACACTGTTCGTCAACGCGTACGGATCTTTCGCCGTCGAGATGGCACCCGGAGCGGAGCTTCCGGAATCGACGGAGAACATGCACGTGGTTGACCTGGGCGAGACCATCGAGGAATACGCGATCATTGCCGGTGGGCAGACCGTGCGTCTTGCCGTGCTGCAGGAGGCATGGGAGAGCGAGCTCGAGGACGTCTTCCCGTATCGTGAGGATGGCGGCGGGGTCGACATGATCAGCGATGCGAGCCATGTGCCGCTCACGTATTGCGGCAATCTTGCCAAGCCGCGCGTCATCATTCCGGTCTTTCCAGGCAACAATTGCGAGTACGACACGGCGCTCGCCTTCGAGCGCGCCGGCGCCCTGCCCGAGACCTTCATCATCAACAACCTGACGCCGGATGCGGTTGCAGAGAGTACGCGTGCCTTTGTCGAGAAAATCGACAACAGCCAGATCATCATGATTCCCGGCGGCTTTTCCGGTGGCGACGAGCCCGATGGCAGCGCCAAGTTCATCACGGCGTTCTTCCGCAACCCCAACGTGACGGAGGCGGTGCGCCGTCTGCTCAACGATCGTGATGGCCTCATGCTGGGTATTTGCAACGGTTTCCAGGCGCTCGTCAAGCTCGGATTGGTGCCCTATGGCGATATCGTCACGACCGATGCAGGCTGTCCGACGCTCACCTTCAACACGATTGGCAGGCACCAGAGCCGCATCGTGCGCACGCGCGTGGCGTCCAACCTGTCGCCGTGGCTCTCGCGCTGTGAGGTGGGCGACATCCATACCGTCGCCATCAGCCATGGCGAGGGACGCTTTGTCGCCAACGATGACACGCTCGAGCAGCTTATCGAGAGCGGGCAGATCGCGACGCAGTACGTGGGTCTGGATGGCATGCCGAGCATGGACCTCGACGTGAACCCCAATGGCTCGGTGCTCGCCATCGAGGGCATCACGAGTCCGGACGGGCGCGTGCTCGGCAAGATGGGGCACACCGAGCGTTGGAGCGCGGGCGTGTACCAGAACATCCCGGACCTGAGCTACCAGCCGCTCATTGAAGGCGGCGTGGGGTACTTCACGGAGTAAGGTGAGTCGCTAGGCGCGACCCCGCGCCTAGCGACTACAGGTTCAAACAATAACTCCTATGCGTTTTTGATGACGCCTCGTTGGAATAGCTCCTCCTTGTCGGTGTATACTGTATACATCAAGATGGAGGGCGTTATGCAAACTGCTGTTGTCTCGGGCCGAATTGACCAAGCCATAAAGGAGCGCGCAGATCGCGTCATACGCGCATCGGGCCTTACAGTGGCCGATGTGATCAAGGCCACGTGGTTCTCGATCGCCCAGACGGGGGAGTTGCCCGAGGCTCTGACCGCGCCTGCCAGCAAGCCGGTTCCAAGCGCCCAGTTCTCTCGCTTCGTCGAGTTCGTGGAGACGCTTCCGCCAGCGCCCGAGGCGTTTGCAGGTATGTCAGATGCGCAGATGAAAGACCTTCTGGGTGAGCGCGATGTATAGGATCTTGCTCGACACCAATATTCTCCTGGATAGTGTTATTCCCAATCGTCCTCAGCATGACGAAGCGCTTGCGTTGCTGAGGTGGTGCAACGGTAGTGGAGATTACGGATTTGCGGCAGCGACTTCCTTCAACGACGCCTACTACATCTTGTGTCGGGCTTACAGCGAGGCGATTGCGCGCGAGGCGCTCGAGAACCTTCTGGGCCTCGTGGCGGTTGCTCCCGTTTCCGCAGAGGAATGCGACCGCTCCCTTCGGAGCAACGAGCCCGACTTCGAAGACGGGCTCGTCCGTGCGTGCGCAGAGCTGAACGGGGCTGATTTCATTATCACACGTGATGAGGACGCCTTTGTGGGCAGCAAGGTGAAGAGCGTCACGGCCAAGGAGTTCCTCCTCACGGTCGATCATGAGGATAAGGAGCTGATGGCCGCACTCCTGGATGTCTAATGAGACAGTTGCTCAGAGCAACTGTCTCATTCGAGTGTCAGTCACCTACGCGTTCTTGAGGAACGCCTCGTAGCCCTTGCGGGCCTCGTAGATGTCGGCCTTGCTCGTGATCTCCCAGGGAGCGTGCATTGAGAGCACGGCCACGCCACTGTCGATGACGTTATATGCTAGCTATGCAGTTATTACATAGGCTCTATGAAAAAAAGCGCCTATGCACCAGCGCCTCGCGCACTAATAATTAATTCTAGAAGAGCATACATTATCCGAAGGAGGCATGCTTTATGTTGAGCAGGCAAGCGCAAGAATGCATCGATGCGATGCGTGCGGCAAATATGGTTGAAGGCTTTCGCAACCCGCAATTGTTTGCTCAGATAATCGACGGAAGCCGCATTGCCCAACAGTCCGATAAAAAGATGCTTGAGATTCCTGTCTCTGTCTTAAGAGATGCAAGGATTGAAATTTCGCAGATTACGGACACTGCAGAGCTCGTGACCTTGCTTCCAAAAGAGGCAGATGATTCGAGAGGTGTCAGCAATGTCCACGTCATTTATATCCATGGCGGAGGATATGTGTTTCCGGCCGTGCCCCCACACTACTTTTTGTCCGCTCGTTTGGTGCGAGAGCTAAGATGTGGTGTATCACTGCCCATGTACCCTCTGCTCCCTTCAGCTTCAATCAAGGAGATTCTTTCTTCATGTCTTGAGGCATACGAAACGATTAGAAATAGGTATCCGGACAAAAGGATTGCCCTTATGGGGGACTCCGCCGGAGGGGCGCTGGCTATTGCTATTTCGCAAATATGCGCAGAGAGGGATCTCGCGCAGCCCGATCTTCTGATTCCATATTCCCCGTTTGTAGACTTGATGGGAGTTGTTGCGGATCGCGAAGGCTATAAAGTGGATGATCCTCTGCTCGATTGGTATGGGAGCAGAGAGATAGCGCGGTTGCTCGTGGAAGGAACCGAAAACGCTCCTGACGCTTTTCCGCCCGATCCGTTTTATGGGCCAAAGAAGGGTTTGGCTCCCATGTTGGTGCTATGTGGCACGCTTGAAGAGCTTTATCCAGGTATCCGCGAATTCGTCAGGGCTATTTCGTGCTCAGGTGGGGATGTCGAGTTCATTGTGGGTGAGGGATTGCACCATGCATATCTTTTGAATCAAGGAGAGGGCATCCCTGAGGTCGAGGACGGGATGCAGCGTGTTATCGAGAGGCTTCGTGAGCTTGGTTTGCAATAGGGATACTAACTGCTCAGGGTTTCTCGACGCTCTCTATGAAGCGTTTGGTGGTTGCGTTGACTGTCGAGGTCTTGTATGCGAAGTATGCATTGAATTGTAGAGGGGGCTCAATTCTGAGTACGCGAAGCGACGGGTTCATTTTAAAAAGCGGACGCATGTAGTCGGGTATTGCAAAATACCCATTATTTTCAAGAACTGTTGTGGCTACAATTTCGAGCTCGTCGACAGACAATATCTTTCTTGGTTGAAAACCGGCATTAAATAACGCGTTGTTGAGCACTCGTGTCGTGTCATTCATTTTTAAACATACGAGAGGCCTGTCGCCGATATCTTCAGCGGTTATGAAGTCCATCTTTGCCGTCTTGTTGGTGAGGGGTACTGCGAGATTGAGATGCTCTTTTCCAACTTTCACATATGTGAGCTGCCCCTTATCCTGGAACTTGTTGGTTCCCACGAAACCTACGTCGAGTCTGCCTGCAACCAGGCCATCGATGATGTCATTGGGCTTGAGGGTAATGAATGTAAACCTGACATCAGGATTTTCTTCACGGAATTGTTTTGCCAACGGAATGGCATAACGATCGGCTGTCATGGCCAGTATGCCAAAATGAATCGAATGAGTATTGAATTTCTTTACGGCGCTTATTCGGTCGACAAGGCTGTCATATGAACGCAAGATATTGGTGAATGAGTTATATACTTCCTCGCCCAGATCGGTGAGCTCGAGTCCCCTTGAAGATCGGGCAAACAAATCGGTTCCAAGTTCCGTTTCGATCGCCTTGATATGTCTGCTTAGAACTGGCTGCGTCAGGAAGAGATTCTGGGCTGCTTCAGAGATGCTTTTGCAATCCGCAACAGTGAGAAACTCACGAATGAACTCAATTTGCATATCTGTGCCTCCCCTCGATTCTATTCTAGTCCTGAAATCCCTCTGCAACATGCAACGCCGTGTTCTCGTTTTTAGCGTGATGCACGTCTAACTGCAGGTATGCATTTTTGACATATGCATTATGAAATCATAGTGACTGTTCAAGCAGCCAAGCCCCTTCCAATAATACGTTCGGAGGGAATTCTCAACGTTCATCGCGCGCAAAACGTATCGAGAATTCTGAGAAAAGAGAGAGCGTCTTTTTGAAGGAGGTAGGATTTCGTGGCTGACAAGAAAACAGTTATCAAGGCAACGGGTCTGAACTCGTTCGGCATCGGTGCGAATGTTGCCGAGGTCGATGTGCAGGATGACAAAATTATTCGCACACGCCCGCTGCGCTACGACAAAGAGTACTCCGTGGAGCATCTCAAGCCGTGGACCATCAAAGCAAGAGGAAGCGAGTTTCATTCCGGTCTCAAGACCATGCTTCCGCCATATGCATACGCATACAAGAATCGTGTGTATTCGAAGAATCGCATCCTCTATCCAATGAAGCGCGTTGATTGGGATCCCAAGGGAGAAAGGAATCCCCAGAATCGAGGAAAAAGCAAGTTCGAGCGTATCTCCTGGGATGAGGCAACTCAGATCGTCGCCGATGAGGTTATGCGCGTCAAAGACACCTACGGTTTGTCGTCGGTGTTTGTACAGGCCGATGGACATGGCGAGACGAAGGTTATCCACGCGTCGCATGGATGCCCGACACGCCTCATGAACCTTATCGGCGACGATTGGACCTATCAGGCTCGCCAGCCAGACTCCTGGGAAGGTTGGTACTGGGGAGCAAAGCACATGTGGGGCGAAGACCCGTTGGGTCAGTTCGAGATCGGCAACCTTCTTCTGGACATCGCCGAGAACTCCGACATGCTGCTTCTGTGGGGCTGCGATATGGAGACGACGACCTGGGGTTGGCAGGGGCAGCTTCCCAGCGCCTATTGCTTCTGGCTTACCGAGATCGGTGTTCAGCAAGTCTATATCTGCCCTGATCTCAACTACGGCGCAGCGGTGCATGCTGACAAATGGATTCCTGTTCTTCCCAATACGGACTCTGCGTTGCAGGCGGCTGTTGCCTATGTCTGGATGACGGAGGGTCTCGTTGACCAGGAGTATATCGATACGCATTCCGTGGGCTATGATTGGTTCGAGTACTATATTCTCGGCAAGGAAGATGGGCAGCCCAAGACGCCTGAATGGGCTTCTCCTATCTGCGGTGTTCCCTCCCGCCAAATCAAAGCGCTTGCCCATCAATGGGCAAAGCGGGCCACGAGCATCGGCCATGGCAATGGCGGATCGTTTATTCGCTCCACCTACTCTCATGAGCCTGCGCGTTTCGAAGCCGCGCTCATGACCATGATGGGTCTTGGCAAGCCCGGTCGTAACATTGTCAAGTTCATCGAGTGGTACATGTACGGCCTGCCGTCTCAGCAACCGGCTCCCTGCTATTCGAGCAACATGATTGTTGGTGCGGCCTACCATGGCTGGGACTTCCAGGAAACCAAGTCTTCCATTCCCAAGACTCTGGTTGCCAAGGCGCTCCTTGGCGATTATACGGCCGAGAATCCCTTGACTTGGATGGGCTACACCGTGTGCTCCTGGCCACGTGAAAACCAGTTCCAGCAGTATCAGTACCCCATTCCGGGAGCTGAGCCGATTCACATGATTTGGACGGACACTCCGTGTTGGACGACATGCTGGAACGGTGGCAACACCATGGAGGACGCGCTTCGCGATGAGAGAATCGAATGCGTCGTTGCTCAACACCCCTGGATGGAGAACGACTGCCTCTTCGCGGATATCCTGCTTCCCATTAACACCAAGTTCGAGGAAGAGGATGTCGGACAGGATAATGGTGGCGGCCAGTTTGGCAGCATCTTCTATGAGGCGCAGGCAGTTGAGTCGCTCGGAGAATCGATGAGTGACTATGAAGCCGTTGGCGAAGTTGCCAAGAAGCTCGGCCTCTACGAGGAGTACACCGAGGGCAAGGACGTCAGGGAGTGGGTCAAGGTTGGCTTTGATTGCGCTCAGCAAGGCGCTCCCGACAAGATGACGTTCGATGAGTTCTTGGAGAAGGGCTATTACGTTGCCCCCACGATGGAGGACTGGGAAGACCTGCCCCGCGGTTGGGAGAATTTCTGCAATGACCCCGAGGCGTTTCCTCTGCAGACTCCAACAGGCAAAATCGAATTCTACGCAACGGGTCTCGCGGAGCACTTCCCTGATGACAAGGAGCGCAGGCCGGTTCCGCATTCCATCCAGTATGGCACCCGCCATCAGGAGAGCCTCCTGTGCGACCGCGCGCAAGAGTATCCCTTCTTGATGGTGTCGAATCATCCTCGTTGGCGCGTTCATGCGAACATGGATGATATTCCTTGGATCCGTGAAATCCCGACCTGCAAGGTAAAGGGACCTGATGGCTACATGTACGAGCCCGTCTGGATCAATCCGAAAGATGCGGCTCCCCTTGGAATCATCAGTGGCGACATCGTGAAGATTTACAACCAGCGCGGTTGGGTCTTGGGCGGTGCTATTGTGACCGAGCGCATTCGCACCAATACCGTTTATCAGGATCATGGCGCTCGTCTCGATCCCATCGAGCCAGGTGTTTCCGATCGTGGAGGTGCCAATAATCTTATCGCTCCTTCGAAGATTACATCCAAGAACGCTGCGGGTGAAGTCACCAGTGGCTTCCTCGTTGGTATCGAGAAAGTCGACGTTTTCAGACTCGCAGAGGAATACCCCGAGGCGTTCAATCGTCCTTATGACCCTGCCGAGGGCGTTGACATCACCAGCTGGATTAAAGAGGAGGCATAAGGATGAAGACTTTCGTCGTTGATCTTAACAAGTGCAACGGCTGTTACGCCTGTCAGCTTGCATGCAAGGATGAGAACGTTGGCAATGCATGGCCGCCCTACTCGAAGCCAGAGCCAAATACGGGACAATTCTGGCTCAAGATGTACGAGCGCACTCATGGCCAAGTCCCTAAAGTTCGCATTGAGTATCGTCCGATGCTGTGCCGTCACTGTGAGTATTGCCCTTTGATCGAGGCTGCACCCGAAGCCGTGTATCGTCGCGAGGATGGCCTGGTTATCATCGATCCTGAGAAGGCCGTGGGTAGGAAAGACCTGGTGCATCTTTGCTCGTATGGTGCGGTGTATTGGAACGAAGATTTGAGCCTTGCTCAAAAATGCACCGGTTGCGCTCACCTTGTCGATGAAGGAGAGCTCCCTCACTGTGTTGATGCCTGCGCAACGGGTGCCCTACGTTTCGGTGATGAAGAGGAGTTTGCTGACGAGATTGCGCAAGATACCGGCGCGTTCAATATCGCTGATTCGGGTTCGCGCGTGCATTATCTCAACCCATTCGGCTTCTTTATTTCCGGTGAAGTATGGGATCCAGAAGCCGATCTCATCATTGAGGGTGCGAAGGTGACTTTGCGCTGCCCCAGTGGCGAGACTCTCGAGACCGAGACGGATGGGTTTGGTGACTTTTGGTTCAAGCACCTGAATCTTGGTGAGTATGTTTTGAACATTGAAGCTCCAGGTTTCAAAGGTGTGAAGAACAAGCCCATCACGTTGCAAGAAAGCCTCAACATAGGTGACTTTCCACTGGAAAAGGAATAAGGAGCTACGATGGATAACAAGCAAACCATGAGTCCGGCAAAGGCGTGGTTGCAGTTTGCAATCGTCTTTTTCGCGGGCATCACTATTGCAATGGGCATGTTCAAGGTCCCTGTCAACATGCCCAACATCATGAACTTCTATGGGACTGACATGACTACGGTCAGCTGGATGATGTCCATTGTCGGTATCAGTTGTCTGGTTACCGCGCTTCCCGCCGGTGGCATCATGCAGAAGGTTGGCGTCAAGACATTTGGCATCATTGTCATCGTCTGCGGCATTCTGGAATGCCTTTTGGGCGCCGTTGCTCCGAGTATCGAATTGCTTATCGCAAGCCGCGTGCTCGACGCTGTTTCCTATGGCTGTCTGACCATGGTAAGCGTCGCGATTATCTCGGCAAGCTTCGCTCCTGAACAACGAGGCTTGCCCAATGGTATCTGGGTTATTTGGGTTCCTGTCGCGCAGCTTCTGGTCGCTCAGATCGCTAATGGCGTCGTCCCTGCATTCGGCTGGCAGGGCGAGTGGATTGTTGTTGGCGTTTGCCAGATCATCGCCCTCGTGTTGTTCATTTTGTTCATTAAGAATCCGGGTCAGCAAGCTGCCGATGCCGATGGCACCGATGAGCCAGAGGAGAAGGCTTCGATCGTCGATGGTTTGAAGGAGCCAGGCCCTTGGCTGCTCACCCTCATCTGCTGTGGTCTGGCGTTTGGATGTTCTGTTTACACTGGCCTGTATCCGGCTTACCTGTCGAGCCCCATGGGCGCTGGTCTGGATCCTGCAGATGCGAATAATCTGGTTTCTCTGGGATCTCTTGGCGGCATTGTCGGCAGTGTGCTCATTGGCATCATCATCAATATCGTCAAGCCGACCAAGCGCGGTTGGCTGATGTTGGCGATATGCGCCGTGAGTATCGTGACGTTCCTCGTCGTATTCAGTGTCCCGGCTGCCATCATGGCAATCTTCATCATCTGGTACTCGTTCGTTTCCACGATCAACATGCCGGTGGCGTTTGCTTGGGTGCCCGATATCCTGAAGAATCCCAAGACGCTCTCGATGGCTATGGGCATCATGATGATTGGCGCTAACATCGGTGGCGCTCTCGGAGTGACGCTGCCCAGTGCCCTCATCGATGGCGCTGGTGGTGTGTGGGCCGCGTGCCTGCCGCTCATCGTCGGGCTTGCAATCGTCAGCCTCGTGCTTACGGTTATGCTCACTCTCTACGTCAAGAAGAAGGTGCTTCCGGTGCGTCCGGACCTGGAAGGCAAGTAGTACCGTCCATCCGTTTGCCCAGCCGGCTATTTCCCTGAGTTTTGCCCCCAACCGGCTGGGCACCCCCCCCATTCGTTCATGTTGGCAACTTGCGACTACGGAACGCATCGTTAGGTGAGTTCCAGGTCTTGCGATATTGCTGACGATCTAAAGAAAAGGAGAGACCATCATGGCAGATGAAAGTGCAGCTGACGAAAAGCGTGTCGAGGAGGCTCAGGAGGAGAGGGAGCTTACCTCCTACGAGCGCATGGGCATGGCAGACAATCATGTCGCCAATGATGCGAAAAAACGCGACATCTTCATTCCCAAGCCTCCCTCCGGTGAATAGCAAAAGACGACCTGGTCTTTCGTCTTGTGGGTGACCAGGAGAGATTTGGAGAAATGCACTATGAGGGATTATTCGCTTATTTCAGCCGATGTGTTTCATAAACGCATCAACAGCTGGTAGTGCAGGGAGATGGACCATGTCGTTAAATGAAGAGCAGCGAGGGGCTTGCGCGTCAAAGCCCCTCGCGGATCAGCGTATTCTTGACCCTTACGGGGCCAAGAAGTGGATTGCCCTTGCAGGAATCTTTTTGTGCCACGTCGCGCTCGAGTGTGCAGTGGGCGTTACCGGCGGCGTTGGCGCGCGTTTGGTAAGCGATTACGGAATCAATCCAGCCGATGTTGGCGTGCTCGCGTCCGCTTCTTTTCTCACCGGAGCCGTGTTTGCCATTCCGTTTGGTGTTCTTGGAGACAAGATACAAGTCTCGACTGCCATGAAGATTGGCGCTCTTATATCGTTGGCTGGTGTGTGGATGCGTGTCGCATTCTATCCCACAGGCCAGTTCTGGCTATATTATCTTGCGACTTTCGTCATAGGATTTGGCCTTGCCGGGCTCAATGCGAATTCGCTCAAGTACCTAAGCTTATGGTTCAAGAATCGCATTGCCTTGGCGATGGGGTTTTACGTCGCAGGAGCGCCGGTGGGCATTACACTGGGCGTGCAGTTTCCCGCCCTTTTTGAATCGACGATGGCCGTCCTCACCGCCACGAGCGTCGTATCCACAGTTGGTGTCCTGTGCTTCATGCTTCTGGGAAAGACGCCGCAGAAGGCGGCAGAGTCAGCTGGCAGCCATATTGGCATTTCCGAGTATCTCGCTGTTTTCAAGCGACCCTGGGTTTGGATCGCCTCACTGGTCATTGCCTTGCCCATGGGAGCTGGCACGACCTTCGCGTCGAGTCTGACGGCTGCTGTCGTAGCCTCGAAAGGGGTAACGGAGATCTTTGCAAATAACATGGTTACGCTCAACAGCTTTGGAATGATGGCTGTGAGCATCCTGTTTCCGTTCGTTCTCGAAAAGATTGGCATGAAGAGAACGCAGGCGTGCATTTTGAGCGGATGCCTATGTATCTTCCTGATATGCGTGTTCGGATGGTTCATGCCCAATGGCGAGCTTGTCGTTTTGCTGTTGGGCATAACTGGTTTTTTCAATGGCGTTGTGAATCCGCTTGGCAAGGCGCTTCTGGGCATGTTGAAGGAGATTATCCGCGAGCCGGAGATAATGGGTGTTGCAGGCGGTCTGCAAGCGACGTTGCAGAACCTTGGAGCGTGGCTCATACCGGTTCTCATCGCCCTTGGTGCAGGCTCCAACAACTATGCTCTGTTCGCAATTACGGGCATCGTGTATCTAGCTGCTGGCATCATCGCCTTTGCGATACCTCGCCGCCTTATCAGTTTTGATAAGCAGTAAGAAGCGCGGCTTTCGATTTGCGATGGTGCGCATGTGATAGGGCTCGCATGCAAAGAAATTTCGATTATGTGTAGCCGGCGGTACGGGGGTGCGGGAAATTTACGATTTTGTGAAGTTGGCCAGCCGTGATTGTAGGGTTTTCTCGATTGTGTGAAAGTTGCTTTGCGATTAGTCACACATAATCGAAATTTTCTTACACGGGTCTTGCCGCGGTCTCACATAATCGTCAGTTTCATGCATCCCAATGGAATGAAGTGACGTTGGTCAATCGAAACGGGCGGCCGCAAAGTGCGACCGCCCGTTTAAGGCTATCAGCTAAATGTCACCTATGCGTTCTTCAGGAACGCCTCGTAACCCTTGCGGGCCTCGTAGATGTCGGCCTTGCTCGTGATCTCCCAGGGTGCGTGCATCGAGAGCACGGCCACGCCACTGTCGATGACGTCCATGTCGTACTTGGCCGGGATGTAGGCGATCGTACCGCCACCGCCGATGTCGACGCGACCGAGCTCGGCGGTCTGAAACGCGACGCCCGCACCGTCCATGACGCGGCGCACCTCGGCGACGAACTCCGCCGACGTGTCGTTGCTGCCGCTCTTGCCGCGTGCGCCCGTGTACTTGTTGAAGACGAGGCCGCGACCCATGTAGGCGGCGTTCTTGGGCTCGAAGACGCTCGCGTAGCAGGGGTCGAGTGCGGCGGAGACGTCGGAGGACAGCATCTTGCACGCACCGAGCGCGCGGCGTAGCTTGAGCTGGCCGCCTTCGCCGGCGAGCTCCATGATCTCGGCGATGGTGTTCTCGAAGAACAGTGACTCCATGCCCGTAGCGCCCACGCTACCGATCTCCTCCTTGTCGACCAGCACGGTGACGGCGGTGCGCTTGGGATTTTCGATGGCGAGCTGGGCGACGAGCGACGTGTAGGCGCAGACGCGGTCGTCCTGGCCGTAACCGATGACCATGGAGCGGTCGAAGCCCATCTCGCGGGCACGACCGGCTGGAACGATTTCGAGCTCGGCGGAGAGGAAATCCTCCTCCTCGATGCCGTAGTACTCGGCAAGGTACTTGAGCACGGATGCCTTGACCGGCTCCTTCTCGGCGACCTTCTCCCATGCGGGAGAGTCGTCGTTGAGCTTGTCCTTCTCGAAGAGAAGCGGCCTGCTGCCCACGATCACATCGAGGTCTTCAGCATCGATGACCTCCTTGGCATTCTTCTCCATCTGCTTTTGCCCCAGATGGGGGAGGAGGTCCGAGATGCAGAACACGGGGTCGGATGGGTCTTCGCCGACGCGGACCTCGATGGACTTGCCCGCCTTGAGGGCGATGACGCCGTGGATAGCCAGCGGGAGCGTGACCCACTGGTACTTCTTGATGCCGCCGTAATAGTGCGTGTCGAGCAGCGCGATGTCCGTGTTCTCGTAGAGCGGGTTTTGCTTGGCGTCGAGGCGAGGCGAGTCGATGTGGGCGCCCAAGATGTTGAAGCCGTCTTCGAGCGGGTCGGTACCGAGCACCGCCAAGATGAGGGCCTTGCCGTGGGTCTGGGCGTAGACCTTGTCGCCGGCCTTGAGCTTGCGCTGCTTCTTGATGGCCTTGGCGAGCGACTTGTACCCGGCCTTTTCGGCCAGAGCGATCGAGGCGCTCACGCATTCGCGCTCGGTCTTGTTCTCCGAGATGAACTCGATGTAATCGTTGCTGAGTTTCTCGAGCTCATCGAGATCCTTGTCGCTATAGCTCTTCCATGCGTTCTCGCGTTCCATGAACACCCTCCTATATGGTGGTCGATGCAGTATGCTTAGTGCGTCAATATACTACGAGTGCGCGAGTGGGAAGGCGATTGTCATGAGCCTGATAGAAATTAGCCGTCAGTTTGACGATACAGCGCTGGCGCTTCTGCGCTCGTGCATCGGGCGCGAGCTCGTCGCATACGAGGGCTATTGCCTCGACGGCGAGAGCGACCACATATACAAGACCGCGCGGCTCGTCTTCGACGGCTTTGCGATCGACCTCGTGAACGAGCACGAGACACTTGCGTTGGGGCCGGACTTCATCGAGGAGGAGGTCACGATTCTGCGTGCCGAGCCGGCGAAGGGGGAGCTGTGGACGCCGCCGGGCAAGCACGTGACGCGCGTGGAGTGCGGCTTTCAGGTGGCCGACATACTCGTGGTGGTGGATACGGCGTTGCTCGTCAAGGGATCGCGGCGACTCATCGACTTCAAATGCGTGCAGGCGGTGATCATCGAGAGCGAGGACGGTGGGCTGCTCGCCTTCGACCGCGACATATGGAGTGACGAGTACCTGACGGTGAACCGCGGGGAAAGCATCTCGACTACGACGCGCGACTTCAGGGCCGATTGGGTGGCCGAGCCGCCGTACGGCTACGAGTTTGGGCGCAGCATCCTGCGCCTCACGAACCCGGGGGTATAGAGAGCTTTTCCTTTACAGCTCTACGCGGCTGAATTGGGCGAGGATCTCGGTGGCGGCGGTGCAGGCGTCGCAGTCGCACCACTTTGCGCCGTCGGCCTTGCGTTGTTCCTGCTTCGCCAAAATCTGGGCGGCTGCCTCTTCGCCGAACATCTCCTTGGCGGGGCCTTGAGCAAAGGCGATGACGCCGTCGATGGTGGTGGGGCGTCCCTCGAGGATGTCGAGCAGCTGCTCGGTTGCCTGCTCGACGGCTGCATCGCTGTTGTCGGCAGCGACGGCTTCCTTCCATGCGAGCGCTGCGTCCTTGGTCACCTGCGTACTGGCCTGTGATGTCGAGAGAATGTCGACGCGCGGTGCGACGTAATCGAACGTGGCCTGTTCCATGACGTGCCTCCTTGAGCGAAGTTTGGATATCGACTGAAGTATAGCCTCATGGATTCCAGTGAGACAGCGTCTCTGAGTAACTGTCTCATTTTCTTGTCCCGCTTAGAATCTCCTTAAATTTCGGCGACGAGCATCGCGGGAACGAGGCGAATTGCTATCATTGTCTCCCCTTTGGAGATGGGGCCTGTAGGGCGCCTCGAGTTAGGACTGACGATGAAGAGCAAATCGCCACTTCACAAGATTCGCGCCCTCAAGGGCATGCGCTCCCGCAATGACGGGAGCTCTTCCTCCGCGCCGGCAGACGTCATGCACCTCGATACCATCGTCACGCGCTGTGACCCCAAGGCTATCGACGGTGTGTACCGTCACGCGCCTGCCGCGCTGCACGTTCCCCGGCAGATCGACGCCTGTCCGGGCATCTCGTTCTTCGGCCGTCGCATCAAGTCGCTCGTCTTCTCCACGGACCTGGCCATCATCTGCAACTGCGATGCCGACGCCGTGCTCGCCGTGTACCCCTTCACCTGCCAGCCCATCATCACGCAGGGACTCGTGACCGCTTCGGGTCGCCCGGTCTTCACGGGTGTCGCCGGCACGACCACCACGGGCACGCGCTCGAAGGCGATGGCGGTTCAGTCCGAGATGCAGGGTGCCTACGGCGTCGTCGTTAATTCGCCCACGAGCATCGAGGACGTACATCAGATTTCCTCGAGCATCGATATCCCCGTCGTCCTCACGGTTGTGACTTTCGACGAGCTCATCGCCACCAAGATCATGGCCGGCGCCAAGGTGGTCAACGTTGCCGCCGGCAAGGACACGCCGATGGTCGTCGAGAAGGTGCGCGAGCGCTTCCCGGAGATTCCCATCATCGCGAGTGGCGGCAAGGACGCCGCCTCCATCAGGAGCACGATCGATGCCGGCGCGGACGCTATCACCTGGGTACCGCCCACGATGCAGCAGCTCCAAAGGGAGCTCATGGACGTGAACCGAGCCGAAGGCCAACCGACCGAACCGGATGCCGTGGCCTAGGGCTTTTTCGTGGGATTCGTCGAGATATTCCTCATTGGCGTTGGCCTGTCGATGGATGCGTTTGCGGTGTCCGTCTGCAAGGGCCTGGGCATGCATCGCGTCAACTACGCCCATGCGCTCGTCATCGCGCTGTTCTTCGGCGTCTTCCAGGGCCTCATGCCGGTCATCGGCTGGTTGGTGGGAAGCGCGTTCGCGGTCTACGTCACGGCGGTCGACCATTGGATCGCCTTTGCGTTGCTCGCGCTCGTCGGCGGAAAGATGTTGTGGGATGCCTTCCATGACGAAGATGCGGAAGAGGACGGCGAAACGTCCACGCAGAAGCTCGACTTGCGCGAACTCTTCATGCTCGCCATCGCCACGAGCATCGACGCGTTGGCCGTCGGTATCAGCTTCTCGTTTCTGCAGATCGACATCGTGGCGGCTGCGCTGATCATCGGCTGCACGACCTTCGTCCTCTCGCTTGTCGGCGTTGTCGTGGGCAACCGCTTTGGGGTGCGCTTCGAGAAGCCGTCGCAGATCGCGGGCGGTATCGTGCTCATCGCCATCGGTCTCAAGATACTCCTCGAACATCTGGGTCTCATCGCGTTTTAGCGGCGTTTGAGCGCGTTATCGTCGTGACGCTGCGGTATGATGTGTCACTGTTTTATCTGACGCACGTATCTGACGGCACATCGGAGGTTGGCCATGCACGAGGCGTATGATCCGCATTCCATCGAACCCAAATGGCAGCAGTACTGGGCGGAGCATGAGCTATTCAAGCTTGACGAGGCATCCGAGCGCCCTGCGAAGTACGTGCTCGAGATGTTCCCGTATCCGAGCGGTGACATCCACATGGGTCACGTGCGCAACTACACCATCGGCGACGTCTACGCGCGCTACCTGCACATGAATGGCTACGACGTGCTGCATCCCATCGGATGGGATGCCTTTGGCCTGCCGGCCGAAAACGCCGCCATCAAGCATCACAGCCATCCGGCCACCTGGACTTTCGAGAACATCGACACCCAGATGGCGAGCTTCAAGCGCATGGGCCTTTCCTACGATTGGGACCGCACGGTCATCACGTGCAAGGAGGACTACTACCGCTGGGGTCAGTGGTTCTTCCTCAAAATGTACGAGAAGGGCCTGGCGTATCGCAAGTCGAATCCCGTCAACTGGTGTCCGGACTGCAAGACGGTGCTCGCCAACGAGCAAGTCGAGCAGGGCACGTGCTGGCGCTGTCACTCCACCGTCGAGCGCCGCGAGCTCGACCAGTGGTATCTCAAGATCACCGATTACGCTCAAGAGCTGCTTGATGATCTCGACAAGCTGCCTGGCTGGCCCGAGCGCGTCAAGCAGATGCAGGCCAACTGGATTGGCCGCAGCGAGGGTGCTGAGGTGAAGTTCACGCTCTGCGATGAGACGGGCGAGCCCACCGACGAGACCATCACCGTGTTCACGACGCGTCCCGACACGCTCTTCGGCTGCACCTTCTTCATGCTCGCGCCCGAGCACAAGCTCGTCGAGCGCCTGATCGCGGGCACCGAGTACGAGGCCGAGGTGCGCGAGGTGCAGAAGGTTGCGGCCGCCGCCACGGCCGTCGAGCGTACGATGGGCGACCGCGAGAAGCACGGCGCGTTCACGGGCCGCTATGTCATCAACCCCGTCAACGGTGCCAAGGTGCCGGTCTGGGTTTCCGACTACGTGCTGACCGACTACGGCACGGGCGCCGTCATGGCCGTGCCCTGTGGCGACCAGCGCGACTTCGAGTTTGCGCGCAAGTACGGCCTGCCCATCCCGCCGGTCGTCGTGCCTGCGGACAGCCCGCTTGCCACCGAACTTGCCGACGTGCGCGACCTCGAGGTGACCGACGTGGATTGGGACGAGGCCTATGCCGGCGACGGCATCATGGTGCAGTCCGGGCAGTTCACCGGCATGCCCGGCGGACACGACTCCGAGGGCATGCAGGCGGTCATCGACTGGCTCGCCGAGCGCGACCTGGGCCAGGGGGTCGTGAACTTCCGCCTTCGCGACTGGCTCATCAGCCGTCAGCGCTATTGGGGAAATCCCATCCCGATGATCTACTGCGACGAGTGCGGCCTGGTGCCCGTTCCCGAACAGGACCTGCCGGTCATTCTCCCCATGGACATCGACATCGCCGCCGGCCAGACGCTCAAGGACTCCAAGGAGTTCTACGAGTGCATTTGTCCCGTGTGTGGCAAGCCCGCGCATCGCGAGACCGACACCATGGACACCTTCACGTGCAGCTCGTGGTACTACCTGCGCTATACCGACCCGCACAACAAGAGCCTGCCCTTTGCCAAGGACAAGGCCGATCGCTTCATGCCCGTCGATCAGTACATCGGTGGCATCGAGCATGCCATCTTGCACCTGCTGTACTCGCGCTTCTGGACCAAGGTCGCGCGTGATGCCGGCATGCTCGATTTCGACGAGCCATTCACGAACCTGCTGTGCCAGGGCATGGTCAAGGACTCCAAGGGCGAGACGATGTCCAAGTCCAAGGGCAACGTCGTGTCGCCCGAGTCGCTCATCGACGAGTACGGCGTCGATGCCGCCCGCGCGTGCATCCTGTTCATGGCGCCACCCGACAAGGACCTGCAGTGGGACGACAAGAGCTGTGCGGCCATGGCGCGCTTCTTGAAGCGCGCGTGGGGGCAGGTGTGGTCGCTGGCCGATGCCACTGGTCCGACCGATGACGGGCAACTCGCCAAGGAGCTCAACCGTCAGATGCATGCGACCATCAAGAAAGTGGGCGCCGACATCGAGCGCTTCAACTTCAACACGGCACTCGCGGCCATCATGGAGCTCTCCAACACGACGGCCGATTATCTCAACGCCACGGTGGAGGACGCACGCGACAAGGAGCTGTGCCGTGCGGTCGCCACAACGCTCGTGCTGCTGCTCGCTCCCTATGCCCCGCACTGGGCAGACGAGCTGTGGACCGAGGCACTCGGTAACGAGGGCAGTGCCTATGCTGCCAGCTGGCCGAGCTTCGATGAGGAGGCCACCAAGGCTGACGAGGTCGAGCGCGCCGTCATGATCGGCGGCAAGGTACGCGGCCACATAACGACGGCGGCCGATGCCAGCGAGGACGAGATCGTCGCGGCGGCTCTCGAAGCTGTGGCCGATCGCATCGAGGGGCTCACCGTGCGCAAGACCATCGTCGCCCCGACCGTCGTCAACGTGGTTGCGAATTAACGGGATTTGTCTGTCGACAGGTGCGCGACGCTTGCCAAGGATGGCGGGCGCATGACCATTTTCGGAGACGCGTTGCCAAGGATGTTGGGCTGTTGACCGCCGGATGCCAAAGTTCACGGTCAGTGACCGCCTGGCTTGGCAAAACGGGAAGAAACGCCTCTTTTGGCGGTCACGCGGCGGGGTTTCTTGGCACGGAGCGTCCGGAAGCGGTCGCGCACTCGTCATCCTTGTCGCAATGCCGCCAATGTGTCACGGGGTCTGACCCCTGTGACACGACGAGGCAAAAGCGCCCTGGCGGGTTTTTGTCTCATTGACTTGTGCATGAATCCGAGTACAATAGGATGGCTTGTCGAAGCGTCCATTCGGTGTGCTTCGAGGCTGCTTGCAGCCACGGTATGGCTTTCTACGCCGCCGTTAGAGCTAGAAGAGTGAAGGAGAAAGTGGGATTTGCCCCGCTTTCTTTGTTTGTAAGGAGACGTGCAGGTGAATAGGGAAGACAAGCTCATCGAGGTACTCGAGCCGCTTGCAAGCAAGCACGGTCTCGACCTCGTGACGGTCGAGGTTGCCGGTACGCGCAAGCGTCCCGTTCTGCGCGTGTTTCTCGACACTCCGGCTGGTGGCATCACACTCGACGAGCTCGTCGATGCCCAAGAGTGGGTGGATGCGGCCATTGAGGAAGCCGACCCCTTCATGGAATCATACGACCTCGAGGTCTCGTCACCGGGCATCGACCGTCCCCTGCGCAAGCGCGATGACTTCGATCGCTTTGCGGGAGAGACCACGGTGGTCTATCTCAAGCCAGGGGCCGCACGCAGCAAGTTCACGGGAATCTCGCACGGGCTCGAAGGTGATGAGCTCGTGCTTGAAATGGAAGATGGCACGATGGAGCGCCTTGCCTTTGATCGCATCAAGAAGGCGCACATCATTGGCCAAATCGATTTTGGCGGTCGCAACTTCGATGACGAAGACGCGACGCTTGATCAGGACAACTAAATAGGGAGGAATCATGTCATCAGAACTCATCAGCGCACTTTCCGATCTCGCCGCCGAGCGTGGTATCGATCAGCTCGCCGTGCTCGAGCGCCTCGAGCAGGATCTTGCGCGCAGCTATAAGGGCATTCTCGACCTTGATTGGGATGCGCAGGTCACCATCGACCGCGAGAGCGGCCGCATTTTCGTCTACGAGATGGTTGGCATCGGCGAGGAGGATCCCGAGACGGGCGAGTACGAGGACTACGAGCCGCGTGACGTGACGCCCGAAAACGTATCGCGCATCGCCGCGCAAAACGCCAAGCGCGTCATCAACGAGATCGTCCGCGATGCCGCCCGTGCGAGCATCTACAAGGAGTTCGCCGACCGCAAGGGTGAGCTCATCACCGGTACCGTGCTGCAGACCACGCCGGACTTCACCATCATCAAGATCCGCGATGGCGTCGAGGCCGAGCTGCCGCACTTCGACAGGCGTCGCAACGAGAACGAGCGCAACGAGCGCCCTTCCAACGAGTATTACCAGCACAATCAGCGCATCAAAGCGCTCATCATCGACGTACGCGACCCAAGCCAGCAGGCACAGGGGGCCACGCGCACGCGCGATGGTGGCAACCGTCCGAGCATCATCGTGAGCCGCACGCATCCCGATCTCATCCGTCGCTTGCTCGAGCTCGAGGTGCCCGAGATCTACGATGGCGTCGTCGAGGTCAAGTCCGTCGCGCGCGAGGCCGGCGCCCGCTCCAAGATCGCCGTGCATTCCCGCGAGTCCAACCTCGATCCGGTAGGCGCATGCGTCGGCCCCAAGGGCTCGCGCATCCGCATGGTGGTCGGCGAGCTGCGCGGCGAGCGCATCGACGTCATCCAGTGGAGCGAGGATCCGGTGACCTTCGTGGCCAACGCGCTCTCGCCGGCCAAGGTCTCCAGCGTGCTTATCAACGAGGACACCCATTACGCAACCGTCGTCGTGCCCGATGACCAGCTTTCGCTCGCCATCGGTAAAGAAGGCCAGAACGCGCGCCTTGCGGCGCGCCTCACCGGCTGGCACATCGACATCAAGTCGGCGAGCCTCGTTGCCGCCGATGGCGGGTCGCTCGTGTCCATGACCTCCCTCATCGACGAGGAAGACGACGTGGTCGAGGAGCCGGTGGACCAGCGCTGCGAGTATGTGAGCCCCGAGGGCGTCCGTTGCCGCAACCATGCCCGTCCCGGCTCGCACTTCTGCGGCATCCATGCCGATGGCCAGGGATCCGAGCCCGTCGAGGACGAGGAAGAGGAGTCCCTCATCTAATGACGAAGAAGGTTCCCATACGCACCTGCATCGCATGCCGCGCGAGTTCTGACAAACGCACGCTCGTGCGTTTCGTGTGCGGCGCAGACGGGGTGGTTGCCCTCGATGCGAGCGGCAAGATGGCGGGACGTGGGGCCTATGTCTGCGCGGACGAGGCGTGCTTTGCCAAGGCATGCGAGAAGCGCCTTTTGGGCGGTCGTCTGCGCACCAAGGTGGGAAACGACGATTACGAACGGCTGAGGGCCGATTTTGACGCATACATGCGCACCTCGAGTGCGGCATCAGCAGGGGATAGGTGATAGGGAATATGGCAGGAATGCGTGTACATGAGCTCGCCAAAGAGTTCGGGATGACCTCCAAGGAGCTCGTCGAGAGACTCAAGGAGATGAAGATCCCCGTCAAGAATCATGCGTCCACGCTTGTCGATGCCTATGTCGACAAGATTCGCAAGGAGCTTGGGCCAGAGTTGCAAAAGCGCACCGAGGAGGCCCAGGAGGACAAAGGGAAGGACGCCGCTGCCGAGGAGCAGGTAAGTGCCGAGGAAGAGGAGCGCAAGCGCCTCGAGGAGGAGCACAAGCAAGCTGCCCAGGCCGAGATCAAGCGTCGTCAGAAGGAGCAGAAGAGGCGCGAGGCTGCCGAGGCGGAGGCCAAGGCCGCCAGCCAGCAGGAGGTCGAGGAGGTCGTCGAGGAACCCAAGCCTTCCAAGCCCTCGGTCTTCGATGGGCTTCTCTCGCAGATCGCTGCCGAGAGCAACCGTCTGACGCAGGAGAAGAAAGAGGCGGACGAGGCTCGCGCCGCTGCTGCCGCGCAGGCGAGCGCCGAGCCCGCGCAGGCCGATTCGCCCTATCGCGAGAAGGGCGCCAAGAAGAAAAAGAAGGCTCGCCAGCAGGTGGAGGTCGACTCGGAGTCCGAGGACGACCGTTACCGCCAGATGGCGCAGGCCGTCGAGCAGCTGCAGCGCGACAAGGTTCTCGAGGAGGCGCGTGCCGCCGTTGCCGAGGTCGAGAAGCAATCGACTGGCCGTCGCAAGAAGCGCAAGGAGCGCCGAGCCGCCGAAGCTGCCAAGAAGGCCGAGGAAGAGGCGCAGCGCAAGGCAGAAATCACGGGTGTGCCCGTGGGCGTCGTCCAGGTCACGAGCGGCATCACGGTGGGCGAGCTCGCCGATGCGCTCGAGGTGCCCGGCAACGAGGTCGTCAAGAGGCTCTTCCTGCTCGGCACGCCGCTGACCCTCACCCAGTCGATGAGCGACGACTTGGTCGAGCTCATCGCTGGCGACATTGGCCGCGAGGTCAAGATTATCTCGCCGGAGGAGGAGATGTCGTTCACCTTCTACGATGACGAGAAGGACCTCAAGCCGCGTCCGCCCGTCGTTACCGTCATGGGTCACGTCGACCACGGCAAGACCTCGCTGCTCGATGCCATTCGTCATTCGGGCGTGCAGCAGGCCGAGGCCGGTGGCATCACGCAGGCCATCGGCGCATCCGTGGTCTGGATCAACGGCAATCAGATCACCTTCATCGACACCCCGGGCCACGAGGCGTTTACCGCCATGCGCGCGCGTGGTGCGCAGGTCACCGATATCATCGTCCTGGTCGTCGCTGCCGATGACGGCGTCATGCCGCAGACCATCGAGGCCATCGATCACGCCAAGGCAGCCGATGTCCCCATCGTCGTGGCCATTAACAAGATCGATAAGCCGGGCGCCAATCCCGATCGCGTGAAGAGCGAACTCGCCGAGCGTGGCGTCGTGCCCGAGGAGTGGGGCGGCAACAACATGTTCGTCGAGGTCTCGGCTCGCCAGAACCTCAACATCGACGAGCTGCTCGAGACGATCATCCTCCAGGCCGAAGTACTCGAGCTCAAGGCCAACCCCGATACGACCGCGAGCGGCTTCGTCATTGAGGCCAACCTCGACAAGGGCCGCGGTCCGGTGGCGACCGTCATCGTGCAGCGTGGTACGCTGCGCGTGGGCGACGCTCTCGTCGCAGGCGTGTGCTTCGGTCACGTGCGTGCGCTCATCGACCCGAAGGGCAATTCGGTCAAGGAGGCCAAGCCCGCCGATCCGGTCGAGATCCTGGGCCTGTCCTCGGTCCCGAGCGCCGGTGACGAGTTCGCCGTCTTCGAAAACGAGTCCGAGGCCCGTAGCCTGGCTGCCGAGCGCGAGCTCAAGCAGCGCCTGGCCGCGCAGGAGGCTCCGCGTCACATGAACCTCGATGACCTCTTCGCCCGCATCGAGGCCAACAAGCATGCCGAGCTCAACCTCATCGTCAAGGCCGACACCCAGGGTTCCATCGAGGCTCTGCGCGGTGCGCTCGAGAAGATGGATCAGTCCGAGGTGCGCATCAACGTCATCCGCGCCGCCGTCGGTGGCGTTACCGAGACGGACGTCAACTTTGCCGCGGCATCCGATGCCATCATCATCGGCTTCGGCGTGCGTCCGCAGGCCGGCGTGCGTCAGGCTGCCGAGCGCGAGAAGGTCGACATCCGCCTGTACCGCGTCATCTACCAGGCTATCGAGGACATCAACGCCGCACGCGTCGGCTTGCTCGCTCCCGAGGAGGTCGAGGTCGATACCGGTTCCGCCACCGTGCGCGAGACCTTCAAGATGCCCAAGGTCGGCGTCATCGCCGGCTGCATCGTCACCGAAGGCGAAATCGCCAACACCGACCACGTGCGCATCGTGCGTGACGGCGTCATCGTTCACGACGGCTCCATCATGTCCATGCGCCACTATCGTGATGACGTGTCATCGGTGCGTTCGGGCACGGAGTGCGGCATCGGCATCGAGGACTTCCAGGACATCAAGGAAGGCGACGTCATCGAGGGCTATCGCATCGAGCAGGTCGCCCGTAAGGAATAGACATGAAACAGACACCCACATCGCGTCGTGTCAACGAGGAACTGCGCGAGAAGATCGCCAACGTGCTGCTGTTCCAGATCGCCGACCCGCGTCTCGAGCTCGTGACGGTCACCGACGTCGAGGTCTCCAAGGACCGCGAAGTCGCCAACGTCTACGTGAGCGCCGATGCGAGCCGCTATGACGAGGTCATGGAGGGGCTCGAAGCCGCCAAGGGCCGCATACGCTCGCTTGTCGGCAAGAGCCTCGGTTGGCGCGTCACGCCCGAGTTGCGCTTCTTCATCGACCCGTCGGTCGACGCTGCCGAGCGCATCGCGTCGCTGTTTTCCGACGAGGGCTAGCGCAGCGCAATCATCGTTTGCGATCACGTACCAGGACCAAAAGGACGATCAATGGCGAAGCTCGATTACACGAATGGCATTGAGCTGCTTGACGGGGCGCGAAGCGTCGCCGTCTGCGGCCATGTCAACCCGGATGGCGATTGCCTCGGCAGCGCGCTTGCCCTCACGCTGGGCCTGCGCAGTCTCGGTTACGAGGTGACGCCGCTGCTCGCGACGCGCGAGCAGCCCAAGCTCTACGACTTTCTCGCAAGCTACGGGGACTTCATGCCCGCTTGCGAGTATCATGCGCGCCCGGACGTCTTCATTCTCGTTGACGTGCCGAGCGCCGCGCGTGCCGGTGATGGCGAGCACGTCTTCAAGCGCGCGAAGAAGACGCTTGTCATCGACCATCACCAGGGCGATGCATCCTTTGCCGATGTCGGCTATGTCGACAGCACGGCTGCGGCTGCGGGCATGCTCGTCTGGGATTTCCTCGAACAGGCCGGCGCCGAGATGACGGCGGATATCGCGACCTGTTGCTATACCGCGCTCGTGACCGACACGGGCAGGTTCCAGTTTCAGAATGCCGACTCGCGTGCGCTCATGGCGGCGGCCGACATGGCGGCGGCCGGCGCGCTTCCCTCCGAAGTCGCACGCTACGTCTACCAGCGTCGCAGTTGGGCAGCCTTGCAGCTCGAGGCGCTCGTCGTGCGTCGTCTCGAGTTGCTCTTCGACGGCAAGCTCGCCCTGTCGTGGGCTTGCGAGGCCGACTTCGAGGAGCTTGGCGCGAGCAAGGAGGACGGCGATTCGCTCATCGACGCGATACGCCAGCTCGATGGCGTCGAGATCGCCGTCATGCTGCGTGAGCAGGGTCCCGTCGTGCGCGGCTCGATTCGCTCCAAGACCGATCGCGATGTCGCTGCCATCGCCGCCCAGATGAACGGTGGCGGTCACAAAGCGGCAGCCGGCTTCACCATTCACGGCAAGCTGCCCGAAGCGCGTGCCATCGTCGAGGGCCTCGTTGCGGAGTCCTTTGCCGAACAACCGAAGGCCTCGATGACGACGGATGCCGAGGTAACCGCCACGACGGCATTCACGAGGATTCGCGAGGACATGCTATGAGCCGCAGGCGTGGTGCCAGCGGACTGTGCGGCGTGCTCGCGCTCGACAAGCCCTATGGGATGACATCGCACGATGTGGTCAATCGCGTACGCCAGATTACGGGTGAGCGGCGCGTGGGGCATGCCGGCACGCTCGATCCGGCCGCGACGGGTCTCATGCTCGTGGGAGTGGGCGCAGCCACGCGCCTGTCCGAGTACCTCACCGGACACGACAAAGGCTACGATGCCCGCATCGTCTTTGGCGCCGCCACCGATACGGATGATGCCCAGGGACGCACGCTCGCGAGCGCGTCTGACGGGGAGCTTGCGGATATCATGCGGTCAGTGGATGCCCAGGCCATCCTCGACGAGTTCACGGGCGAGCTCGAGCAGCTTCCGCCTGCGTATTCTGCCATCAAGAAGAACGGCGTCGTCGCCTACAAGGCGGCGCGTGAGGGCACGTGCCTCGAGCTTGAGGCGCGCCACGTCACTGTGTACGGGGCGCAGCTTGTGGGCGCGGGCGTGTGCGAGGCGAAGCTCATCTGCGCCGATGGCAGCACGTCGGTGCGCGTGCTGCCCTTCTGGGACGTCCATTTCGACGTGAGCAAGGGTACGTACATCCGTGCCCTCGCGCGTGATATCGGTGCCTATCTCGGATGCGGCGCCCATTTGGGCTCGCTTCGCCGTACGTCGGTTGCCACGATGGGCATTGACGAGGCCTGCTCCATCGACGAGCTCGCGAACCGTGCCGAGGCAGGCGGCGTGCTGCCGTGGTGCGACCCGGCTCGGCTCTTGGGATTTCCCGTCATCGAGCTCGGCGAGCAACAGGCGCAATGTGTGGCAAACGGTCGCGAACTTACCGATATCTCCGCAGACGAGGGCATGATTTCGTGCATTCGCGACAACAAGCTGCTCGCCGTCTACAACTTCGTTGCCGGGGCATGTCGCCCCGCGACGGTCATTCCCGGGGGTGTCATCGGCGTTGGCTAAGGCGGGGACAATCACACGGTGCGATCCAGCGGCGTTTCGTGCGGGCGAGATCTCTCCGCTCGGTCGAGATAACAATGGGACTGTTCTCGTCATTGGCGTTTTCGATGGCATGCACATCGGTCACCGGGCGATTTTCGCGCAAGCGCGCGAAAGGGCTCGCGAGCTTGGCCTGCCCCTCGTCGCCGTGACCTTCGACCGCGATCCCGATGAGATATTCCGTGCCGATGATCCCACCTTCGGCAAGCTGCTCTCGAACGACGAGCGCCTTGCGATGGTTGCCGAGCAGGCCGAAGGCGGGGTGCTGAACCTCGTCACGAGCTCGGAGCTGTTCTCGATGCCGCCCGCGGAGTTTCTCGACTTCCTGGGTAGCGTCACGAATCCACGTGCTATTTTCACCGGCTTGGATTTTCACTTTGGCGCCCATGCCAGCGGCACGGTCGAGGATCTGGGGCGTTGGGCGCTCGACCACGGATGCGAACCCGTCTCCTGCGAGCTCATCGAGGAGAATGGCGAGGTCATCTCGTCGACACGCATACGCGCGGAATTGCGCGAGGGCGCGGTTACGCAGGCAAAGCGCTTGCTTGCCGGCAGGCCGCACAGCATCGTCGGCACCATCGTGCATGGTCGTGGCGCAGGTGACGGCTTCGGCTTTGCGACGGCCAATCTCGACCTTTCGAATTGCGAGACCATGTTGCCGCGCGAAGGCGTCTACGGTGCGTACGGCATTGTCGATGGCGCACGCTACGCGGCTGCCGTCAACGTGGGCGTTGCCAGGAGCTTTGCCGAGGCGACGGCTCCGGTCGAGGCACATTTGCTCGACTTTGACGGCGATCTTTACGGCAAGGACATTCGCATCGAGTTCGAAGAGTGGCTGCGTGGACCGCGCGTGTTCGAGACGAAGGATGAGCTCATTGAGACGGTGATGGGCAACATCGAATGGGTGCGTGAGCACCTGGGAGGCAAGTAGCCATGGCGCGCATCTCCGATGACGACATCCGCCGCGTGCGCGAGGCGACCGATTTGGTCTCCCTCGTGAACGAGCGCGTCGTGCTCAATCAGAAGGGCCGTCTGTTCTGGGGATGCTGTCCGTTCCATGACGAGAAGACCCCCTCGTTCAAGATAGATCCCGACTTGCAGAACTGGCACTGTTTCGGGTGCGGCAAGAGCGGCGATGTCTTCGGCTATCTCATGGAAAGCGAGCATCTCGAGTTTCCCGAGGCCGTGCGCGCGCTGGCCGATCGCGCCAACATCGAGATCACCGAGGTGGGCGGGAGCGGCGTTCCCCGCAGCCTCAAGGACCGCATGATGCAGGCCTGCGCCGAGGCCGAGAACTTCTATCACATGGAGCTCATGCGCTCGCGCGATGCTGGCCCCACGCAGGCCCGCGCCTATTTGCACGAGCGTGGCTTTGGCTCGGAGTGCGCGCGGGAGTGGAAGCTTGGCTATGCCCCCGGCCACGGCAAGCTCGTCGCACATCTCCAGTCACGGGGATTTACCCGTGACGAGCTCGTCGGTGCGAACCTCGCCTTCGTGAACAAGGGCGGATATCTCATCGACCGCTTCTTCGAGCGCGTGATGTTTCCCGTGCACGATTTGCAGGGGCGCAGCATAGCGTTTGGCGGCCGCATCATGGGGCAAGGCGAACCCAAGTACCTCAACACTTCGGAGACGCCCATCTTTCACAAGTCATCGAACATGTTCGGTATCGACGTTGCGAAGAATGCCATCGTCAACAGCGGCGAGGCCATCGTCGTGGAAGGCTATACCGATGTCATCGCCATGCACCGGGCTGGCATCAAGAACGCCGTCGCCACGCTCGGCACGGCGCTCACGGCCCAGCATGTCAAGCTCATCAGCCGCTTCGCCTCGCGTATCGTCTATCTCTTCGACGGTGATGCCGCGGGCCAGAAGGCGGCGGATCGCGCGAGCGAGTTCATCGACTGGCAATCGGCGGTCGAGAGCCGTCGTGATCCGATCGACCTGCGCGTCGTGGTGCTTCCCGATGGCAACGACCCGGCGGAGTTCCTCGGTGCGCATGATGCGGATGCGATGCGTGCCATCATCGCCGCTGCCGAGCCGCTGCTCGCCTTTTCGATCAATCGCTGCATCGAGCGCTACGACTTGCGTCGTCCGGAAAACAAGGCGCGTGCCATGACGGAGGCACTGCAGATTCTGTATCCCATCAAGGACTCCGTTTCGGCAACGGATTATGTCAATATCATCGCCGACCGTTTGAATGTGGAGTATACTGCCGTATTCAAGGCTCTCAAGGAGACCAAGGCCCCTATGGCTGCCCGCCATCAAAACGATCAGGCCGTCTCAGAGCCCCAACCGAATGCGGTTAACCCGGTAGCCGAGCAGATCATCGAGGCGGACCAACAATCCGCTCGTATGGAGTATGGGCTCATCGCGCTCGTTGTGACAGACGCTCATCTTCTCGATCACATTGGGAAGGACCTGATGCGCATCAGGTGGATGGATCAGGCCGCAGAGAGCATGGCCGATGCTCTCATCGCGCTTGACCATGATGCATCTGCCGCGCAGGCGCTCGCGTCAGTCCAGAGGGCGTGTCCCGATGCTTCGACCCTGCTCGCCCAGGCGATGATCGAAACGGAGGACAGCACAGAGAAGCTGTTTCAAGCGCGCCTCATGGTTCGCACGCTACGCGAGCGTGACCTTGAGCGAAGCATTCGAGATGCGAAGGCACGCATGCGTTCGGAAAGTGGGCTTTCACCCGAGGAACTCGACAAGCTCTTCGAGCGGACCGTGTCGATGCAAAAGGAACTCGTCAGACTGCGAAACAACGCGCCTGACGATATGAAGGATTAGAAAAGGGGATTGACGTGGCAAAGACTTCCACCACGAAAAAGAGCACGGCAAAGACGGGCAAATCCGCAGCCAAGAAGTCGGCTGCAATCAAGCAGGCGGAGGCCGAAGAGGGCGTTCTCGACAACGAGCTCATCGCCCGCCTTGATGACTTCATCAAGGATTCGGGCAAGAAGGTCGAGCGCAGCGTCGTCGAGAGCAGCTTTTCCGACGATGATCTCTCGAGCAAGCAGATGGCTGCCGTCTTCGAGTACCTGACGGCCAACGGTATCAAGCTCACGGGCAAGAGCATGCAGGTCGTCGAGGTCGATGGCGACGAGGATATCGACGCCGCCATGAGCGACGAGGAAATCATGGAGGGCATCCCCGAAGACGAGCTCGGTGCCCCGAGCGAGGCCATGAGCATCAAGCAGGCCGAAGAGGCCGTGGAGGCCGAGGCTGCCGAGGCGATGAAGGCCGCGGGAATCAGCGCAGACGAAAAGCCGGCTGACGCCAAGAAGCGCCGTGCCGAGGCACGCAAGGCCCGCATCGAGGCAAGCTCTGTCGTCATGCTCACGGGTGATCCGGTGCGCATGTACCTGAAGGAGATCGGCAAGGTCGACCTGCTCACCGCCTCCGAGGAAGTCGATCTCGCCATGAAGATCGAGGCCGGCCTCAAGGCCACCGAGGAGCTCGAGCGCGCCGAAGACGAGGGCGTCGAGCTCACGCGTCGCGAGCGTCGTCGCCTCACGCGTGTCGAGCAAGTCGGCTTGGACGCCAAGGACCAACTCATCGAGGCCAATCTGCGCCTCGTCGTCTCCATCGCGAAGCGCTATGTCGGTCGAGGCATGCTCTTTCTCGATTTGATCCAGGAGGGCAACCTGGGCCTCATCCGCGCCGTCGAGAAATTCGACTACACCAAGGGCTTCAAGTTCTCGACGTACGCGACCTGGTGGATCCGCCAGGCCATCACCCGTGCCATCGCCGACCAGGCCCGCACCATCCGCATCCCGGTGCACATGGTCGAGACCATCAACAAGCTCGTGCGCATCCAGCGCCAGCTGCTGCAGGAGCTCGGCCGCGAGCCAACGCCCGAGGAGATCGGCGAGCAAATGGACATGACCGCCGAGCGCGTGCGCGAGATCCAGAAGATCAACCAGGAGCCGGTCAGCCTCGAGACGCCCATCGGCGAGGAGGAGGACTCCCAGCTCGGCGACTTCATCGAGGATCACGAGGCCGTACGTCCCGATGACGCTGCCGGCTTCTCGATGCTGCAGGAGCAATTGCAGATGGTGCTCGACGGACTTGCCGAGCGCGAGCGCAAGGTCATCGAGCTGCGCTTTGGCCTCAAGGATGGGCACCCTCGCACGCTCGAGGAGGTCGGGCGCGAGTTTGGCGTCACGCGCGAGCGCATCCGCCAGATCGAGAGCAAGACGCTCGCCAAGCTGCGTCACCCGAGTCGTTCGAGCAAACTCAAGGATTATCTGGAGGATTAACGGCCCTCGTGTATAATGGCCGTCGTTTGGCCCCATGGCGCAATGGTTAGCGCGATCGACTCATAATCGACAGGTTCCAGGTTCGAATCCTGGTGGGGCCACCAAAAAAAACAAGGGCCGGGGTTACCCGGCCCTTTTCGTTTGCTGGAGGCGACGACCGGAATCGAACCGGTGATAAAGGCTTTGCAGGCCTCTGCCTTACCGCTTGGCCACGTCGCCATGCCACGTGCTTTGAGTAAAAGAGCCGACTGGGAAGCCGGCTCTTGACTTAGCATGGAGCGGAAGACGGGGCTCGAACCCGCGACCCCAACCTTGGCAAGGTTGTGCTCTACCAACTGAGCCACTTCCGCGCGCAGAGCGGTATTCTAGGGAAGTTTTTGGCAAAGCGCAAGAGAAACTTGTAAAAATACGTGCTTGCGATGAAGCGTCATTCTGTTAGACTACTTTGCCACGGGCGTTTGGCGCAGCGGGAGCGCGTTTCCCTGACACGGAAAAGGCCACTGGTTCGATCCCAGTAACGCCCACCAGGTACATGCAAGGGGGCCGGGACATATGTCTTGGCCTCCTTTTTTCGTGTGCTGGCAAAGTGCTTGGTTGCCGTTTCGTAACTGGTGTGCGCTTGGGGCATGCATTACCATGAAGCACGGCTTTTAAGAGAGAGGTCCTGGGATGTCAGGACGGCTTAGGGAGATTCAACATGGCTGAATGCAATTCCAATTGCTCCGCATGTGGCGATAGCGGGTGTGCCGATCGCACCGCTCCGCAGACGCTGCAACTTCATGAGGGTACGAAGATCAAAAACGTCATCGCCGTCGCAAGCGGCAAAGGCGGTGTCGGCAAATCGCTTACGGCTGCGATGCTCGCCTGCGAGCTACGTCGTCGTGGCCACGAGGTCGGCATTCTCGATGGAGATATCACGGGCCCGTCCATCCCGCGTTCCTTTGGTATTCATGAGCCTCCCGCCGTCGACGAGGATGGCATGCTGAGGCCGGCCGAGACCAAGACGGGTATCAAGGTCGTGTCAACTAACATGCTTACCGCCGACGAGGCGACGCCGTTCCTCTGGCGCGGTCCTGTCCTCAACGGCATCCTCACGCAGTTCTACAGCGACATCAACTGGGGCGAGCTCGACTACCTCATCGTCGACATGCCTCCGGGAACGGGTGACATCCCCATGACGGTCTTCCAGCAGTTCCCGCTCAAGGGCGTTGTCATTGCCACCGCGCCGCAGGTGCTCGTTAACATGATCGTCGAGAAGGCCATCCGCATGACCGAGCACATGAACGTGCCGGTGCTGGGCCTGGTCGAGAACATGTCGTATTACGAGTGCCCTGACTGTGGCTCGCGTCACGAGATCTTTGGCAAGTCCGAGGTCGAGGCCATCGCCAAGAGCAAGGGCATCGATGCCTGGGCCTGCGTGCCAATGGATCCGAAGATTTCGGCTGAGGTCGACTCGGGCAATGTCGAGGACATCAAGGGCGACTGGCTTGACCCGATCGTCAACAAGATTGAGTCAATCTAGTACTTGACTCCTTGTGTGAAAAGCGCTTGCTAGCGCACGAACATGATGGGGATTTCGCCGAAAGCGGTGCAGATTGCGCTCGCAGGCGAAATCCCCCTTTTCATAGCTTCACATAACCTCCATCCCGTGATTTAATACGGAAGTTAGACGTTAGACGTCGGCATCGCCATGTCCGCTTGTCATTGCGGTCACAGGCGGTGCAGGTAGATAACGTCAACACGCGAAGATGGCGACGTCTTCGTAGGAGGTGTTCCGCATGACTGCATGGTCTGCGGAAAGCAGGTAATGCAAACATGTGGCAAGAGAGAATGAAGGAGGAGGCAGAGTGAGAGACTATTCATCGACGAAATGGTTGGATGAAATCCACGCAGAAGGCGTGGAGGTCAAGAAGTCATGCTGCTATTTCTGCCATCAGAACTGCGGTGTTCTGGCTTACGTCAAGGACGGTAAGCTCATCTACGCCGAAGGCGATCCGGATCATCCCACCAACGCTGGTGGCCTGTGCACGCGTGGCAACCAGGCCTATACGTTCGTGGATAATCCGTCGCGCATCAACTACCCGATGAAGCGCGCAGGCGAGAAGGGCGAGAACAAGTGGGAGCGCGTCTCCTGGGATCAGGCCCTGACCGAGATCGCCGCAAAGCTCAACCAGATCAAGGAGGAGTCTGGCGCAGAGGCAGTCGCCGCTGCGGCCGGTACCCTGCGTACCGACGACTGGGCAAGGCGTCGCTTCCTCAACATGTTCGGAACGCCCAACGGCTTCCACAACGCCCTGCTGTGCTGGATCCCGACCTTCATGGTCGAGACCGCCATCAACGGCTGGTCTCCGTTTGAGACCGACCTGGGCGCGTCCAAGTGCGTCATCCTGTGGGGCTTCAACCCCGGCGCATCTTCCATGCCCGGCATGCATGGTTACACCGACCTGCAGAAGGCCACCGGCATGAAGCTCATCGTCGTCGATCCGCGTTACTCCGAGACCGCGGCCCACGCAGACCTCTGGCTGCCGCTGCGCCCGGGTTCTGACACGGCCCTGTCCATGGCGATGATCAACGTCATCATGAACGAGTTCATCTATGACATGGACTTCGTCGATCAGTGGTGCGAGGGCTTCGACGAGCTTCGCGACTACATCGAGCCGTACACCCCCGAGTGGGCCGCGCCCCTCACCTGGCTCGATCCTGAGCTCATCCGCCAGGCTGCTCGCATGTACGCGACCAACCGTCCCGGCAACATCCAGTGGGGCTGCACCTGGGATCAGCTCGGCCGCACGGCCGGTGCTGGCATGCACGCCCGCTCGATCCTGCGCGCCATCTGCGGCAACCTCGATTGCCCCGGTGGCGACGGCATGCCCGGTCCTGCGGCATATGTCACCGACGAGGAGCTCGAGGCCAATGACCGCCTGCCCGTCGAGATGCGCGCCAAGCAGATCGGTGCCGACAAGTACAAGATGACCTCCTGGCCCGGCTACGAGCGTCTTTCCCAGATCTCCAAGGACAAGTGGGGCAAGGCCTTTACCGCCGAGTGGATGTGCGAGGCTCATGGCCCGTCCGTTTTCAAGGCCATCCTCACGGGCGATCCCTATCAGGTCCGCGCGCTGTTCGTCAGTGGCTCCAATCCGCTGTCGTCCTATGGCGACGCCAAGATGACCTTCGAGGCTTGCAAGCAGGTCGAGTTCCTGGTCGTCCTCGAGTACTTCATGACCCCGACGGCCCTCATGGCCGACTTCGTACTGCCGGTCGCAGGTGCCATGGAGCGCCCGATGGTTCACACCAACTACGGCGTCACCGACTCCATCGTCTGCTCCGAGCGTGCCATCTGGCCGATGTACGAGCGCAAGACCGACTACAACATCTGGAGGGACCTGGGCCTTGCCTGCGGTCAGACCGAAGAGGACTGGCCCTGGCCGGAGCTTGAGGACGCATACTTCCACGTTCTCTCGCCGCTTGGTCTCCCCATCACGGACTACAACGACTTCGTCGCCCGCTTCCGCATGTACTATCCGCCGCTGCAGTACCAGAAGTACCTGCAGAAGGGCCAGTTCTGCACCGCTTCGGGCAAGGTCGAGCTCAAGTGCTCGGTCTTCGAGGAGTTCGGTCTGCCGGCGTTCCCGAAGTACATCGGTCCGGCCGAGAACGAGATCGACGATCCCGAGGTTGCAGCCGAGTATCCCATCGTTCTTACGACGGGCGGCGGCTTCATGCCGTTCCACCACTCGGAGCACTTCAACAACCCGATCATCCGTTACATCAAGCCCGATCCGTACTTCACCATCCATCCCGACCTCGCCCTCACGCTGGGCATCGAGATGGGCGACTGGTGCTGGATCGAGACCCGTCGTGGCCGCATCAAGATGCGCGCCAACGTCGAGCCGGGCATCGATCCGCGTGCGATCTACACGCAGCGCGGCTGGTGGTTCCCCGAGCGTAGCCCCGAAGGCCCCGAGCCCTTTGGTTGCCTCGAGTCCAACACCAACGTGCTCACGTCCGTCGATGACGAGCACTGCGATCCGCTGACCGGCTGCTGGGCCAACCGTGGCCTCATGTGCAAGGTCTACAAGTGCACCGACATCGACTACGAGTACACGGAGCGCGACTGCCAGTTCTCCATCCCCGGTTCCGCTTTCGCTTCCGAGGGCCCGGGCGTGCACGCCATGCCGAGCACCCAGAAGATGGCACTCGAGTTTGCCGAGCCCGTCTTCGCGCAGCCCGACTTCGAGGTTCCCGAGGGTCTCACCTGGGATTACCGCAAGCGTGCCTGCTATGACGAGAATGGCCGCCGCTACGATCAGGCCTCTGGCTGGATGGTCGACGATGCGACGGGCACCTTCTACCAGATGGGCACGGGTTACAAGTACATCTCCTACAATGGCGACTTCCTGCTCGACGAGAGCACGGGCCAGTTCTACGACTTCTCCATGCAGCCCTGCGAGGGCCCGCAGGCCGATTTCGAGCTGCCCGCCGGCACGACGTGGAACCCCGTCACGCTCAAGGCCGAGGACGACAAGGGCCGTTACTATGACACGGGCAGTGGCTGGCTGATCGACCCGACGAGCTCCTTCCACTATCAGCCGGGTACCGGTTATCGCTTCGTGCAGCATGAGGGCGGTAACTACCTGGTCGACGAGGAGAAGAACGACTGGTACGACTTCTCGATGCAGCCTGTCGAAGCGCCCTATAACATCAAGGACGCCAGCGTCCAAGCGAACCAGTAAAGAGAGGAGGACTGGAATGACCCGTTACGCAATGGTTATGGACCAGCGTCGTTGCATTGGTTGCTCGTCATGCACCATCGCATGCCGCACCTGGAACGAGCTGCCCATTGACATCATCTACAACCCCGTTGTTTCCAACGGAGCAGAGGGCGTGTGGCCTCATGTCCACATGACCTTCACGCCGCTCATCTGCATGCACTGCGACAAGCCCGCTTGCGTGCCCGCCTGCCCGACCGGCGCGTCCCGCCAGGACGATGACGGTATCGTGTGGGTTGAGCCTTCCCAGTGCATGGGATGCAAGGTCTGCGCGAATGCGTGCCCCTACGGCGCTCGCGATATGAACGAGCACGAGGGCTACATCCGCAAGTGCACCTTCTGCAAGGATCGTGTCCGCGAGGGCGAGCAGCCCTTCTGCGTCATGACCTGTCATCAGAAGGCCCGCACGTTCGGCGATCTCGATGACCCCAACAGCGAGGTCTCGAAGCTCGTGAACTCGTATTACACCGAGCAGGTCTATCCCGAGGTTGGTACCGAGCCCATGATCTACTACATCCCCGATTTAGGAGGTACGGTACAGTGAAACAGTTCTGGATTTGGCCTATCGCCCTCTACCTCTTCTTGGGCGGCCTTGGTGGCGGCATGATGGCGACCGCCGCCGTTGTCGGATTGCTCATCGCGCCGTCTGCTCTTACCAGTGGTGCTCTGGTCTGGGGCGTCTTCATCGCGTTCCTCATCCTGGGCATCGGCACTGGCCTGCTCGTGTTCGAGCTCGGTCAGCCGTGGATTTTCTACCGTGCCTTCGTGACGAGGACCTCGGTCATCAAGTGGGGTGCCGTGTTCCTCTCCATTTCGATGATCGCAGGCGTGCTCTTCATCTTCTGGGAGCTCTCCTGGTTCACGTTCCTGCCCTTCATTCCGTATGAAGGCTGCGCTCAGGTTCTGCTCGGCATCGCCGGCATCTTCGGCCTCTGCGTCACGATCTACACGGGCGTTCTGCTCTCCAGCATGAAGTCCCGTCCGTTCTGGAACACGCCGGTTCTGCCCGTGCTCTTCATGGTGTCCGGTTGCTCCACGGGTGCGGCCCTGCTCTCCATGTGCATCGGCGTGTGGCCCTTCCCGGCCGAGTGGCTGCAGGTCAACCTGTCCACGCCGCTTGCCGCGCTGCTCACCGAGGAGCTGCGTCACATCCTGCACGTTGCCGACGCGATTCTCATCGCACTCGAGCTCGTCGTGCTGCTCCTGTACGTGATGCTGCAGTTCTGCGCTTCCAACGAGACCGCCAAGTCCCATGCGGAGCGCTGGGTCCGTGGCGAGTGGGCCGGTTACTTCTGGGGCCTCATGGTTTGCTGCGGTCTGGTCATTCCGTTCGTGCTCAACATCACGAGCGTGGGCGGCTACGCTTCGCAGATCATCGCCCTCATGGGTGGCTGCCTGCTCCGCTTCATGATTATCTGGAGCTATCAGCGTCGCGTCACCCCCGCAGAGCTCAAGTACTACACGCGTCTGCCGCAGAGCCACCAGGACTTCATGGATTACTGGGAGGCTGGCAAGGAGTACTGGACGTGGGTTACGCCTGCTGGTGAGGTTGCCGATGAGGCACCTGCCGACGGTCCCGATGAGGTTTACCAGACCTCTGGCCCCAACCCGGCCATGACTGGCGCCCAGTAGGAGCTGCTTTTGCAGTTCGCTACGAGCGAGTAATGCGAACGACCCCCGTCTCCTCCAAGAGGCGGGGGTCTTTGTTTGACGTGGTGGGGAAGTTGACGGCTACCTGCTCGTTTGCAAGCGTGAATGTGTCAGGGGGTCAGGCCTCTTGGCACATTGGCGTATAATCGGGCACAAACACGCTGCGAGGAAGGACTCGAGATGCATCACCCGCTGGAAGACGTGCAGGATTTTTCTGACAGTTGCATTCGCTGCGGCCTCTGTGCCCGGACCGATTGCGGCAACTTCTCGAATGGCGAGCCTAATCTCGGCGAGCTGTGCGAGTCCATCCTCAACGGCGAGGAAACCTGGGATTACGCGCCCTTCACGTGCGCGCTATGCAATCGGTGCACGATTAATTGTCCGGTCGACCTGGTCGCCTCACGCGCCACCAAGCCGCTCAGGGCGCTACTACTTAAGCAGAAGCCCGAGCTGAGGCCCCTGTATCGCAAATTCAGGACAGATCTCAAGTACAACGTGTTCTCGGCGCTGCGCGCACGTGATGCCGGCGACATCACCAACGTCACCTATATCCAAGGCGAGGCTAACCTGGGTGAAGACGCTAATCACACCGCCTTCTTCCCGGGCTGTGCGTTGTATGCGTATGCTCCGGAACTTACCGCCAAGGTCTCGCAGTGGCTGCGCGACGAGGACATCGCCGCCTATACCCTGACAATTTGCTGCGGTGCGACCTTCTACGATGTCGGTTTCTATGACGAGTACGATGCCTATCGTGAGCGCGTGCAGGCTTTTCTGCGCGAGAAGGAAATCAAGCGCCTGGTCGTCACCTGTCCGCACTGCGCTCATCTGCTGCCACAGCTTATCGAGGGAATGGAAATCGAGATCGTGCGGCTGCCCGATCTGCTCGTCGAGCGCGGCATGATATCGCAGAGCACCGAGACCATCACCTTTCACGACGCGTGTTACGACCGTTCTGCCGGTTTCTTTGGCAGTGCGGCACGCAGCCTGTTTGAGAACGCGACATTCAAGAGCATGCCGCACGAGAAACGCGATTGCCTGTGCTGCGGTGGGGGTGGCATGGTGAGCGTGTGCGCTCCCGATTACTGCGCGTATCGCCGCAACCTGCGTTTGGCCGAGATTGACGGAGTGGATGCTGACCGCGTGCTTTCGACCTGCTTCTCATGTGTCAACTCGTTGCAACGCGGTGTGGGAAGCACGCCCGTGCAGCATTACCTTGAGCAAATCTTCGATTGCCCCGTCGATTGGGGCGAGGTATACGCGAGCGTCGATGCACTTTTCGCCGACCCGGCGTACGCGGAGCTTTCGGAGAACGAGGAGCTTACGCTCGTCGACTAGCCTTTTGTCATTCCGACCGAAGGGGCCGTAAGGCCTACCCCTTGTCATTCCGACCGAAGGGGCCGTAAGGTTTGTCTCTTGTCATTTCGACCGAAGGCGCGTAGCGCCGGAGTGGAGAAATCTCCACCGCTGCTGTCTATTAAGCGAAAGACCGAGATTTCTCGACTCCGCTCACTTCGTTCGCTCCGCTCGAAATGACAGGGGGGGGCGCGGCCCCGTTCGCCTCGCTCGAAATGACAGGGGGGCGCGGCCCCGTCCGCTCCGCTCGAAATGACAAGGGGGGGGGCGCTCCGTCTCCGTGTTGTAACCGGAGAGTCCCCGTGTTTGTTCGGTGCATGCAGTACAATCATGAGCTATGACTACTGAGATACGCAAAACCAATTGCCATTACTGCGGATACCTGTGCGCCTTCGATGCAACGCTCGAGGACGGGCGTGTTGTCGATTTCACGCCGGATCCCACGCGCTATCCGTATGACACGAGTGTGGCGGCACGCTGCTGCCGCTGGCCGCTCAACCTCGAGAAGCTCTACGACGAAAGCACCCGCGTCAACTATCCCCTGAAACGCATAGGGCCACGTGGCGGCGGTGGGTTTATTCGCGTGAGCTGGGACGAGGCGCTTGACGATATCGCGACGCGCCTGCGCTTGCTCATCGACGCCCACGGGCCGTGGACGGTGGCGAGCGCCATCGGGGGGCCGCATGCGGTCTACTGGCCACTTCATCGCTTCATGAGTTTCATCGACAGCCCCAACAACATGGGCATCGGCCCCATTTGCTGGAACCCCCGTATCTGGATGGATACGATGACCTACGGTTGGTCGGTCGAGTGCGACTTCAGACCCGACCTCACGGAATGCCTCATGCTCTGGGGCACCAATCCGGCCGAGTCGGACAATTCGCTCTTCTGGCGCAACATCGCCGATTACGTCCGCAACGATGGCAAGCTCATCATCATCGATACGCGGCTTTCCATGACGGCGGCCAAGGCGACACTGTGGCTCGCTCCCTTCCCGGGTACCGATCTCGTCCTCGCCTACGCGTTTGCCCGTGTCATCATCGAGGAGGACCTCTATGATCACGAGTTTGTCGAACAATGGTGCTCTGGTTTCGACGAGTTCAAGACCGCTGCGTTCGAGCGCACGATAGACGAGGCAGCTGCCATCACGCAGGTGAGTGCCGAGGATATACGTGCGGCAGCTCGCATGTACGCGACGAGCAAGCCGGCAGGCCTGCTCTCGGGACGCGGCGTCGACCAGATTGGTCCCAATACCGCGCCGTTGCATCGTGTCATCGCAGCGCTGCGTGCCATCACGGGCAATGTCGACGTGCCGGGCGGCAACGTCCTCAACGAGGCACCGAGCTTCATGAGCGAGCTCGAGCTCGAGGACAGCGCGTTGCTGTCTGCCGAGGCACGCGCGCATGGGCTGAATGAACCCGATTGCGGCATACAGAGCTACGCCGGCTGGGAGCTCGCCGACGCGCGCACGGGCAAGCTTGGGCGTCATCTGCCGATGCGCTACCTCACCTCCGCGCTACCGCAACGCGTATGGGAGGCGGCTATCACCGATAAGCCCTATCGCGTGAGTGCGCTCATCGTCGACGGAGCAAACCCGCTTGTCACCTATGCCGACACGCGGCTTGTCATGGAAGCGTTCGAGGCGATGGATCTCATCGTCGTGCTCGAGTTCGTCATGACGCCCACGGCCCTCATGGCTGACTACGTTCTTCCCGCTGCCGCTGCCGTCGAGCACCCGTGCTTCCAGGCGATGGGTGGTGTCTCCGACTTCTGTTACGGCGGTCCGGCGGCGGTCGAGCCGCAGTTCGAGCGCCGCGAGGACTACGCAATCCTGCGCGACCTCGCCTTGCGCATGGGCTGTGATGAGGCGCTGTGGCCGGCGCGAGACCTGACCGAAGAGCTCGCGCGTACGATCGCGCCGACGGGCATGAGCTGGGAGGATTTCACCATTACGGGCTTGTGTGGTGGGGGAGCACATTACTTCAAGCACCTCGAGATTGACGAGACAACGGGCGAGCCACGCGGGTTCGCGACCGAAAGCGGCAAAGTGGAGCTCGCCATCCCGTTCTTACAGCGACGGGGGGCGGATGTAGTAGCTCGCTTCACGCCGGTGCCCGGCGTGCATGCGGATGTATGCCACGATCCCGATTGCGTCACGCTCATCACCGGCGCGCGCAAGCAGCCCTATTGGGCCTCCTCGTACTTCGAGATTCCATCGATGCGCGCTCGCCATCCCAAGCCGACTGTCGAGCTTTCGCAGGCAACGGCTGAGCGTCTGGGCCTTGCCGAAGGCGATGCGTGCCTCATCTCGCGTCAGGATACGCCGGACGTTGAGGTACTCCAATATGTGCATATCACGAATATACTTGACGATGTCGCATCAGCCGAATACGGATGGTGGTACCCTGAGGCAGTCGAAGACGACCCCGACTTCGGGAAATGCTTCGAGTCAAACATCAATCTGCTCACGCGCGGTACCGTCGAGGGCGCGCGCGAGCCGCTTATCGGGACGTGGATTTACAACGGCATTCCCTGCCGCATTAGAAAGAAGGAGTAGCACCCATGCAGAAGAAGTACGCGATTCTCATCTTCTCCAAGCCGCCGATTCCCGGTCTGGTCAAAACGCGTCTCACCGTAGAGCGTGGTGGCGGCTTTACCCAGGAGCAGGCCGCCCAGTTCTTCAAGCGCAGCCTGTGGGATGTGACCGAACTTGCCATGTGGTGCATGGATGACCTCGAGGCGCTGAATCGCGAAGAGCGCGAGGCTGATCCGAGTGCTCCCGAGCGTAGCTACGATCTCTTCATCTCGACGACGCCCGAGAAGAACGTCGCCCTCATGAAGGAGACGATCGAGGAAATCGGGCAGTGGCCGCGTGAGATTCACTACATGTACGACCGTGGCGCGACTTTCGACGATCACTTCGACATGGCGTTCAAGGAGATCTTCGACCAGGGCTATGAGGCCATCGTCTCCATTGGCGCTGACATTCCCACGTTGCCGCGTGCGCACGTGACCCAGGCTTTCCAGTGGCTCATCTACTTTGCCGAGGTGCTCGGGACGCCGGGCTTCGTGCAGGCGCCGTGCCAGGAATGCGGCACCTCGCTCGTGGGATTCAACTTCGACACGCCCATCAACCACCAGGGCATCTACTACAACATGACCGGACGCCCCGCGCTTGATGGCTACGTCGAGAAGCTCGTCGAGGAAGGCATTCCCAACGCCTATCTTGCGCCTGTTGCCGACGTCGACGAGGTCGAGGACCTCGCGCACTGTCTGTCTTGCGCGCGTGCCCTGCGTACGGCATCGGAGTACCAGACCGGCATCTACGTGCCCAAGCGCGTCTTGCAGTGGGCTGACTTCCTCGGTCTCAAACCGCATGCCGCACCTAACGAGAACCATGATCCGCGCCAGTATCTGGATGATGTGGAGGATGGCGCCGACGCGCCCGCACACGAGCCGGAGGAGACCGAAGGGATACTCCGGTAGCTCTTTCTCAAACACGCTCCGCAACCGAAAACGCTTTTCGTTCGGCTGCTGCGGAACTCGCAGGCAAAAAGCGCCTGCTCAGACAGTCCTCGCAAGGGCACCTCACGAAAAGCGTTTTCTGCTTCGCTATTGTTTGAGAAAGAGCTACCTCCGTAGGTGAAAAGGATGGAAAAGGACCTTCATGACTGAGAATCGAACTCTCCATACGGCGCATGCGCTGTGCCCGCACTGCCTCGAGCAGCTGAAGGCCGAAATCTACGCGGACAGCGACGGCAAGGTCTGGATGACGCGCACCTGTCCCGAGCATGGCGAGACCATCACGTACGTGTGGCCCAATGCGGAGCATTACGAGTGGCTGCGCTCGATGCGCGTCACGCCGACGGCGCCAAAGTGGCGCGAGTATCCCATCGAGGGCGACTGCTGCATGAGCTGTGGCCTGTGCAAGCGCCATCTGCGCCGTGGCACGCTGGTGGAAATCGAAGTCACGCGCCGCTGCAACGCGAAGTGCCCCGTGTGCTTCATGAGCGCGGATTTCCCGAGTGACGGTATCACCTACGACGAGATCGAGGGGCTCATCACGACGCTTGCCGAGAAGGTCGGCCCCGAGACGGGCCTGCAAATCACCGGCGGAGAGCCGACGGTGCGCAGTGACCTGCCCGAGATCGTCATGTGCGCACGCCGTCACGGCTTCACCGGCATCGAAATCAACACGAACGGCATCGTCATCGGCCGCTCCAAGGATTATCTGCAGAAGCTCGTCGACGCGGGCATCACGGGTATCTACCTCTCCTTCGACGGCATTGACGAGGAGCCCTACGAGGCCATATGCGGCAAGGCCGCGATGCTCGCCGATAAGATGGCCTGCATCGAGAACTGCCGCGAGGTGGGCATTCAGGTCGTTCTGTGCATGACGATCGTCAAGGGCGTCAACGACGACCGCGTTGGCGAGGTCATCGACTTTGCGTGGGAGAACTCCGACGTGGTGATCGGCGTGGCGCTGCAACCCGCGTTCACTTCGGGACGTTTCGAGCCGAGCGAGTACGCACCGTACACGGCCGGTGACACCATCTACGCGCTCGAGGAGCAGACAGGCGGACGCATCAAGGTCGCAGACATCATGCCGCTCGGGTGCTCGCACCCGCTGTGCGATACGGGCACCTTCCTCATGCCGGACGAAAACGGCAGCTATATCCCGGCCACGCGCGGCCTGTCGAGCGAGGAGTACATGCAGTACTACGACCCGACGTCCCCGCAGGGCTCGGTATTGCCCGACATCCTCTACAAGAAGGGCGTCAACCTCTATCGCGGCATCAGCGTCATTATCATGAACTACATGGACGCGATGACGACCACGACCGAACGCATGGCGGAATGCTCGATGACGGTGGCGATGAAGGACGGGCGCGTGATTCCGTTTTGCAGCTACCAGATGACGAATTCTGCCGGTGAGCGTATCTACGAGATGTGGGGAACCGGCCCCACTGCCTAATGCGACAAGGAGCAGTCCATGAGCGCTGACTACGAGTTCATACACGATGCGGATCGCTGCGTTGCCTGCGGCCTATGCGTGGCGTTTTGCCCGCAGTACTGCCTCGAGGTGGACGATAACGGCATGCCGAGGGCTGTCGATATGGAGGCGTGCGTCGGCTGCACGACCTGCTCGGGGCAATGCCCGCAACGCGCCATCGTGATCAAGTCGCTGCCCGGCGCCGCAGCCTTCGATCCGTATGCCGGCGAGGAGCGCGCCGAGCCCATTTCCGCCGAGGAGCAGCAGCATTACGCCGAGGCGGAGAAGGCCATCATGGAAGCGCTCGACCTGCGCTGGCATCCGGTGGCCGTCGGGCTCATCGACATCGACGAGCCACTGCCCGATGTTCCCATGCCCACCGAGAAGCTGCGCTACTGCCAGAGCATGAACGCGGCGCGCCGCGGCGCATCGATACTCATGCCGCCCCATTGCCACGCCTGTCCCGACGGCACCTCGATCTTCGGCATGACCGGCGTGCCCGACAAGCTCGCCACCGGCGAGATCTACGTGCTCTTCCACAAGGTCGTGGATGCCGAGGCCGCGGCCAAGATGGTGGCCGAGCGCCCCACGTTACCGCCCAACTCCAAGCGCGCCACCCTCGTGCAGCCACTCGGCGCATGCACGCGCCATCCCGAGGTCATCGTCTTCACGGGTACGCCCGAGCAGATGATGTGGCTGTCGATGAGCATGTCGTACTTCGATGGACACCGCCACGATTTCCACGCGTCGGGTTTCAACGCGCAATGCGTGGAGGCGACGCTGCTGCCGCTCATGAACGACGAGCCGAACATCTCGTTTGGCTGCTATGGCGGCCGCGCGTCAAGCGACATTGGCGAGGACATGATGTACATGGGTGTGCCGGCAAATCGCCTCGACACCATCGTCGAGGGTTGCCAGGAGCTTGCCAAGCGCGCCATTCCGCAGTCGCGCATGAAGATCTACGTGCCGCCCATCATGTAGGTGCGATGACCGGGAAAATGAGACAGTTGCTCAGGGACGTTGTCTCATTATGAAGAAATGAGACAACGTCCCTGAGCAACTGTCTCATCGAGGAGATTGTAATGACGGAGTCGTTCAGCAAGTTGACCGGCAACGAGATCGCCACGCTGCTCGTTCCCACGACCGTGACACTCGTCACGGCTCGTGATGTCACGGGCATGGACAAGGTCGCGACCATCGCATGGGTCATGCCCATTTCGCACGAGCCGAGCCTCATCGCCGTCGCCATTCGCCCCGGCGGGCAGACCGCGTGCGCCATGCGCGAGTCGGGATGCTTCGTCGTGAACGTGCTCGGTGCTGACGAGGATGCCGCGCGCATCGCGATGGCGTGCGGTAGGAAGCACGGCGTCGAGGATCGCTTCGCCGAAGCGGGACTCACGGCGTGTCCGGCTGCTCATGTTGACGCCGCCCGTATCGAGCAGGCCATCTCGTGGATCGAGTGCCAGCTGGTGGAATCGCGCGTGCATGGGGATCACGAGCTCTTCGTCGGTAGGACGCTCGTTGCCGAGACGCGCGGCGAACTCGACGGCAACGGCAAGCTCGAGCCGTGTCCGGCGCTGCTCATGGGGCAGCGCGGGCGTTTCGGGCGCTTCGAGAAAGGATTCAACGCATGATCGCACCCGAATACCACATCCGCGATTGCGTCGAGGCGGACATGGATCTCATCCGGTACCTGTTTTCGGTCGAGGGCTTCAGCGACCTCACGAGTCCCGAGGGAATACGCGTCGCCGTGACACCAGACAACACGATGTACGGTGCCTGCCGCCTGGAGCAGGGCAGCGACGGTTCGTGGAACGTGCGCCCCATCGTCGTCTTCGACGTCGTCCAGGGCAAGGGCGTGGGTCGTGCGTTGCTCAAGGATGCGTTGCGACTTCATCCGGACCTGCGTCTCGTGGCACGCGGTGAGATCGAGCCCTTCTACCTGTCCTGCGGCTTTGAGCGCTGTGGCTGGGATGCCATCGCGCCCGAGTATCGTGCCGAGTGCGAAGCCTGTCCCGACAAGGCCGCATGCGGCCCGCTGCCCTTCCGCTCCCTTCCCATCGAGCGGACCTTCACTTTCCTTGGGACGAGCTCGGGCTGCGGTGTGCCGGCTTTCTTTTGCCATTGCCCTGCGTGCGAGGCGGCACGCAAGGACCCGACGAAGCGTCGCGGTTGCACGGGCGTTGCCCTGCGCGGTCATGGGACGACCATTATCGACGCGTCACCTGACATCCGCCATCAGCTCAATCGCGAGGGCATCGATGTCATCGACGACTTCTTCCTCACCCACGCCCACTACGACCACATGGGCGGTCTGGGCGAGTTCGAGTACTTCATCCGCCTGTACCTCATGGGCACGATGCCGTTTCACGGAAGCGAGCACGCCATAGCCGAAGCGCTCAAGGAATACTCCTACATGGACGATTGCTTTGCGCTCGACGTGATGAACCCGTACGACGTACGCGAGGTGGACGGCCTCGCGATTCAGGCGCTGCCGCTCAAGCACGCGCCGGGTACCTTCGGTTACCTCATCACCACGCCCGAGGGACGTCGTACGTTCTACGCGCCCGATACGAGCGATCTCAAGCCCGAGGTCATCGAGATGCTCAAGGGTGTCGACAACCTCGTCATGGATTCGACGTTCTGGGAGAATCACGGGACCGCACGCTCGCATCATGACGTACGTCAGACGGTGCACGAGGGCATCGACATTCTCGATGCCGGACACATATATCTCACGCATCTTGCGCCGCACATGTGCGATCCGGGTGTGAACGAGATCGACGAGATCTACGCATATGCCGCGCAGTTCGATGGTCGTGTTATTGTGGCCGAAGACGGCATGCAGTTCACGCTGTAAGCTGGTACCATATGCCGCATGAGTAATGAGTATCGACTTTCGGCTCGACAGATTCTGACGCGTATCATCTCGGTGATCGTCGCGGGCGTCGGTGGGTCGGCGTGTGGATTTAGCCTTCTCATGCAGGTGCAGGAGATCGGTACGGTCATTGCGTCGATTACGTGGTTCTCCGGACTTTCGGCCGTCGTTTTCGCGCTGGCAGGCTATGCCGTCTCCTGCGACCCCGGCAAGGGCAAGACCTATATTCCGCTTGCCGTCGTCATTGGGGCAATCCTTGTCATCACGGGCTCTGCCCTTGCGCGCATCTACCTGTACGCGCACATCGTCATCATCATCGCGCTTATCGCCGCGGCCATCGAGGGCATCGTGCTCATCATCTATCACTTCATCTTGAAACGCGAAGATCCAGAGGCTCTATAGCCGCGAGGAGGGTTCCCATGGTTTCCAGATTGGTTCTTGTCAGGCACGCTAAGACCCAGGCGCGCAACCCCGAGCTCATCGACAAGGACCGTCAGCTCACGCGTGCCGGTCGATATAGCATCGAGGCGCGGTTTCCCATCTCGCTCCAGCTTCTGGCTGACGAGGATGTCGCCGAGGTCAAGGTCTGGAGCAGCCCGGCGCTGCGTGCCATGCAAACCGCCGAGGTCGTTGCGCATGCGCTCGGCGTCGATGGCATCGAGGTGCGGGATTCGCTTTACGCCAACAGCGTCGATGCTTTCATGACCGAGCTCGTCGAAGAGCAGGGCACCGTTATCGCCGTCGGACATAATCCCTTCATGGACGAGCTCTACGCACGCTTGAGTGGGGCTCCGCAGGGCATGGGAACTGGTGCCATGGCGTCGTTCGGTTTTGCGGCGACGGATGATCCGGCAAGCGTTGGCTCGTGGCTCGAATGGTTCGTGCAGGGGCCGCGTGTCGTGCTATGGCAGAGCATCGTCGATGTGGAGGACGCCCTTTCCGATGCCGCCGCACGCATCGCGCGCTGTAGCGTCATGCTACTCGAGAATCCCGATGATCCCGAATCGCTGCATCAGTATCGCATCTCGTTGAGAATTGCGCGCTCGCTGCTGGGCTTCCTCGCGCCGTATTGCAAGGGTTCTGCGCTCAAGAAGACCATGCGCGATATCAAGAAGCTACAAGATCCGACCTCGCGTCTGCGCGAGTTAGACATGCTCTGCGAGGCGCTCGATTCGCAGACGGTCGAGGCACGTATCGTGGCCGATGCTTGCACGCAGCTTCGTACGGGATTCATCGAGCGCTTTGCTGCCGAGTCTACGCAAAAGGCAATTACGCGCGTGGTCGGGCGCATCAAGGACATGCCCTGGCGTCGTTGCGTCAGGCAGTCCGGCCTCGATGCGCAGGAGCTCGTCAGGCGCGTTTCGCAGATGCGTACCGATTACGAGTTGCAGATGGCGCACGTTGGCTATGACGACCAAGAGGCTGTTCATGACGTGCGCAAGCTGGCCAAGGCGCTGCGCTACGTGACACGTGAGTTTGCAGAGCTTTTGCCCGATACGGCTGAGGATACCAATACACGGGCCAAGGCGGTGCAGGACATGCTCGGCGAACTCTGCGACTGCTGGAACAATGCGCAGCTCGTCATCGAGATATGCGGTCCGCAGGCGGTGCAGGTCGCCTCGCGTTTTGTCGTGCGCGCCGATGAGATCATTGCCGATCTCAAGAGAAGTCGCAGCTGTGGTCTTGCGATAAGCGATTCGTAGGCTTCGGGATAGGGAAATGAGGGCAAGGTGTCCTTGGTGTCAGGCAAGTTGTCTTCTGTTTGAAAAGTAAGGTGTTTTATGTGTCCGTCGTTGTGGTAACATAGCAACTCGCGTGCGGGGCACGCAGCATATCGGGTGGTGGCGCAGTTTGGTAGCGCACTTGACTGGGGGTCAAGGGGTCGCAGGTTCGAATCCTGTCCACCCGACCAGTAAAAGGCAAGGTCAGCGGGTTTTCTCGCTGGCCTTTTTATCAGGCGACGAGATAATTGCCGCTCGAATGCCGCTCGAAACCCGTTCACGATGCATCCTGGTGACGCTCGTATGTCATTCAAGCGTCGTGACATAACCCTCACCTCTCATCCCCAAAACCGTGCCCAGGGGGTCATGCTCGTGATTGACGCCCTCCCTAGACTTTCTCATGTCCGGTGACGCCGGAAAACCATGTAAACGTGGAGGAAGTGGGGACGCCTCGTGATTCAGCCGAAGTACCAGAACTATCTTGTCGTGAGCCTTTCGGTATTGGCCGTTGGGGTGACCATGGCAATGGTCCAATACAAGGTTCCCACGATCATGATCGCCATCATGGAGCAGTATGCCATGTCGGCAAGTGGCGGTTCGTGGCTCATGTCCATCTTCACGCTCATGATGGCCGTGACGGCAATCGCCATAGGTGAGTTGTCGGTTCGCATGAGCCCGAAGAGAATCATCGTGTTCGCGACGTGCCTCATCGTTCTCGGCTCTGTCATGGGGGCATTCGCGCCCAATGGCATCGTCTTGCTCGTGTCACGTGGCATAGAGGGCATAGCACTTACGGCGGTGACCACGTGCGGCCCGCTGGTCATACAAGAAAGCGTCGCACCAGGGCGTATCGGCACTTCCATGGGCATCTGGGGTATGTGGGGGTCTTTGGGTTCCGCCATCGCCGCGTTTCTGACGCCATTGGTCTTCGCGTTTGCGGGGCTCACCTCGCTTTGGCTCTTTTACGGTGCGCTGGTCGTGATTGCGACTGTCATCATGTGTATTTGCGTAAGAGATCCTTTCAAGAAGGGCTCGCCTGTGGCGCCCGAGGACGCAGTCAATGCCTCCGAAGGGGCTTCGGGGGTGGCGCAATCGGACGTCACACCTGGCAAGGCAGCCGCCTCGCATATAGGAGCGAAGCCCTCGTATCGCGAGCTTCTGACGAAGGACGTCCTACTCTTTTTCTGCGGGTTCATCGCGTTTAACATATGCTTGCTTGCGGTCCTGAGCCTGGTTCCCTCGATTTTGCAGATGCGCGGCATGGATGTAAGCCTGTCGGGTTTCGTAAGCACGCTGCCGATGATAATCTCGGTTGCCTCTTCTCCTTTCTTCGGAATGCTATCCGACAAGACCGGCAAGACCAAATGGCTGCTCGTCTTCTGCCTGTTCTTCCTGGGGCCGTGCACCTTCGTTCTCTACAACTTCGAAAGTGCCGTGATGTGGGTGGGAGCAGTGGTTATGGGTGTGATCGGAATGGGCACCACCGGCCTCATGATAACCGCCTTCATGAAGGTGATCAGTAGACCGGAGCTTGCGACTATCGGCATGGGCGTTCTTATCTGCGTCCAGGGGATTGGACAGTTCCTGGGTACGTTCCTCGTCCAGGGCTTGCTGGGCCCCTCGTTCGAGAACACGCTTCTTGCTGGCAGTGTCGTCATGATCATCGGCCTTGTCGGTACGCTATGTACGGCACTTTGCAAGATGCGGTAAAAGAGGCCTTCCGGATCTCGATGCTGCTGGACAGACCAACTGCTTAGCACCACTATTGCCACTCGAATAATAAATAGCGCATTTCGCCTATTCGGTAGTACAATGCTCTTGACAAACGATGAATGTACACTATCGAATGTGGGGCCAAAATGGCGGCTGATGCGAGCATACCAAGCCCGCCGGTGGGCGCGGCGCGGACGGCGATGATCGTCGTCCTGCTCGTGAGCAATCTCCTCGCATCGTTCACGCAATCGCTTATGAACGTTGCGCTCGATTATGTCGCAACCGACTTTCACATCACGCTTTCCCAAGCCAACTGGATGGTGCTCGCCTTCACGATCGTCACCGCGACGACCATCACCATGGCGGCGAAGCTGCTCGAGCGCATAGGCCTTCACAAGCTCATGACCATAGGCTTCGTCTTCTCGTTCGTGGGATCGTTGCTCGGCTTCTTTGCCTGGAACTATCCGGTCATGATCGTCGCCCGTGCCCTCCAGGCCGTTTGCACGGGGCTGTGCTTTCCGCTTATCAACGAGGCACTGCTCACCATCGCGCCAAAGGGCAAGGCGGCGACTTTGCTCGCCGTGAACAGCGGTGTCATTGGCGTCGCACTGGCGTTTGCCCCGCCCGTTTCAGGTCTTATCATCACCTGCGTCGGCCTTCGCCCGCTCTTCCTCATTCCCGCGGTGATTGCCCTTGTCCTCATCATTGCGGGCAGGCCGGCTATCCACAATCTGTATATGCGCAGAAAAGCCCATATCGACATCCCGAGCGTTGCGCTGAGCTTTGTCGGCCTGGCCTGCTTCCTCTACGGCCTTAACGAGATCTCACATGAGGTCTTTCCGCCACTCGTCATCATGCTCGCCGGCATCGCGATACTCGCCATCTTCGTGTATCGTCAGCTGCACATCGACGAGCCCCTGCTCAATCTGACGCCGCTGCGCAATCCGGTGTTCACCGTCGGCGAGACGCTCGTCACGCTTGCGTTCATGGCATCGGTGTACATGAGCTTGCTCGTTCCCCTGTATCTCGAGGGTGCGGCATCGTACTCGCCGTTCATAGCCGGTTGCATGTGCATCGTGCCCATCTTGTGCTATGCGGCCTGCTGCTTTCCCAGCGGCCATCTGCTTGCGAAGCACGGCGTGTGGCCGCTCGTGCCGGTGGGGTTTGCGATCGTGCTCATCGGCTACATCGGCATGTACTTCGCCTCCGCGCAGCTCCTCGTCATCGTCTTGCTTGCCTGCGCTGCCATAGCCTATGCGGGCATCGGCATTTTCTTCCCGGCGGTAAAGACCGTCGACCTCAACGTGCTTCCCCGCGCCATCTCCTCGTATGGCTCGTCCATCCACTCGACGATCGTGCAGATCGGCAGCTCAGTCTCGTCGGCTCTCTTCGTCGGCATCATGTCCGGCGATATCACCCATTTGATGGCGGGGGGAATGAGCAAGGCCGATGCCTACGCGTTTGGCTTTTCGCATACTCTGCTCATTGCCATTGGCATATTGATAGTGGCGGTCATTCTCACCGTCGTCTACACGCGTCTCGTACGCCGTCAGAAGGGGAAGACGGCTGTTGCGGACAGCGCGACGAGCGAGAAAACCGGGAGAGGATAGGAGGGGGTCATCATGACTGATGCCAAGGATGCAGCTCCGAAGACGGATGCTTCGGTGCAAGGTGACTCGCCAGCTGCGACACAGGCTGCGGACGCGTCTTCGTCACAGGGGGATGCCGGCTTCAAGAGGACAGTCGGCGTGTTCGACATGGTGGTCTACGGCCTCATCTTCATGGTGCCCATCGCCACGTTCAGCCTCTTCGGCGGCGTGTCCAACGCATCGGGCGGTATGCCGGCACTCGCGTATTTCGTCGCCTTCATCGGCATGTTCTTTTCCGTGCTGTCTTTTGGCGTGATGATCGGAACCTTCCCGTCGTCGGGCTCCATCTATACCTACACGTCCAAGAGCATCGGCAAGGGCCTCGGATTCGTGGCCGGCTGGCTCATGTTGCTGCAGTATCTCACGTCGCCCGACATGGTCTTCATCATGGGTGCCGAGGCGCTGAGCACCTACGTGCCGCAGATTCCGGTCTGGGGCTGGTGCCTCATCTTCCTCGTCTTCGTCTTCGTCGTCGCGTCACGCGGCATGAGCACGACGATGTTCGTCAACCGCATCGCGCTCATCCTCGAGTTCATCGTGCTCGGCATGTTCATCGTGTTCGGCGTGGTCTACATCATCGGGCACCCCGAGACGAGCGGCTTCTCGCTGACCGCCCTGTTCAATCCCAATACCTTTTCGGTATCCGGCGTCATGGGCGCCGCCTCGTTGGCGGTGTTCTCGTTCGTGGGCTTCGGGTGCGTGGCGACGCTCACCGACGAGGCGAAGGACGAGCGCCACGGGCCGTCGCGCGCGATGATGATCATGGTCATCATCCTCGTGGCCATCTTCGTCCTGACGTGCTTCATCGCCACCTGCGTCGATCCGTCGGGCCAGATTTGCAAGAACGACGAGAACAACGGCTTCTACCATATCGCCGAGCTCGTGGGTGGCAAGTGGTTTGGCGTCGTCTGCGCCGTGTCCGTGGCCTTGGCCCAGGGCGTCTTCACCGGCTTGGTCGCGACGGTGTCGGTGTCACGCATCCTCTACGTCATGGGCAAGAGTGGGTCGCTTCCCGGCGTCCTAGCCAAGATCGACGAGAAGCGCCAGGTGCCCATCGTCGCCACGTGCTTCGTGTCGGTCCTCTCGCTTGTCCTGCTCGCGCCCTTCCTGTTCATCGGTATGGAGGGATTGGGCAAGGTCGTGAACTTCGGTGCGCTTTCCACGTACTTCCTCCTTAACCTCTGCGTGGTCGTATGGTTCTGGTTCAAGAAGAAGGATCACGGCAATCCCGGACGTTTTCTGGTCTGCCCCATCTTGGGCATGATTGTGGTCTTTGCGTTGCTGCTCTCACTTGATGTGCCCGCCAAGATCATCGGCGTCGTGTGGATAGCCATCGGCATCGTGTACTACCTGGTCATGACACGCGCTCTGCACCGCGAGATTACCATGGAGTGAGCAGGTGGAAAACGTGTCACAGGCGCTTGGTACTCTCGGTTTGTCGTTCAGTTCAAACGAAGGAGAAACATCATGGGCGTCTTGTCGGCATTACTCGCAGGTTCCAGCGCGATGGCGTGGTTCGTCATCATCATCATGATGCTCGCGATTCTGTTTTGCGGGCCTTCGAAGTGAGGGGATACGGGGGCGTGACAAGGGGGACGGGGGTTCTGTCACATCCATGGATGTGACAGAACCCCCGTCCCCCTTGTCACGAAAACGCCGTGCGAAGATGCCTCCTACAGCTCGAAAATCTGGCCTGCGTAGGTTGCCTCGACGATGTCGGGGAGCTCCTCCTGCAGGATTTCGAGCGCATGCTCTCCCGTGCAATGGCCGGTGTAGATCTTGTCGATGCCAAGCTCGCGGATGGTTTGCGCAAGGGCGTGTACTTCGTCATCTTCGCGCAGGAACAGGTGCAATCCGCCGACGAGCGTGCGGATGGGCTTGCCGGGAAACGCAGCACGCGCCTCGTTGATGATGGTCTCGATGCCTCCGTGGGAGCAGCTGTTGAAGATGACGAGTCCCGCGGGCGTCTCGATGATGAGGCTCTGCTCGTGGTCGAATCCGTCGCCGACGAGCCCGTCATCGGTCTTCAGGTAGAGGTGCTCGCGCTCGCCGATCTTGTCGAGCCCCTTTGTGCTGTGGCCCAGGAGCCATGCGCCGGACGCGAATTGCAGGGCATCGTCGACGCGCTCGATACGTGATGCCTGCTGCTCGAGAAGCCCCCTCTGGATGCCGATGTACTTCATGTCGCCTTTGGCATCGCTCCAGCATACCTCCTCGCAGGCATCCTGGATGAGCAGCGGCGCATGGTCGTTGATTGCGAAGAAGTCCCCGAAACCGTCGGCATGGTCGTAATGGGCGTGGGAGAGCACGCAATAGTCGACATCTGACAGGTCGATGCCGAGGGCCTGCGCGTTTTGCGCGAAGAGCCCCGATGCGCCCGAATCGAGCAGGATGGTAGCGTCGTCGGTCTCGATGAGCGCGGAGAACCCCCATTCGCAGCCGAGCCCTTTTTGCGCGTCATTGTCCACGAGTATCGTCGTCTTCATGGTCATGCTCCTCGCCGTCGAAAATGAGACAATTGCTCAGAGATATTGTCTCATTTTAACGGGAGGCAGACATGGAGCGATTCGAACTGGAGACGCCGGTCTACGGGTTTGTCGAAATCACGGCGCGAATAAGGCAAATCGTGCGGGAAAGCGGCATCGAGGAAGGGCTATGCGTGGTCTATTGCCCGCACACCACCGCCGCGATCACCATCAACGAGAACGCGGACCCCGACGTCGTGCGCGACCTCAAGCTCGCGCTGGCGGACATCTTTCCCGACCGGCGTGATTTCAGGCATGCCGAGGGCAATAGCGCCGCACACCTCAAGAGCAGCGCCATCGGCGCGTCGGAGACCATTCCCGTGACGGGCGGCGCCATGGCGCTTGGGACTTGGCAGGGCATCTACTTCTGCGAGTTCGACGGCCCGCGGCATCGCAAGGTGTACGTGCAGGTGGTGGGAGAGTAGCAGTTGCGCTTTGAGATGCCGGATCCGAGTGACGTCAATCGGGTTATTTGAATCTGTCTTCGAGGTACTCGCGGAATCCGGGAAGCTCAAAAGAAACGTAGGACGACCCTCGCTCGCCTATGACTCCCTGCTCTATCAAGCGACGCTTGTACGTGCTTGTGTAGTTGCTGGCCTCTCCCATTCTCGAGGCGATATCCGATAAGCGACTTTCCCTCGTATCGGCAAGCATTGCCCGAAGAAAGCGAATGTCCCCATCCGAGAGGTCATAATACGTTGCGTCGAGCACTCGTTCGGAGAAGCTTGCTCTGGCACGTGCTATGCCCCAGTGAACATCTTCTTCGGAGACCGTCTCGCTATCGGGGTTTCTGGCCCAGCTTTGGTAGCCTACAAGTTGCATGAGGTAAGGAAAGCCCTCGCTAGCTTTAGCTGCTGATGAGAGGGCCTCAAGTGAAATAGAACGGCCACCTTCCTCGATAGTGGTTCTGATGCCCTCGGCAATGTCTTCATCGGATATGCGCACCAGCTTGTGTTGGTTTGCTCTGCGTAAAAACGAAACGGACTCGTTTCGCAAAAGCGAATTGACATTGCCTGGAAGACCGGCAAGTAGCAGGCCCACCTGTCGCTCTTCTCCCACAAAGTGCTGGTATGTGGTTGCAAGATGAACCATTTCATCGAGCTTGGGATTAACTTCATCTACGGTGATCAGCAGCCCGATCTCCTGATCGTTTAACGAGGCAATGATCTTTCCCATCTGCGTACGCCAGTTGCCACGCTCCTGCGTCGGGTTGTCCCATTCCAAACCAAGAAATTGGCCAATGGTGAGACTCCTCAATCTTGGATTGTCAGAGGCTTCGAGGAACTGCGCGGCTCCCTGCTTGGTCTGCTCAAGAATATCTTCGAGCATCCCGGGAATGGCCGTGACATTAACGGCTATCCAACCATGGGCCGATGCGATACGCGATAGATAGAGCAAGAGCGCGGTTTTTCCCGTGCCACGGGCGCCAGTGTAGATTGTCGATAAATTGGGGTCGCCCGAACCAATATCGAAAGCCTGCTCCATCTCTTCTATGATGGCATCTCTTCCCGTCATCAAGAGCGGAATTCGTCCAAATGTGGGAGTGAAAGGATTCGGCACCATATAAGGCCTTTCGGATAAGATTGGCTTTTGCATTTTTAGGCGATTTTTGCATTTTTAGGCGATTTTTGCAAGATTAGGCATCAGCTGTTGAAAGCACGCATGTCACCGAAATTCCATGTGGTTCCAATTACTGAGCTCTGCGTCTAGCCCGGGAGCTGCAGCGGCTTCTCGTCTGGCAGGCCGCACCACTGGCGCACGCGCTTGAGCATGCCGTCGATGTCGAGGACACTCTCGGCGAAGCCCTTGCGGATGAGCTCGATGGGCACGTATTCGTCGTATTTCTCCCAGATGGGGATTTCGTCGGGATAGACGAGGTCAAGGGGATCGAACGGTGTGGTTGCCTGCTCCGCGAGCACATCGTAGAAGAGCTGCTCGTCGCCCTTCATGCGAAACTCCATGAAATAGGGACGCGACGAGTCCAGACCCTTGAGTTGGAGCTGGTCGGCGCACTTGATCTTGAGGAAACGCTCGAGTGCGAGGAAGGCGTAGCTGCCAAGCCAGGGGAAGAGCCCCCAGGTGTTGCCACCCAGACGAACGAGCGGGATGTGGTCGAGATGGGCGTTGCGTGCGGTCGAGCGGGCCTGGGCGAGCCTGCCGCGCGCGTTGTCCATGAGGTAGGGATAATCCGCATCTTCCATGAGCACGCGCAGCATGCGCTCGAGTACGACCGTGTTGATGTCGCCGGGGCAGTCGCCAAAGTAGGCCGGCACTTGGCCCTTTACTTGCGTGGCGTAGACGAGGTGGCGCTTGTGGTCGACCTCCTCGACGAGCCAGGTGGCACCGGCTATGGCGAGCTTTTCGCCCACGGGCGGTGGCAGCACGATGGTGCCGAGCTCCTGGGACTCGTTGCGAACGGTGTACTCCTCGTTTTCCTGGAAGACGCCGTAGAAGCGGTAGCTGTTGATGACGCGCTCGCCTGCGATGCCGACGATGAGACCGCCCTCCTCGGTGAGCTGGATGTGGTCGATGTCGATGAGGTGGTGTAGCAGGACGCGGAAGTCCTCGCTGCTCACGCGATGAAAGTACCCGAGGGTAAGGACGCGGGCTGCGAGCTCGGCCGGCGTCATCTCGCCCCCGCTGGCAAGGGTTGCCATGGTCTGGTGGTAGAGCAGGCTGTAGGGCAGGCGGTCGAGTCGCGGTGGCTCGACCCAGCGATCCTCGAGGTAGAGTTGTACGAGTGCGATGCCCTGCAGGAGCTTCCAGGGGATGGTCGCGCCCAGGGTGGTGCGCGGCTCGGCGCGGTCCTCGCGCATGACGAACCACATCTCCGGGGGCGAGCCTCGCCGTCCCGTACGCCCCATGCGCTGCAAGAACGCGCTCACCGTGAAGGGGGCATCGATCTGGAAGGCGCGCTCGAGGCGACCGATGTCGATGCCGAGTTCGAGGGTGGCCGTGGTGACGGTCGTCTGGTCGAGCTCCTCGTCGCGCATGACGTCTTCCGCGCTCTCGCGCACGGCCGACGAGAGGTTGCCGTGATGGATGAGGAAACGGTCGGGCTCGTTGTTGGCCTCGCAATAGCGACGTAGCGTGGTGGTGACGCCTTCGGCCTCCTCGCGCGAGTTGCAGAAGACGAGGCACTTCTTGCCACGCGTATGCTCGAAGATGTAGCCGAGGCCGAGGTCCGCGCCTGCGGGAGCGGCATCGGTGGCGGGTTCGGGCGGGGAGGGTGAGACACATTGGACAGGTACATCTGTCTCATTGGATTCTGCCAATGAGACAGATGTACCTGTCCAATGTGTCTCACCCATTTCCTCGGCGCCCTCTCCCACGAAGAAGTGAGACATGGACAGGCGCCAGCGCTGCTGCGTGTCCTCGATGCGGGGGATGATGGTGTCGCGACCCGAGCCGGCGCCAAGGAAGCGTCCGGCCAGCTCGAGGTCGCCGATGGTTGCCGACAACCCGATGCGTCGCGGGCTGCATGATGCGAGACGCGAGAGGCGTTCGATGAGGCAGAGACATTGACCACCGCGGTCGGCGCGCATGAGGGAGTGAATCTCGTCGATGACGATGAAGCGCAGGTCGCCGAAGAGCGCGGGGATGTGGGAATGCTTGTGCAGGAGCAGCGCTTCGAGGGATTCCGGCGTGATCTGCAAGATGCCGCTCGGGTGCTTGAGCAGCTTGCTCTTGCGTGATTGCGCGACGTCGCCGTGCCAACGCCAGACGGGAATCTCGGCCTCCTCGCAGAGCTCGGTGAGACGGCCGAACTGGTCGTTGATGAGCGCCTTGAGCGGTGCGATGTAGAGCACGCCGACGCTCGAGGAGGGGTCCTCATCAAGCTGGGAGAGTATGGGGAAGAACGCAGCCTCGGTCTTGCCGGAGGCCGTGGATGCGGCCAGCAAGACGTTGTCCTCGGAATTGAAGATGGCATCGGCGGCGGCGACTTGCACCGAACGCAGGCTTTCCCAGCCGTTACGGTAGATGAAGTCCTGGATGAAGGGCGCATATGAGGCAAAGACGTCCATGATCACCGCCTAGAGCGTGAACTCGAAGAAGTTCTCTTGCCGGTCGCTTGTCTCGGCAGCCACGCTCACGTTACTCGAAGCATCGGGCGCAATGGCGCTGGTGAATGCTTCGCTTGCCAGCAGCTCGTCCATCTGCGCGTCGGGATTCTGGTACATGATGTCGAGCAGCTCGATGAAATCGCGGATGACCTCGCGGGGCGTGATGTGCGTGGTTGCTCCCACACGCTCGAACTCCGTCTTGATGAACTGGACGAGCTGATCGTCGGTCAGGCGTGGCTCGTAATCGAAGAGCTGCGCGTGGATGGCGGTGAGCTTCTCGGCGAGTACGAAGAGCTCCTCGTGCGTGAGTGGCACGAGACGGATGATGGGGGCGAGCATGTCCTTGTATTGCTGGCTGGCGAAGCGCCCTTCGGCCAGACGGCTGCGCAGTGCCTCGTACGAGTAGACGCCACGGCGCTTGTCCTCGACGCACTGGGGCGTGCCACCCATGATGATGCCCAGATGCTGCGCCTTACCCTGCAGCGTATCGTTGTACATCGTGAGGATCTTCTCGTAGTTGTACTGGCGCGTGATGGAGTTGGGCACCTTGTAGATGTTCACGAGCTCGTCGATGAGCACGAGCAACCCGGCGTAGCCCGCTTGCACGAGGAAGGATGCGAAAAGCTTGATGTACTCGTACCAATCGTCGTCGGAGATGACGATGCGGATGCCGAGCTCGGTCTTGGCCTCGGTCTTGTTGGCGTATTCGCCCCTGAACCATTTGATGACCTTGGCTTTGGTGTCCTCGTCATCGTTGACGTAGGCGCGGTAGTACATGACGAGCAGCTGCGCGAAGTCAAAGCCGTGCACGAGCTCCGAGAGCGTGCTCACCACTTCGTGGATGCGCATCTCGACACGCTGCGCGAAAGCTTCCGTACCGGGCTCGAGCCCTTCGGCAAGCACGTCTTGCTGCACGCTCGAAATCCAACGATCGAGGATGAGCGTGAGCGCGCCACCTTCGGGGCGTGTCTTGGTCGACATGTTGCGGATGAGCTCCTTGTAGGTGGCAAGGCCCTGGCCGTGGCTGCCCTGGAGACGGCGCTCGGGGGAGAGGTCGGCATCGACGACGACGAAGTTACGATCCATCGCATAGTTGCGGATGGTTTGCAGCAGGAAGCTCTTGCCGCTTCCGTATTTGCCGACGATGAAGCGGAAGGTTGCCCCGCCGTCGGCGATGATGTCGACGTCGTGGAGCAGCGCATCGATCTCCGCCTCACGACCGACCGCGACGTAGGGCAGGCCGACACGTGGCACGACGCCGCCCTTAAGGGAGTTGAGCACGGTCGATGCGATGCGTTTGGGGATCTTGGTGGCCATGACAGCTCCTTCAGGACAGGCCGAGCAGCGTGCGCAGCTCGGGGGCGTAGTCTTCGATGATGGCGGGCTCGTCGCCGGTGGCGTCTATGCAGATATCGGCGAACTCGTCGTAGAGCTTGTCGTTGATGGAGTCGACGAGCACGGATGCCATGCAGGCATGCGCGCGCTCGAACTCGCGCACCGAGCCGCCGGAGAGCAGGCATGCGACAAGTTCGATTTCTTTGGGGGAAAGCGAGGGTGCGGATGGGCCGTCCCCCCTGTCATTTCGACCGAGGGCGGATGGGCTGCTCCCGTTGTCATTTCGACCGGAGGCGCGAAGCGCCGGAGTGGAGAAATCTCCCTCGCCACAGCAGGCAGAACGTAAGGGTCGAGATTTCTCGACTGCGCTCACTTCGTTCGCTTCGCTCGAAATGGCAGCAGGGGCGGAAGGATTTCTCGACTCGCTTCGCACGCTCGAAATGACAGCAGGGACGCCGTTCCCTATTGTCATTTCGACCGGAGCGGCCGCAAGGCCGCGGAGTGGAGAAATCCCTTCCCCTTCCTCCACGATGAGCTTCTCGCAGGTCTCATTCGCTGCTTTGCGGATGTGGTCGAGCTGCGAAAAATCGATATGCACGGCCCGTTCCTCGCGCAGGCGTGTCTCCTCGGCGAGCTCACTTGCCCGCGTCTCGACGGCCTTGAGCAGGTACTTGGTTGTGAGCTTGCGCTCGAGCGTGTTGGGGTATGCGTAGACATCGCGCAGAATGCACTCGCAAGTCTCGAGCAGCTGGGTGACCCAGGGGATTGGATATTCGAGATTCTCGTAGCGCGTGCGGAACCAGGCTGCGCCCCGACAATAGACGGTGTCGTGGGGACTGATCTGGTACTCGGCGCTTGTAATGTTGAGTGGGTTGGCGAAGACGGCCCGTTCGAACAGCCAGAGGCGTTCGTTCTTGAGGCGTCCGGCAAGCTTGGCGGGTAGCGTGGTCTTGAGCTTGGCGTGATGCTGGGCGGCAGCTCGGTAGGCATGCGCAACGAGGTGGCGCAGCTCGGCTTCGTGCTCGACGAAGAAGGGGGAGTCCATGATCGCATAGCCACTGAGTGTGACAAGCGCATCGAAGAGCTCGCCTTCCGCATGCATCTCATGGTGCAGCAGCACGTCGAAGGCGGCATCGCGCTTGGCGAACGAGCGCGTGCGCAGCAAGCCTGCATCCAGGCCGTAGTAGATGACGAAATCATCGAGCCAGGTATCGAAGAGCTGGCCGAAGCGCGTGTCGAAGCGGCGGTACGCCGTGCCGAAGGCGAGCAGCGTGTCATAGGCGTCCTGCGCGCTTGAGACGCCGATGAGGTTGATAAGCTCGTAGAGGTAGACGTAGGCAAAGGAGAGCGAGCCTTGCTCGATGTTGCCGTGACGTACCTTGGTGCGCCACGCAAAATAGCCGCGTAGCTGCTCGTTGCTCATGTCCTCGTAGCTGGGGTAGTAATGCGAAAACGTGCCGATGAATTCGAAGTCGTCCTCGTAACCGGCAAGGAGCCGCGCTTGCTCGTAAAAGACGTCGACGACGCTGAGATTACGTGCGTAACCCTGCTTCGCGAGCTGGCGGGCCTCGCGGATGGCATCCGGCACGAAGCTCTTGAGCTGGCTACCCGTCATGATGATGGGCTGGTCTTGGTAGACGGTTTTGCTAAAGGCGGCATTGGAGCGCAGGCGCTGGGAGATCTGCGTGCGCAGCTCGTCGACGCTCATCTGCCGTGCCGAGCGTTGCGCCATGCTGTCTCCTTTCCGCCTGCCGTGAGCCATCAAGGTCAGGCATACGAGTATACACGAAAGCGAACATGTGTTCTATATAGCATATGTCCCAGGAGTGGCATGGCTTTTACATGGCACCATCACGCAAGGCGGGCACCTTGAACAGAAATTCCGCCATGTTCAAGGGGACGTTGACAAGCCAGCCCTGGTCTTTATAAGGTTTAGCAGAGAAGCGTACGGATTTCTGTATGTCATAGCGTTTTGCGAAGTTGGCGATGCTTGAGCCCCTGACGTTTTCCTCGGCCTTGACTTCGACTGGCAAAACCGAAGCACCATTCTGCACGACGAAGTCTACTTCGCCCTTTTTGTTCTTCCCATCTGCCGACCAATAATAGGGGACACACGAATTGGTTGACACGAGCTGTTGGCAGACGTACTGCTCTGCGTAAGCACCCTTGTACTCTGTGAATAGCTTGTTCCCCATGATGATGGAGCTCGCGTCAAGCGAGGTCATTGCACCCAGCAATCCGATGTCGAGAAGGTAGAGCTTGAAATAGGAGCTGTCCGCATATCCTGCCAAGGGTATTCCCGGTTTCGATATGCGCTCGACTTTCGTCACGAGTCCGGCGTCGATGAGCCATGCTACTGCATCACGATAGTCACGGCCGCGCGCATGCTCCTCTATCGCTGCATAGGTAAAGCGCTTCATGTCGCTTTCACGGGCAAGTTGTCTGGGGACTGATTTCCACGTTTGCCTGATTCGCTCGGTCGTGGTTGGGTTGGGCACGTGCTTTGCAAAGTCGCGTTCGTATCCGTTGATGAGCTCTGTCTGCACTTGACGCACGCGTTCGAAATCTCCGCTTTCCACGTACTCCGTAACAGCCTCGGGCATTCCCCCCACGTACATGTATGTCTTCAGATGTTCTTCGAGACGCTCGTGAAAGGCGTCTGCCATCTCCATATCGCCTGACCTGAGGATGTCCGCGAACTGCCCCTGTCCCAGAGCTTCGAGGTACTCGTCGAATGCCATTGGATGCAAGTCAAGGTAGTTTACTTTGCCTACAGGCCAGGAGGCTCCATTGGGAGCTGTGTCCGTTGCACGATTGAGGGCAAGTCCAAGGAGGGAGCCCGCAGCGATAACGGGAATCTCGGGTCTTTCCTCGCAGAAGCGCTTGAGGGATGTCAGCGCCCGGGGGCATTCTTGGATTTCATCCAGAAAGACGAGGACGTCTCCCGATTGTGGGTTCGTGCCTGTCGCGGCACCGATGATAGTGAGCAACCGATCTGGGTCAAGGCTTCTTTCAAAAGCGCGCTGCATCTCCTCGTTGTCCAGAAAGACTACATGGGCGACTTGCTCAAAATGAGTCTTCCCGAATTCCAACGCAAGCCAAGTCTTCCCTACCTGCCTTGCCCCGTTGATGATGAGCGGCTTTCTGCGAAGGTCATCTTTCCATGCGATAAGTCTAGCCATGGCGTTACGATGCATCTTTGCCTCCAATGGCGAATCCCGATATCGGTATTGGCCCTATTATGGCGAATCCCGATATCGGCATCAACCAAATAATGGCGAATCCCGAAAGGACAGGAGTGCCGCGTGAACAGGGGGACGTAGCCCTGTTCACGCGTTTGAGGTAAGCCCTCGTCGTCCTTCGACTCGCTTGCGCTCGCTCAGGACGGCGCGACGTATTGCCAGATATCGTCATTTGCATGCATCTGTCACCCGTGGCGTAACGTCTGCGCGCGCCGCTTCCCCACCCGCAGACAGCTGCATCGTACTGCCAGTTGTCCGTTTGAGCGTGCTCGGCAAGCATGGAGCCACTGACAACCCAGGTGAAAGGGGGACGTTATGGTAAAAGACGTCGAGCAATACGGTTTGGAGGAGATGGGCTGGGACAAGGTACCGACCGAAATCATCGACAAGTCCATGATTGAGCTCATGGATCTCACGGGACGCAACATCCTCGTTACAGGTGCAGGTGGTCCATGCTTGGGTCAGGCGATATGCAATCGCGTTGCCAGCCTGGGCGCCAACGTCATCTGCGTAGGTCGTCGCGAGGAGAACACGCGTGACACCGCCGAAAAGGTCGCCAAGCGCTGGGGCGTGAAGACCTGGGTGTTTACCTGCGATTTGACCAAGTACGACGAGGTCGGTGCGTGCTTCAAAGCAATCCATGACGAAGTGGGACGCATCGATGTGCTCGTGAACAGCGCCAACTTCAACGCAGGCGGTCCGTTCAAGGACTTTACCGAAGAGCAGATCAAGCTGAGTGTCGAGGGCCCGTACGTTTCCGTCATCAACACCTGCCGTCATATCTGCGATTACATGATTCCCCAGGGTGGGGGAAAGATCATCAACATCTCCTCGGAAGCCTCACAGCGTTCCGACAATGTGAACCTGTCCGTGTATGGCGCTTCCAAGTCGGCCGTCAACGGCCTTACCCGCTCGCTTGCCGGGGAACTCGCGCAATACGGCATCATCGTCAACGGGGTTGCGGCAGGCGTCATGTTCAAGAAGACGCTGCGCGCCATGTTCGAAAACCCCACCGAGGAGAATCTGGGCATACGCGCCTCGATGGTGGGTACCGTGCAGGACACCATCTTGAAGCGCGTCTCCATTCCCGAGGAAGTCGCGAGCACGGTTGCGTTTCTGTGTTCGGATGCCTGTACGTACATTGCTGGTCAGACCATCTTCAATGGTGGCGGTGCGACGGTCTAACGCTTAGAAGGGTTACAGTTTGAAGGTTTTGTAACCTCGATATGGACGAACATATGGCGCAGTTGGAATCAAGCGCCTTTGGCGAGCCCCCGTCCCCCATAATGATACGCATCATGTTGGGGGGATGGGGGTTTGCCATGAACGTCGAGGAGAGGATCGAGAAAAGCTTCAGATCGCTGCTTACCAGGATGTCCTATCAGAAGATCACGGTGTCGGCGATTTGCGAGGATGCGGGAATCGCACGCAAGACCTTCTACGTGCACTTCACCGACAAGGAAGCTTTGGTCGCGCATATATTCAAACGCGACGTGGTGATGACGCAGTCGCAGCTGCGCGAGCTTCTCCCGCGTGATTACGCGGTCGAGAATGCGGTCATGTTCAACGTGAAGCTCTACCAGTCGGTGCTTGCCGAAAAGGACTTCTACATACGGCTCGTGGGCCCTATGCGCGGAGTCGATGATACCTTTTTGCGCGTTGCGACCAATATCATCTACGAGTACAACCTCATGATCCTCGATGAGCGCGGCACCGAGCTTCCCGCATGGGAACGGGACTACACGGCATACTTCTTTGGCTCATCGCAGGCGATGCTCATGCAAAAGTGGATATCTGATGGCATGGAGATTCCACCCGAGAAGCTCGGCGAGCTCTACAGCCGTCTGGCGCTGGGCTATTGGCGTGACAGGAATGATCAGGCCCAGTTCCCGAGTTACAAGTAGCGTAAGTGTGAACCGGGCAGGTGACGGTTATTTGAACCGTTACCACATCATAGACGTATGTATCCATATAGCGGGGGCGCAAAAACGCGCCACCGCTTTTGTTATCTAGGCATTTTTCCTCTCACGCAGCATGGTGGTGCATGGGGCAATGCAGCGTGAATGTTTCCGTGAGACGGGGAGTCTGACGGCAAAGGTGCATTGCGAGACGCATCGCATAGGGCGGCGTCTCATGCCCGAGGATTCAAGGAGGAAAGATGGGAGAGAAAGAAGTGCAGGCCGAGAAACCCAACGCGTTTCTCGCCGCGCCCAATCGGGCGAAGACGCTCACGCTCGTGGGCATCTACATCGCGCTCTTGGGCTCGCTTATCCAGTCCAACACGATGTCTACGCTGTTAGCAGTGGCGGCGGCTGATATTGGCGGTACGGACTACTATTCGCTCGCGTCGAATCTTGGCGGCGTTTGCGGCATCATCGTCATGCCGCTATGGGCCTATCTCACGTCTAAGTCGCCGCAGCTCAAGCGGCCGATTTTTGCGATTTCCATGTTCATCGGCGCAGCTGTCATCTTGATCAGGGCCATATCGCCCGACATGATGACCATTGTCGTGACCGGAACCTTCTACGGTTTCGTGAGCTCGGGCTTGTTTGTTGTGGGATATTCGATGATTCGCGACATGTATGGCCCCGAGAAGGCCGGTACCTATTTGGGCGTATGCGGCACGGTCATGATGGTTGGCGCGCTTGTTGGTCCTGTCGTAGGCGGCGTCATCATGGACTTCTTGGGTTGGCGCGTGCTGTGTTGGATCATCTGGCCGATCATGGCGCTTGGTGGCCTCATCGTTCTGCTTTTTGGCGTGAAGGTTACCAAGGAGCAGGTGGCCGACCTCGCATCGACCAGGGCGGCCTTTGATGTGCCCGGCACCATCTTCATGGCCATCTTCCTGGGTGCCTTCGTCATTGCGCTTTCCACTGGCACGAGCCTCATGCGCTTTGGCACGCTTCCCTCGAACATCGTGTTCGTCGTTGCGGCCGTCGCCTTCGTTGTCTTCATTGTCGTGCTCGTCAAGAAGAAGGATGCGGCTATCATCCCATTGAGTGTCTTCAAGGACCGCAATTCGGTGTGCTTCATCATCTCGAACTTCTTCTCGAACATCGCCAACATGGCGCTGTTCTTCTTCCTGCCGCTCTATGTTATCCAGGTCATGGGTCTATCGACGACCGAGTCCGGCATTATCATGGCCTGCTATTCGGTGGCTGGCCTGTTCCTGAGCCCCATCTACGGCAAGATCATCGGCAAGTCCGGCTCTGCCAAGAGCTCGATTCTCGTCGTCTCGGTCTTTCGCATCATCGTCGCGCTGCTGTTCATCTTCTTCCTGACGCCGACGACCCCGATGTGGCTCATCTGCATCTTCATGCTCATTGGTGGCGTCTACAACTGCGCTGGCGGCTCGGTGTTCTCCGCAGGCCCGCAGGTCCAGCTCAAGCCCGAGATTCGCAACCAGGCCAATTCCGTCATCCAGCAGATGCAGACGCTTGGTAGCTCCATCGGCATCGCGGTGTTCACGCTATGCATTGGCATCGGTGGCCTCATGGGCGGCATCATGATCGCTATCTGGGTATCCATCGTCTGCGCCGTAATCGCGGGCGTGGCTGCGTTGGGTTTGAAGAAGCTTTCCAAGGACGAGTAGCGTTCGATTTGCAAAAGATGTCGCGCCCGTGCTCACATGCATGGGCGCGATGGGGTGGGACGGGAGTCCCGCGAAAGGAGGCTCATCATGAGCTACGAGAAGGATCCCTTTGATATGACCGGTCGCGTGGCGATCATCACGGGCGCGAGCTCGCACGGCATCGGTAACGAGTCCGCGCGCATCCTCGCCGCGCATGGCTGCAAGGTATTCCTGACGGCACGTCGCGAAGAGCAGCTCAAGAGCGCGGTTGCCGAGATCGAGGCCGATGGCGGCGAGGCTGGATACGCCGTGTGCGATGTCTCGAGCGAAGAGCAGTGCAAGGCAGCAATCGAAGCATGCGTCGCGAAGTTTGGAAGGCTCGACGTCATGGTGCTTGCTGCGGGCATTTCCGGTTTATCGGCATCTGGTGGCATGGATGCGATCTTCGATACCGACAACTACAAGAAGATGGTTGGTATCAACATGGACGGCGTGTTCTGGATGCTCAAGCATGGCTACGCCGAATGCGCCAAGCATGGCGTGGGCTCCATCATCCCCGTGGGCTCGCTTGCCTCATGGCATGCCAGCGGCAGTGCTGCCTACACGGCCGGCAAGTGCGCCATCCGCGGCTGGGTCACCTACTTTGGCAAGGCGTTTGCGCCCATGAAGCTTCGCATCAATGGTCTGTATCCAGGTCTTGTCGCGACTGATATGACGCAGGCAGCTGTCGATAACGAGCAAGCTTCCAAGATGATGCTCGCCAACATTCCGCTGGGCCGCTTTGGCGAGGTCAAGGACATGGCACACGGCGTCTTGTTCTTGGCAAGCGATGCGTCGAGCTGGATGACCGGGCAGCATCTTGTCATCGACGGCGGCGAGCTGGCGCAAGGCTAGAGAGGATTGGGTCATGAGCATAGAAGGAAAGGTGCAGGTTGTTCCCGGAGGAACTTCGGGCATGGGCATGGCTGCCGCCAAGGAGCTGGGACAGTATGGCCCGGTCGTCATTGCCGGGCGCAACGAGAAGCGACTCGCCGACGCGCTCGAACAGCTGAAGGCCGATGGCATCGAGGTCTATGGCAAGCAGTGTGACGTGGGCGATAGGCAGTCGGTCAAGGAGCTCGTGGAGTATGCCACGTCCCTGGGGCCGATCGGCGCGGTGGTCAACGCCGCCGGTGTCGACTGGGGCGATGTTCCCGATAGCGCGCTCATCCAGATCAACATGCTTGGCGTGGTGTACGTGACCGAGGAGTTCCTGCCCCACATGGACGACAGCGTGATGATGCACTTCTCTTCAGTGACGGGATACCTCTACCAGCCGTCACCCGCCGATATCGAGGTGTGGAGTCACCCGGACGACCCTGGCTTCGTCGAGAAGTGGACGAAGGTCGTGGAATCGACCGATTACCCCTTCCCCGAGATGCTGGGCGACAGCTTCGCGTTCTATGCGGGTTCCAAGCGCTTCGTCATGTACTACACGATGGCGAATGCCATGCGCTTTGGCAAGCGCAACTCGCGCATTCTGTCGATTGCGCCCGGCTCGTTCGACACGCCGATGCTGCGCGGCGGCGCGGGCAACACCGAATCGACCAAGCAGGGCACCGCCTTTGGCCGCTTCGGCACGCCCGAGGAGATGGCGGTGCTTATCGCGCAGCTGGTGGGCCCGGGACACGATTACCTCACGGGTGTCGACGTCCTGCATGACGGCGGCAAGCTCGCACTCACGACCGTCAAGCAGCTCGACTAGGGGAACGAGCCCCGCGGATCGCGTGGATGCGCGGCCTCTGCGTCGGAGGCTACACTGCGTCCGCGGGTTCGGGACGGTGAATTGAGCGAGGCGGGGAGAGCAGAGCCGAGGTTAAGGGAGCGAGCCGCGAAGACCGCGAAGCGGGCTTGCGGGGAGCGACCGTCAAGGCGATGCCCTTCCCGCCTCGCGTCGTTTTGCCTTAGGGTAACAAAACGCCGCATGTGTGCGCGAACGCCCTTTGTCCCCCGGTGATACAATGAGATGGGGGAAGGGCTGGAAATCATGACGGAGGCACAGCAACGCGTCGTCGATGCGCTCGAGGGCATGCTCAACGAGATGCCGTATCGTAAGATAACGGTCCATGAACTCTGCCTGCGTGCCAAGGTATCGCGCAATACCTTCTATACCAACTTCGAGGACAAGGAAGACGTGGCGCGCTTCGTATTTGATGCCCGCGTCGTGCAGCCCATCCGCGACCTCAACCGACTCCTTACGATTGCCGACCTTGAACCACTCATGGTGCGCATGAATGAGCAGATGTACGAGCGCCTCAAGGCAAACGGAGGCTTCTTTCGCAAGCTCATCTGTCCGATGCGCGGTACCGATGACACCTTCCTGCGCATCGCAACCCATGCGATCTACGATCTCAACATGGAGATCATCCCCAAGGTCTCGACGATCAGCGAGCCATGGAAGCTCGACTATGCCTCGTACTTCTTCGCCTCCTCGCAAGCCATGCTCATGCAAAAGTGGGTGTGCGATGGCATGGAGATAACTCCGGCCGATCTTTCGGAGTTCTATAGCTCGATTACATCAGCGTTTTGGCATGACGTATCGCGCTAATCCGCGCGAGTACATCTCTTTCACACAAGCGTCCTTCTGTAACCTTTCCACATACGGGGAACCTCAATCGGCCTGACACGCAAACGTATTGCATCCAATGATAATTGAAGCATTCCCCTCTCCTCTTCACTATGAATCCGAAAGCTGGCAAAGCCTGCATGAGGCGGCTTCGCAGCAGAAAAGAGAGGATGAAGGGAGAGCTTATGAGCAAGATCGAGACCACGCTCCAGAGCATCGCTAGTGGCGGCACGGGAGGTGAGATCACCGCAGTCGACACCATGGATGGCAAGGTCGTGCGCATCAGGCCGTTCCGAAGGGACACGTCTTATACCGAAGAAGAGCTGGCAAAGTCGATGTGGCAGATTGAGGTCGACGGCAAGGTGCTCAAGCCGACGATGAAGACCTGCCCCAACTACTTCGCGCTTGCCTACAAGAACCGCGTGTATTCCAAGAACCGCGTCTTAAAACCCTTGAAGCGCGTCGATTGGGAGCCGGGTGGCGACCCTGCCAAGATCAACGCGGCCAACCGCGGCAAGTCCAAGTTCGTCGAGATCTCCTGGGACGAGGCGCTCGACATCATGGAGAGCGAGCTCAGGCGCATCATCGACACGTACGGCCCCTACGCTGTTTTCTGCGTGGGCGAGGACGGGCACCGCGAGTCCAAGGACCTGCACGCCGGCGGCGGCATGCACGCAAACCTCATGGACAAGTTGGGTGGCTACACGCGCGAGACCCGCACGCCGGACTCCGTCGAGGGCTGGTACTGGGGTGCCAAGCACGTCTGGGGTTGCGGTTGCAACAAGGGCCTGGGTCTTGCCGCGCCTGTTGAGACCGGCTACAACCCCTGGAACGTCATCAAGGACGTTGCGGAGAATTCCCAGATGCTGCTTTTCGATGCTGGCGACTGGGAGCTCACTACCAACTATGCAAGCCTCTTCCTCTCGCAGCTCATGGATTACTTCGAGGTGCTTGGCAAGGAGATGGTGAGCGTCGACCCGTTCTGCAACTACACCAACGTCTGCCACAACATGAAGTGGATCCCGGTGCTTCCAAATACTGACGCAGCCTTCCACTTCGGCGTCTTCCATACGTTGATCACCGAGGGACTCTACGACAAGGACTACATCGAAACGCACGCCATCCACTTCGATAAGCTCGTCGATTACGTCATGGGCAAGGAGGACGGCGAGGTCAAGGATCCCAAGTGGGCAAGCGAGCGCTGTGGCGTTCCGACTTGGACAATCAAGGCCTTTGCGCGCAACGTCATGGAGAAGGCGACCGCACACGTCCACTACAGCTCTGGCCACATCAAGACGCCGTATAGCCATGAGCCCGCCCGCACCTCTGCCTATCTCATGGCCATGCAGGGCCTGGGCAAGCCAGGTGTGCAGCAGCTGCACCTTGGTTCGCTGGTCGTCGCCAAGGAGAAGATTGGCCGTTCCACGTCAGCGCCGTTTACCATGGCAATCCAGTGCCGCATGTTCTATCCCAGCGCGCAGACCATTCCGCGCACCCTTGTGGCCGAGGCGCTGCAGAAGGGCAAGCTCGAGTGGTGGGGTTCTCCCTCCATCGTCTACGTCGAGACGAGCGAGCAGTTCCAAAAATTCGTGTACCCCACGACCGAGGAGAGTTTCGTCACCGCTCTTGGTACGCCCAACGCGGCTATGGCTAACTCGCGCGGCATCACGCTCGAGGAGCTTGAGGCCGAGTACGAGAAGAAGAAGCAGAATATACCGCGCTTCTCCAAGGTTCACATGCTGTGGTCGGAGAAACCCTGCAACATGAACTGCTGGGACGGCGGCTTCAACTACCAGGACGCCATCCGCACCGACGAGGTCGAGTTCTTCGTGACCAACCACCAGTGGCTCGAGAATGACTCGCTGTTCGCCGACCTGGTGCTCCCCGTCACCACCTGCCTCGAGGACAACGACGACATGGGCTCTTCGCAGACGGTTTCCATGCGACACGCCGGTCTGACCCCACCTGCCATCGAGCCACGTGGCGAGAGCATGTCCGACTTCCACATTGCCGCCACTCTTGGCGAGCGCTTCGGCGTGCGCGAGGCGATCGACAAGGGCATGAGCGACGACATGTGGCTCGAGGTCGCCTTCCAGAGCTCGCGCCTGCCCGAGGAGATCGAGTGGGAGGACTACAAGGAGCGCGGCTACTACTATCCCCAGCTCGAGGAGAACTGGGAAGATATGGTTCCGGGCATGCGCAATTTCTACGAAGATCCCGAGGCCTATCCGCTGGACACCCCGAGTGGCAAACTCGAGTTCTGGAGCCAGGCGCTTGCGGACAACTTCCCCGATGACAAGGAGCGCCAGCCGCTTGCCAAGTGGATCGTCGGCGGGCCAGCCGAGGAGGGCTGGACGCATGACGAGACCTTCTGGGGCGAGCGCTGCAAGAAGTACCCGCTGCTGGTCACCGCAAACCCGGCAAAGTGGCGCGTGCATGTCCAGGGCGACGACATCAAGTGGTTCCGCGAGATCGAGACCTGCAAGGTCAAGGGCAAGGACGGCTACCTGTACGAGCCCGTCTGGATTGCCCCGGAAGACGCTGAGGCTCGCGGCATCAAGGATGGCGACATCTGCAAGGTGTACAACGACCGCGGCACGATTCTGTGCGGTGCGCGCATCTCCGAGCGCGTCGCCGAGCGAAGCGTGATCATCGCCAAGGGCAGCCGCGTAGACCCTATCGCCCCGCACCTGGACCGCGGCGGCGCGGCGAACTTGATTTGCCCGCAAAACCAGATCTCCAAGCACTGCAAGGGCTTTGCCGTCACCGGCTACCTCGCCGAGGTTCAGAAGGTCACGGACGAGGAGTACGAGGGCTGGAAGCGCGACTACCCGGAGGCGTTCGAGCGCAAGTATGACCCGGCCACCGGCATCACCCGTGACTCGTGGATCATCGAGAAGTAAAGAGAGGTCAACATGAAGGTATTTGTCATTGATCCCACCCGCTGCGTCGGCTGCCATGACTGCCAAATCGGCTGCAAGGACGAGCATTGCGGCAACTGCTGGATGCCGTACGCGGAGTCCCAGCCCGAGATCGGCCAGTTCTGGATGAAGGTCGATCAGAAGGAACGCGGGCACAAGCCGCATGTGCGCGTAAGCTACACCCCGCGCCTGTGCAACCACTGCGGCAACGCTCCGTGCATCAAGGCTGCGCAAAACGACGCGGTCTACCGCCGCGACGACGGCCTGGTCATCATCGACCCGGTCAAGGCCAAGGGCCAGAAGCAGATCGTGGACGCGTGCCCGTACGATGTGATCTACTGGAACGAGGAGCTCGAGATTCCTCAGAAGTGCACGGGCTGCGCGCACCTCATCGACGACCCCGAGCAGCCCATCCGCACCCCGCGCTGCGTGGACAACTGCCACCTGGACGTCATCCGCTTCGGTGAGGCCGAGGACTTCGACCTTGAGGACATGGAGGTCCTGCACCCCGAGTACAAGACCGACCCGCACGTGTACTACACGAAGCTCCCCAAGCGCTTCATTGCCGGCACGCTCTACGACCCGGACACCGAGGAGGTCGTCGTGGGCGCCAAGGTCACGGCTTCGTGGGCCGAGGGCGAGTTCACGACCATGACCGATGATTGGGGCGACTTCTGGCTGGAGGACCTGCCCGCCGCCGAGTGGCGTGTCGACTTCGAGAAGGACGGCAAGAGGGCCTTCCGTGAGGTTGATACCATCAAGGAGGACAAGGGCCTCGGAGACGTCGCGTTTGTGTAGATGCACGAGAACCTGGGGGCCGCCGCTGGAAATGCGGCGGCCTTTGCTCTTGTGAGGGGGACAGGCATATGGACAACAAGCTATTTGGTACCTACGGAATCAAGCAGCTGGGCTATTACGTCGAGAGCATCGAGGAGACGGCCGAGCTATTCCATGGCCTACTGGGGGCAGGACCGTTCATAGACCTGGGCGTAAACGTGCCCGATACCTGCAAGGTACGCGGCATGGAGGAGCCCGTCGAGATGCGCACTGCCATTGGCTATCTAGGTGACATGGAGATCGAGCTCATCGAGGTTCTGAGCAATTGCCCGAGCCCGTATCAGGAGATGGGGCGCTATGGGCTTAACCATTACAGCATATGGGTCGACGATGTCGAGCAGGCCAAGGCCGACTTCAAGGAGCGCGGCTTCGAGATTGCCATGGAGCTCACGAGTGGTGCGGGATTGCACGTCGTGTATTTTGACATGCGCGAGACGCTGGGGCAGTACATCGAGGTGAACAATCCCAATGACCGTCTCGCGCAGATGGGCAAGGGCATTCATCAGAAGCTGGATGACCCGGCGCTCATTGGCGTCCAAGATGTCATGAAGATGGTGGCAGGCAGGGATTAGCAATGCAAATTACGTTACGAGAAATACCCATCGTTGGGATTGACAAGGCAGCGCGCGCGTTTATCGACGCGCATGAGAATCGCTACTTTGAAGTCTCCAATGATTTGTTCGTTATGGAAGGCCCCGTCGAGGAAGGCACGATTGCCTACCATGGAAGCGGGTCGCATGGCGGGCATATCGTGCTCAAGCCGTTCTACAAGCGCAAGAACGGCCGTTGGACATACCTGTACGGACCAGATAACAGCTGCCGAAAGAGCCAGAGCTCATTGGCAATTAAGGCATAGGAAAGGGTGATGCTTATGCCACGACAAGGAGACCGCGTCATTGTCGAGTATCGCGGCAAGCTCGATGATGGTACCGTTTTCGCGAGTACCAGGGACCAGGGAGAGCCGCTCGAATTCACCATCGGGGCGGGCATCATGCTTCCGGACTTCGAGATGGCCATCATGAACCTCAACCCCGGCGAGTCGGTGAGCATTCACGTTCCCGCGGCGCAAGGCTATGGGATGCGCGACGAGAGCCTTGTGATATCGATGCCCGTGACCTCGCTTCCCAACGGCGAGCCGCTGCCCGTCGGGGCTATGCTCGGCATTCAGGGACCCGATGGCGAGGTTATGCGCGTGCGCGTTGTCGAGGTGAACGACGACGAGGTCGTCCTCGATTGCAATCACGAGCTTGCGGGCGAGGCGCTCAACTTCGACATCACGCTCGTGGATGTGGAGGATGACGATGTCATGGAGCGCGAGAAGCACGCTGCCGGCTGCGCATGCGGTTGCGATAGGCTGCAGGAGTCGTTGAAAGCCGTCAAATAGCACGCCGAGTCGCATCAGGAAACGGGGATAGCGTGTCAGGAAACGGGGATAGCGACATGCAAATTGCATGTCGCTATCCCCGTTTCCTGACACGACCCATAGTGCAAGTTGTGCCCCGCGCCTCATCTTGCACCACGCGCGCACGCGGATTCGAAGCCCAATCGTGCAAGTTGTGCTCTACGCCTCATCTTGCACCACGCGGGCTGACACCGAGCCCACTCTTACGGTTAGTTCTGCATCAGATAAACAAAGAAGGTGCCCGGGAACCGCATGGCCCCCGGGCACCTCTTGTTGCGACAGGAAAGCTCGTCCTAGTCACTGATGTTGAAGACCACCTTGCAGTTGTCGTCACGTCCGCATGCCGCCTCGAAGGCGCGAATGGGCTCGTCGAGGGGATACTCTGCTGTCACGAGCCTCGACAGGTCATATTCGCCGTCGGCGAGCAAGTCGATGCACTCGCGAATGTCTTCGGGAGTATAGCCGCGCGCACCCTTGACCGTGAACTCCTTGCTCATGAACTCGTTGGGAAGGATGGTAAGCGACGTGGGGTCGAGCCCAAGCGTGGTGAAGGTCGACTTACCACGTCCCTTCTCGAGGTATTCGCCAAGAATCGACCCGAGGCCAGCGTAGTCGATGACGGCGTCGACATCGGCGCGCTCGTACGTGAACGGGCTTGCCGTGCCAAATCTCTCGGCTGCGATTTCGTATGAGTCCTTGTCCTGGTTGCAGTAGGCCTCCACGCCGAATCCACGCGCGAACTCGACACGCGAGGGCATGTACTCGACGGCGATGATGTCCTTGATGCCCTGGTGCCTCATGGCGGCCCATCCCATGAGGCCAATGGGGCCGGCACCAATCATCATCACCTTGTCGCCCGGTTTCACGCCGGCGCGGTTCTTGGTGTGCACGCCCACGCCCATTGGTTCGAGCAGCACGGCTGTCTTGAAGGGTACGTTGTCGGGCAAGATGAAAACCGTCTCGCCAAGGCGCGCGTCGACGGTGGATGCATACTCGGCAAAGCCACCGGCCATGCACGACTTGCGCGGATCTCCCTTGCAAAAGTCAGGGTTGACCCATACGCGATCGCCGATTTTGATGCCTTCGACCTCGTCGCCGACTTCGACGACGATTCCCACGAACTCATGACCAAACTGGACGTCTTTGCCCCATAGGCCGCCAGCAAGCGGGCCACGATTGTATGCGTGGATGTCCGACCCGCAGATGCTTGCCCGTGCCACCTCGATGGTGATCCCTTTGGGTCCGCATTCGGGAATGGGCAGCGTGACGCATTCCACTTTGCCGATGTCTCGGTACATCAACGCCTTCATGTTCCCTTCCATGTTCTCTCCAATCCACTCGGGTTTCCCTGTATGTCTAGGGTATAGAGCAGGGCTGTCGCGCGGTAGCGGACAAAGAGGGGGAGGTGGGAGGGTGTCTAGCATGAAACCGGCGTTTGATAAGCAGCGCTCAACATCTTGCCTGATATGTAACGTGCTGCATAGACTATGCATGTCGATTGCTGCGAGGAGAAAACGATTTGCCTCGACTGGCAATTGATTGAGTGTGCTGTCACGAGCATCATATGAGCCAGGATTCGTGGTGACAGATGCCTGTCCATCGCATTAGCTCCTTTTCCTCAACTGGGCGTCTTGACGTGTCTGGAATCATGTCGGGTGAGCCTTCCCCTCATGGAGTGAATCCGCCCCCCTTATGCGGATGCGCTGCCGGAATCGCCGGCAGCGCATCTGGATTTTGCGGCTCACTCCGACGATTCGCCGGATTTGTGGGCCGGATTTCATCTGGCCCACACAAGTTGCAGTGGGCTGCGTGGGCCGCATGGAATGCGGCCCCTGCGCAAAGGATGATTCGCGGGCGAAGACAAGTTCATGATAAGTATTGATGCTTGACGTTAATAACGAATGACGTTAATATTCTTCCATGATAAAGTCGTTCAAAGATTCGGATACGCGCAAGCTTGCTGACGGACAGCATGTAGCCCGCTTCGCGAATATCGAGAGAGTGGCGCTCAGGAAAATTCGCCAGCTCCAGATTGCCGGATCGCTCAACGACTTGCGTGTGCCGCCCGGCAATCATCTTGAGGCCTTGAAGGGGAGTCGGGAGGGCCAGCATAGCATTCGCATAAACGATCAGTACCGCATCTGCTTTGTCTGGACGCAAGCCGGGTGCGCTGACGTCGAGATAGTCGACTATCACTAGGAGGTCAAGCCATGGGAACCGTCGAATATGCAATCGTGCCCGTCTCGCCAGGCGAGCTCCTCGAGGAGGAGTTCCTCAAGCCCATGGGCATCTCCAAGTATCGCCTGGCAAAGGATATTCACGTGCCTGCCGGCCGCATTGGTCAGATCGTCGCTGGCAAGCGTGCGGTCACGGCGGACACGGATCTGCGGCTCTGCAGGTACTTCGGCCTGACGGATGGCTATTGGCTACGTGCCCAGGCAGCATACGATACCGAGCTTGCCAGACGGCGCATCGAAGGCGAGCTTGCCACGATAACGCCCCTTTGCGAGCTCGAAATGGCCTAGTGCACCAGGTCCCTGCGCAAGGATTGGCCCGCGATCACGATTGTGCAGGGGACGCCTGCAAGGCACCCCGCGGGCTGCGTGAAACGCGGCCCCTGCGCAAAGAAAGAGTTGCTCGCACGTGGCAGAGATTGCCGTTTGTGACCTCGCCACGACAAGGATATACGGTCAGTGACCGGCTGTCTTTGTCATTTGGCAAAGATGGTTGGTCAGTGACCGGCAAAGCGTGTCGTCATCATTCGACGCCGCTGTGCGTTCGAGATGCTACAATCCACCGCAAGGGGAATTATTGCGGGGGAGGCATAATGACGGCGACGCAGGAGCGTGTCATCGAGGCGTTTACCGGCATGGTCAAGGAGATGCGCTACGACAAGATCACGGTGAACGAGCTGTGCAAGCGCGCGGGCGTCTCGCGCAACGCCTTCTACGCCAATTTCGAGGACAAGGAAGACGTCATCACCTATATCTTCCGGGAGGATGTCATCCAGCCCATCCGCGACCTCAATCGCCTGCTAACCAACAACGACCTCGACCCCATGATGGAACTCATCAACGAGCGCATGTACGAACGCCTGGCAGACAACGGGGAGTTCTATCGTAACCTCGTCGGGCCCATGCGCGGTCATGATGACACCTTCCTGCGCGTGGTCACGCATGTCATCTACGACCTGAACATGCATCTTATCCCGAGCGTTTCGACTTTGACGGATCCCCTCAAAGCCGACTACGTCTCGTACTTCTTTGCATCCTCGCAGGCCATGCTCATGCAAAAGTGGGTAAGTGACGGCTTTCCCATGACACCGCACGAGCTTTCCACGCTCTACAGCTCCATTACTGCGAGCTTTTGGCGCAGCATCAAGCAGTAGGCTCATTTTCGTACATCATTCTCGCAAGAGGATGTACAAACGAATTGATTTGTAATCCCGCACATCACGAAGCACCCAGATTGCTTTCGCACGTCAATGACTCGTTGACTTTGTAAATTGTGCGCTCCCTCCATGCAGAAGAAGATAGATGCACAAGGTGGCAAAGGTGTGTCTTTCGCATGCCCAATGCCATGAAGATGAGAGGAAGGAGAGCACATGAGCAAGATGGAGACGACGCTCCAGAGCATTGCTTGCGGCGGTACGGGCGGTGAGATGACCGCGGTCGACACCATGGACGGCAAGATCGTGCGCATCAGGCCGTTTCGCATCGACACCAAGTACACGCTCGACGAGCTGAAGGACTCGATGTGGGAGATTGACGTCGACGGCGAGGTGTTCAAGCCGACGATTAAGACCTGCCCCAATTGGATGGCGCTTGCCTACAAGAACCGCGTGTACTCCAAGAACCGCGTGCTCAAACCGCTCAAGCGCGTGGACTGGGAGCCGGGCGGCGACCCCGCAAAGATCAACGCGGCCAACCGCGGCAAGTCCAAGTTCGTCGAGATCTCCTGGGACGAGGCGCTCGACATCATGGAGAGCGAGCTCAGGCGCATCATCGACACGTACGGCCCCTACGCTGTTTTCTGCGTGGGCGAGGACGGGCACCGCGAGTCCAAGGACCTGCACGCCGGCGGCGGCATGCACGCAAACCTCATGGACAAGTTGGGTGGCTACACGCGCGAGACCCGCACGCCGGACTCCGTCGAGGGCTGGTACTGGGGTGCCAAGCACGTCTGGGGTTGCGGTTGCAACAAGGGCCTGGGTCTTGCCGCGCCTGTTGAGACCGGCTACAACCCCTGGAACGTCATCAAGGACGTTGCGGAGAATTCCCAGATGCTGCTTTTCGATGCTGGCGACTGGGAGCTCACTACCAACTATGCAAGCCTCTTCCTCTCGCAGCTCATGGATTACTTCGAGGTGCTTGGCAAGGAGATGGTGAGCGTCGACCCGTTCTGCAACTACACCAACGTCTGCCACAACATGAAGTGGATCCCGGTGCTTCCAAATACTGACGCAGCCTTCCACTTCGGCGTCTTCCATACGTTGATCACCGAGGGACTCTACGACAAGGACTACATCGAAACGCACGCCATCCACTTCGATAAGCTCGTCGATTACGTCATGGGCAAGGAGGACGGCGAGGTCAAGGATCCCAAGTGGGCAAGCGAGCGCTGTGGCGTTCCGACTTGGACAATCAAGGCCTTTGCGCGCAACGTCATGGAGAAGGCGACCGCACACGTCCACTACAGCTCTGGCCACATCAAGACGCCGTATAGCCATGAGCCCGCCCGCACCTCTGCCTATCTCATGGCCATGCAGGGCCTGGGCAAGCCAGGTGTGCAGCAGCTGCACCTTGGTTCGCTGGTCGTCGCCAAGGAGAAGATTGGCCGTTCCACGTCAGCGCCGTTTACCATGGCAATCCAGTGCCGCATGTTCTATCCCAGCGCGCAGACCATTCCGCGCACCCTTGTGGCCGAGGCGCTGCAGAAGGGCAAGCTCGAGTGGTGGGGTTCTCCCTCCATCGTCTACGTCGAGACGAGCGAGCAGTTCCAAAAATTCGTGTACCCCACGACCGAGGAGAGTTTCGTCACCGCTCTTGGTACGCCCAACGCGGCTATGGCTAACTCGCGCGGCATCACGCTCGAGGAGCTTGAGGCCGAGTACGAGAAGAAGAAGCAGAATATACCGCGCTTCTCCAAGGTTCACATGCTGTGGTCGGAGAAACCCTGCAACATGAACTGCTGGGACGGCGGCTTCAACTACCAGGACGCCATCCGCACCGACGAGGTCGAGTTCTTCGT
>QAMH01000009.1 GCA_003149935.1 Coriobacteriia bacterium | reverse complement strand
GGGCGAGACACATTGGACAGGTACATCTGTCTCATTGGGGTTCATGAGACAGATGTACCTGTCCAATGTGTCTCGCCCGTCCCTCCCTTAGCGTATAATGCGCACGCACGTTTGTTATTTCACGTATGGGAGAGGCGCATTGATACGCGTAGCCGCATTTGACCTAGATGGGACGATTCTCGACGGAGAGTCGCCTCTCAAGCTCACGACGAGCCTGCTGCGCCATCGCCAACTACCCATACACAAGGCCTTCCTCATGGGTATATGGGGTATTCGCTATCGTCTGCGTCTGCCGCTGGTCGAATCCACGCCACGAGAGCTCCTGTTCTCGGCGCTCACCGAGCCGACGGTCGAGGAAGTCGATGCCGAGATCATGGATGTCTTCAACAGGCGCATTCGCAAGCATATCCGCCCCGGTGCGATTCGCGAGATCGAGCGCTGCCGCGCTGAGGGCATGAAGGTGGTGCTAGCATCCGCGTCCTTCAAACCCATCACGACGACCATCGTCGAGGAGCTTGGCTTTGATGGTCAGGTATCGACCATCATGGAGGAAAGAGACGGCCATTACACGGGACGGGTCATGGGTGTTCCCGTTCAGGGCCGCGAGAAATTGCGTCTGCTCGTACAGTTGTGTGATGACAAGTTTGGTCCGCATGGTTGGGTACTCGAGCGTGCATATAGCGACCATTACAGCGATGTTCCCATGCTCGAGCATGCCAAGGAAGTTGTCGTGGTGGATCCAGACAAAAAGCTCAAGCGCATCGCCGAGCGCCGTGGCTGGAAAATTGCCGACTGGGATTCGTAGCGATGGACGTGTCGCCCGAGAGGCTCGGCGAATTCACCGAGACGGTATGGAGTCGCGGACGCGAGCTCTATCGCGACTTGCCCTGGCGCAACACTTTCGATCCGTATGCGATTCTGCTTTCCGAAATCATGCTTCAACAGACGCAGGTCGTCCGCGTGCTTGGGCGCTGGGAGCAGTGGCTCGAAGCTTTTCCCACGGTTGCCGATTTGGCGATGGCGCCCCTGCCTCCTGTGCTCGAGCTCTGGCAGGGCATGGGTTATAACCGCCGCGCGCTCAATCTCAAGCGCTGCGCCGAGGAAGTATTCGCCACATACGGCGGCGAGATTCCACACGACAAGAAGGCGCTGCTTGCGTTGCCGGGCATCGGACCCTCGACATCTGCGGGTGTGCGCATATTTGCATTCCAGCAGCCTGATATGTACCTCGAGACCAATGTGCGTGCCGTGTTTATCCACGAGTTTTTCAGTGAGCACGAGACCGTGTCTGACAAGGAGCTCGTTCCGCTTGTTGAAGCAACTTGCCCTGATGGTCGTCGCGTGCGTGATTGGTATTATGCGCTGCTCGATTACGGTGCCTATTTGAAGAAGACCACCGTTAACCCCACGCGAAAGAGCAGGCAATATACGCGACAGTCCAAGTTCGAGGGCAGTCATCGTCAGAAGCGCGCCTACCTGCTGCGTTGCGTCATCGATGGCGCGCTCACGAGCCAGGAGCTTGCCGAGAGCCTTGCGCGAAGCGAACTGGAGGCTGGACGCGAGGCAACGTCGCCTGAGGAGACTCAGGCGATCCTGTGCGAGCTTGAGCGCGAAGGCTTCATCGCACGCCAGGGAGATACGTGGCTATGCGCGGAGTAGGCGTCTGCCAGGCTGTGCTAAAATGCCCTGTCATCGCAAGCTAAACAAAGGTCTCGCATCATGTCTCAGCATAAGCTCACCTATGCATTTCTCGGTCCTGCCGGGACGTTCTCCGATATGGCTGTCCGTGCCCTCGTCGAGCGCGGTTCGCTATCTGCCGATTACGAGTCACTGCCTTGTGACTCGCTGCCCGAGGTTTTCGAGGCTGTCGAGCGCGGCAAGGCCGACTACGGTGTTGTCCCCATCGAGAACTCCCTCGAGGGCTCGGTTACGGCAGTGCTCGATGCCTTTGCTTTTACTTCGCGCGCCGAGATTCTCGGAGAGATTGCCATTGACATCCATCAGGCACTGCTGCTCAATCCCGATGCCACGCTCGATGAGGTGACGACTATTGCCTCGCATACACAGGGCATTGGGCAATGCCGCCGCTGGATTAACCAGAACCTTCCCAATCGGCAGCTGCGCCTTGCTGATTCGACGGCCGCCGCTGCCGAGATGGCCGCCGCTGACAAGAGCGTTGCAGCCATCGCTTCGCCGCTTGCCGCCGAGATTTGCGGCATCAATGTCTACGAGGAAGCCATCGAGGACAACCTGAGCAGCCAGACGCGTTTTGTCATCATTGGCAAGGGGCCGGTGGCGCACGATGGACCGGGCAAGAGCACGCTTGCCCTTTTCATGAATACCGATCGTCCGGGTACGCTGCAAATGATTCTGTCGGAGCTCTTCTTCGCCGGCGTCAACCTCACGATGGTGCAGTCGCGACCCACCAAGCAGGAACTCGGCGATTACATGTTCTTCATGGATATCGATGGCTATGCCGACGAGCCTAATATCCAGGTCGCCCTCAATTGCCTGCGCATGAAGATGCGAGAGGTCAAGGTTATCGGCTCATATCCACGCAGCGTATAAGAATGCCGTATACTAAGCCGCATGCAAACGTGGATACACTACTTGCTGATCTTTGCCATCGCCTTTGCCGCGACAGCCGCTTTCGTTCCCCCTGTCAGGCGCTTTGCCATCGCGCGCGGTATCGTTGACGAGCCAGGGCCTCGCCGCGTCAACCGTCGCACCGTGCCACGTCTGGGCGGCGTCGCCATGTTCGGAGGGTTGCTCGTCGCCGTCATCATCGAATACATTGGCGAGCGTACTGGCTTTTGGCATGGCCCTCTCTACATTCCAGGCGAGGTCAACGTCAGGTCGCTTGGTGTGCTCATCGGCCTCGCGGTCATCGTGATCGTGGGTATCATCGATGACGTGCGCAGTCTTGGCCCAGGTGTGAAGTTTCTCGGACAGCTGTTTGCCTCCTGCATCATTGCAGGCACGGGAACCATTTTGCACGCGTTTCAGATTCCCGGCTCCTCTGCTGTCATCGACTTCGGGCTCTGGGCCTATCCCATTACGGTCATATATCTCGTCTGCTTCATCAACATCATCAATCTCATCGACGGCCTCGATGGCCTGGCTGCGGGCATTACGGGCATGGCGGCTATCACGCTCTTTATCATGTTCATGACCTTGCAGCAGACGGAGGCCGCGCTGCTCGCTGCCATCACGGCCGCTGTGGCCGGTGCCTTCCTCATCTATAACTTCTACCCGGCAAGTATCTTCATGGGGGATTCCGGCTCCATGCTCCTAGGCTTGCTTCTTGGGTCGGTCTCGCTTGTCGGTACGACGCGCCTGCTCTCGATCACGCTACTCATCGTTCCCGTCATCGTGGCACTCGTTCCCATTATCGATACGGCTGCGGCCATCGTGCGTCGTCTGCGCAAGCACGAATCCATCGCCACGCCCGATGCCGGCCATATCCATCATCGCCTGCTGCTGCGTGGCTATTCGCAGCGCAAGGCCGTCCTGCTCATCTATCTGTGGACGGCCGTTCTCTGCGTCGGCACCTTGCTCATGTGGGTGCTCGGCGGGACGGCCAAGATGGTGATCTTCATCCTCCTGCTCATCGCCTCGGCCATTATCGTGTACAAGATTGGCCTTTTCCATCCGGTGCGTCAGCGCCACGGGCGTGGTGACGTCATATACGACACTGAGGGCATCGACCCCGAACACGAGTCACGTCATGACGAGCGGCACGGACAATAGCTCTGCACCCGACCTGCGCGAGCAGCTGAAGAGTGTGCCCGAGGCTCCTGGCTGCTATCTTTGGAAGAACGCTCAGGGCGAGATCCTGTACGTCGGCAAGGCAGTCGACCTACGTGCGCGTATGATGCAGTACGTGTCGGGCCAAGACGAGCGGCTCAAGATTCCGTTCATGATGGAACAGGTCGCCTCCTTCGACTACATCGTGGTGAACAACGAGACCGAGTCGCTCGTTCTCGAGAAGAACCTCATCCAGCAGTACAATCCGCCCTTCAACGTCGACTATCGCGACAACAAGAGCTACCCGTTCATCGCCATCACCAAGAGCGCCGCATATCCCGCCATCAAGTTCACGCGAGAGAAACACAAGAGCGGCACACGCTATTTTGGGCCCTACACCGATGCACGTGCGGCCCGCGAGACCATCGATACCGTGCGACGCATCGTGCCGATTTGCGCCGTGTCCTGCGAGCAGTATCGCAAGATGACGCGCATGATCGAGGCGGGCAGATGGCCCACGTCCGATGACAAGGCCTGCTTCGCCTACCACATTGGCAAGGGAACGGGTCCCTGTTGCGCGGCTATCACGCCCGAGGAGTACGCGCCGCTTGTTGCCCGCGTGGAGCGTTTTCTGGCTGGCGAGCGTGACGAGTTCGTGGGGGAGCTCGAAGCCGAGATGAAGGAGGCGGCAGCCGAGCTCGATTTCGAGCATGCCGCACGCGCGCGCGATCGCCTCGAGGCCATCAAGGCTCTGCAGGAGAAGCAAAAAGCCGTGCTTTCGCGTCCGCTCAACATCGACGTCATCGGATTCTTCCGCGAAGAGACGATTGCGGCGGCGCATGTTTTCGTCGTGCGAAACGGGCGAATCATCATCAGCAACGATTTCGTCCTCGACAAGGGCCTTAACGTGCCCGAGGCAGACCTCGTGGGCCAGTTCCTTTCCAAGTACTATGACCAGACGTCCGAGCTCCCACACGAGGTCGTCATCGCCGAGCATCTGCCCGAAGAGGTAACCCGGCCGCTTGAGCAGTGGCTCACCGAGCGCCTCGCGAGTCCCCATGGCGCAAAAGTGCACGTGGTCGTCCCCGAGCGCGGTGAGCGCAATCAGCTGCTCGACCTTGCGGCGCTCAACGCCAAGCATGCGCTCATGCGCCACAAGATGCGCACCCGTTACGACGAGGAACGTCTCGATCTTGCGTTGCTGCAGCTCGAAAGCGCGCTCGCGTTGCCCGAACCGCCCATGCGCATCGAATGCTTCGACATTTCGACCATTCATGGCAACTATTCCGTCGCGTCGATGGTCGTCTTCACCAATGGCAAGCCCGATAAGTCGCAGTACCGTCGTTTCAAGATTCGCAAGGAATACGGCGAGGCCAACGACTTTGCGATGATGAGCGAGGTGCTGCGTCGTCGCTATGCACCCGAGCGCATGGCTGACGAGCGCTTTGGCTCACGGCCCGACCTGCTCATCCTCGACGGCGGCAAGCCGCAGCTCACGGCTGCCATTAACGAGCTCTCCGAGCTCGGTCTCGACATTCCCATGGCGGGTCTGGCCAAGAAGGACGAGGAACTCTACGTGCCTTGGGATGATACGGGTCCCGTCGTGCTGCCCAGCGGAAGCCCCTCGCTCTACCTCGTCAAGCACGTGCGCGACGAGGCGCACCGTTTTGCGATCACCTTCCACCGCGAGCTACGCGACAAGGGCATGGTTGCCTCCATCCTCGACGATGTTCCCGGCCTGGGCCCTAAACGGCGCAAGCAGCTTCTCAAGCACTTTGGCAGCGTCAAGCGCATGCGCGAGGCGAGTCTCGAGGAGATCGAAGCCGTACCCGGCATTCCCAAGCAGGTTGCCGAAGACCTCTACGCGGTCATCCTCGACTTCGATGCCGAGCATGGGGCGTGATTCCGTCCCTCCCTTGTCATTTCGAGCGGAGACGCACGGACGCCCTCCCTTGTCATTTCGAGCGAGGACACGCCAATGCCTCCCTTGTCATTTCGAGCGGAGCGAACGCAGTGAGCGAAGTCGAGAAATCTCGATCTTCCCGCCGCAAAGAAAACCGAGATCTCTCCACTCGCTTCGCTCGGTCGAGATGACAGGGGGGGGGTGCCTGCGCACCTTCGGTCGAGATGACATGAAGCCACTCACTCGCGGTATACTGTGAGCTCCTGCAATTTCGATAAAGGGGAGTCTCATGGCTCAGCAAGACGCTGTCGAGGAGCCTAGCCCTTCGACGCTTGGTCCCGACCTCATCGTCATTACCGGCATGTCCGGCGCAGGCCGCACCGAGGCCATGCACACCTTCGAGGACCTTGGTTATTTCTGCATCGACAACCTGCCGCCTTCGCTGCTTCTCAACCTTGTGAGCCTCGCCGGTCTCAACGTTGGTTCCTCGCGTAAGCTTGCCGTTGTCTGCGATTTGCGCGCCAAGGAGTTCTTTCCCGAGCTAGCCCGCGAACTCGACAAGCTTGACGAGATGGGAATCACCACCAAGGTGCTCTTCCTCGATTCGACAGATGAGCAACTGTTGAATCGTTATAAGGCGACGCGACGTCGTCATCCCCTTTGCGAGGGCGACATGTCAATTCTCGACGGCATTCGCAAGGAACGAGAGCTGCTCGATGAGGCGCGCACGCAAGCCGATTACGTACTCGACACAAGCGTCACGCGCCCTCAGGAGACGCGTGCAAAGATTCGTGCGCTCTTTGCGTCCGAGAACGATATCGACGAGATGCATATCTCGGTCTACTCCTTCGGCTTCAAACACGGCGCACCCATCGATGCCGATATCGTCATCGACGTACGCTTTCTTCCCAATCCGTACTACGACAAGGAGCTGCGCACCAAGACGGGTCTCGATCGTGAGGTCTCCGAGTTCGTACTCGAACAGCCCGAGACCAAGCGTTTTCTCGAGCGCTGGTACGCCTTGCTCGACGAGATCATTCCCGGCTACATCCAGGAGGGCAAGCAGTACCTCACCATCGGTGTGGGCTGCACGGGGGGCCAGCATCGCAGCGTTGCGCTTGCTATCATGACTGGTCAGCATCTCTCGCAGGCGGGCTTCCACGTCAACACCGCTCATCGTGACCTGGCGCTTGCCGAGGTCAACTAGGAGGTCCCATGAATCGAACAAATGCCGTCGTCATAGGTGGTGGCACGGGCGCACCCGCTTCCATCCGCACGCTGCTCGACATGGGCTGCAAGGTCTCCTCGGTCGTCGCCATGGTCGATGATGGTGGCTCGACGGGCATCCTGCGTGAACGTGGCGGTGTGATACCGCCGGGCGATATCCGCAAGTGCATCAGCGCGATGTCGGCCAACTACGAGGGCATACTCGCACGTGCGTTTCGCCATCGCTTTGACTATCTCGACAATCACTCGCTCGGAAACCTCATTCTCACGGCCATCGCAGATGAGACCAATTCCTTCCCTGATGCCATTCGCGTGTGCGAGGGACTCATCGAAGCGCGTGGCCACGTGTATCCCTCAACGCTGCATGATGTGAGCCTTTACGGTCTCACCAACGATGGCACCGAGCTCGAAGGCCAGGCCGTCATAAGCGATGCCGATTGCAGCATGCGCTACGTTTCGTTGCATCCCGCCGATGCGCAAGCATATCCTTCGGCGCTGCGCGTCATCCGAGAAGCCAACTTCATCGTGCTCGGCCCAGGCTCGTTGTTCACCTCGATCATCCCCAACCTGCTCGTCCCCGGCGTCATCGACGCAATCCGCGAGGCTCATGACCGCGAGAACGATCCGGCCTGCACGCTCTTCGTGTGCTCGCTTGCCGACATGCAAGGCGAGACCTGGGGCATGAACTGCTACGACTATGTCGATGCGCTTCTTCGTCACGGCATGCGCGGCCTGCTCGACATCGCGCTCATCCATCGCAATTCCGAGACGAGCCCAATGGCGAGCGGCGTCTTTCCCGCCATCACCGATTACTCCGATGCACGCAAGTACACGAAGGGGCGCAGGGCCGGCAAGCTCGCCCATGTGGAGGCGAGCAACGAGACGGTAGGAAGGGTCATGGAGCTTGGCGTGCAACCCATGGTGCGTGATCTGGTCGATCCGGTACGTCCCACCTGGCACGACCGCGAGAAGCTTGCCAAGGCGTTTCAGGAGGTGCTGGCAGCGTGTCATTCACGTCAGAGGTGAAAGACGAGCTGTCCCGCATCGAACCTACGTGCCCGCGCTGCGATCGCGCCGAGCTCTCCGCACTCATCCGCATCGAGGGCACGCTTTCCATCAGCGGGGAGGGTCCGCGCCTCGAGCTTGCGACTGAGACGGCGAGCGTTGCCCGCACGGCGATTCGGTTGCTCCATAGCGTTTACGAGCTCGCCACCAATCTCACCGTGCGCCGCAGCATTTTGCACAAGACGCACAACTACCTCATCACCGTACCGCCGCAGGCTGGACTCACCGATGCCCTGCGCGACATGGGCATTCTCGGCGATGAGGGCTTCGAGGGCGGCATACGTCCCGAGCTTGTCGAAGACGCCTGCTGCGCCGGCGCCTACCTGCGGGGCGCTTTTCTTGGCGGCGGCTACATTGCCGATCCGCGCGGTGCCTTTCACTTCGAGCTTGCGGGGCCGTCTGAGGAGCTGATTGCGGCTTGTCTTGAGCTCATGCGCGAGCATGGCATCAAGGCACGCTACATTCGCCGTCACAACATGTACGCAATCTACATCAAGGGCATCGAGCAGATTATCGCCTTCCTCGCGTTTGTGGGGGCTCATCAAGGCGCGCTCACCATCGAGAACGCGCGTGTCATCAAGTCGGTGAGAAACGACACGAACCGTCGTGTCAACGCCGAGATCGCCAACCAGGTCAAGGCCACGAAGGCCTCGTTGCGGCAAATCGAGTGCATACGACGCCTCGTGGGCCAGAAGGGCATCGAGGCGATTCCCGCATCGTTGCGCGAGGTTGCCCTGCTGCGTATCAAGCATCCCGATGCTTCGGTCAAGGAACTTGGCGAGCTTGCTGATCCGCCGCTGTCGAAGAGCGCGGTCTATCATCGCATGCGGCGCATTGCGGCAATGATTGACGAGGAAGAGAGCTGACGCTCCCGTATAATGGCTGGAACGCAAGAGCAAGGGACTGCAGGAGAAAGGGCACGGCACATGGGCGAGGCACTGGAAAAGGCGAAAAAGGCACGCATCGCATCGCGCGAGCTGGCACAGACGAGCTCATCGCAACGCTGCGACGCGCTCAACAAGATGGCCGATGCGCTTATTGCGCAGACGGCGCAGATTCTCGAGGCGAACGAAGCCGATATGAACGCTGCACGTGAGAAGGGTACGCCCGGTCCATTGCTTGATCGCCTCATGCTCTCACATGAACGCATCGACGGCATTGCCGACGGTTTGCGACAGGTTGCTGCACAGCCTGAGGTGCTCGGCGAAGTCCTCGAGGGAAGCGAGCTCTATAACGGACTGCGCATGATCAAGTATCGCGTGCCGCTTGGAGTCGTCGCGATGATCTACGAGGCACGCCCCAACGTCACTGCCGATGCCGCTGGCCTATGCATCAAGACGGGCAATGCCTGCATTCTGCGTGGTGGTAGCTTGGCACAGCGCTCCTGCCTTACCATCTCGCACATTCTTGCGGAGGCGGCAGCCAGTGCCGGCCTGCCCGTTGACTGCATCCAGAGCATCGAGGACCCTGGCCGCGAGGCAACCGATGAGCTCATGAGTCTCGCCGGTTTGGTCGACGTGCTCATTCCGCGTGGTGGCGCCGGCCTTATCCAGCACTGCGTGAAGAACGCGACCGTTCCCGTCATCGAGACGGGCACGGGTAATTGTCACGTCTACATTCACAAGCAGGCCGACCCCGCCTATGTCGAGCCTATCATCATGAACGCGAAGACGCAGCGCCCCGGTGTCTGCAATGCCTGCGAGAGCATCCTCATCGACGAAGAGGTCGCCGAGATCTTCCTGCCCACGTTGCTTATGGCACTTGCCCGCGCAGGCGTCGTCATCCACGCCGATGCTCCTGCCGCTGCCATTGCTTCCGCGCACGGCATCGAAACCACTGCCGCGACCGAGGAGGATTGGGGCACCGAGTACCTCGACATGGAGATCAGCGTCAAGTGCGTCACCGGTGTCGAGGAGGCGATTGCACATATCAACGCATATGGCACGGGCCACTCGGAGAGCATCATCTCTCAGGACGTGAGTGCCGTTGACGCGTTTCAGCGTCAGGTCGATGCGGCTGTTGTCTATGCCAACGCCTCGACGCGCTTTACCGACGGTGGCGAGTTCGGGCTAGGCGCCGAGATTGGCATCAGCACCCAGAAGCTTCACGCACGCGGACCCATGGGTGCGGCTGCGCTTACATCGGTCAAGTATCTCGTGAGCGGTGAGGGCCAGATTCGAGGCTAGGGTGTGGAGAAAGACGCACGCATAGGCATTATGGGTGGCACCTTCGATCCGGTGCACAATGGGCATCTCGTCATCGCGCGCAGCGCTGCCGAGCAACTTGAGCTCAGCCGCGTGCTTTTCATTCCGGCGGGTAATCCTCATTTCAAGCAGGATCAAGAGGTTACGCCCGCATCGCAGCGTGCCGACATGGTCGCGCTCGCGATTGCGGATGACTCGCTCTTTGCGCTTGACCTCTGCGAAGTCGAACGCGGGGGCATCACCTATACGGCTGACACGCTCGAAGAGCTGGCACAGCGCTATGAGGGTGCGCGGCTCTTCTTCATCATGGGCACCGATTCGGCAATTACCTTGCCAGGCTGGAAGCGAGCCGATGATGTCGCGCGGCTGTGCACCATCGTCGTGGCGAAGCGCCCGGGGCAATCCACTGAGCGCGTGCGCGAGGCCCTTGGGACAAGCCCCGTCGACTTCGATGTCATGTATCTCGACGTTCCGCAGATTGACGTGTCCTCGACCCAGTTACGCGAGGACATGGCATGTGGCAGGGACGTGAGCGACATGATCCCGGCGCCCGTCGGGGCATATATCGCGCGGACGGAGCTGTACCGGAATGTCTGATGTGAAACGATTGACCGGAAACCAGACAATTCTACCCGGCGAGTTTTGTCTGGTCCCCGGCGGCATCTACCTCATCCCGCCCGGCTGGCACATCGAGAGAGAAGGTTTTCGAACGTGAAGGAAGACAAGAAACTACTGAAGCGCGTGACCAAGGCAGTGGACAAGCGCTTGTCGGGCAAGCGTCTCGAGCACGTTCATTCGGTTTCCGAGTGCGCTGCCAAGCTTGCATGTATATACGGAGCCAACGAATTCGATGCTCGCATCGCGGGGCTGTTGCATGATTGGGACAAGCTGCTGACCGATGACGAATTACCGGCGCGTCTTGACGAGCTGGGCATCGAACGTCCCGCAAACATCGAGTACCTGTATCCGGTCTTGCACTCTTTCACGGGCGCTGCCGCCGTCAAGCGCGAGTTCCCCGAGCTCAGCGATGATATCATCAGCGCCATTCACAAGCATACGCTGGGTGATTTCGAAATGAGCGATCTGGATATCATCATCTTCACGGCCGATATGATTGAGCCGCTTCGAAAGACGAAGGGACGCCCGCAGATCAAGCGGCTACGCAAGATGGTAGGCGAGGCATCGCTCGACGAGCTGTATTTCGAGGCCTATGCAACGACGATGGTGTCGCTCATCGAGCGCAAGCGTTTCATTGACCCGGTTGCTCTCGACATCTGGAACAGCCTGGTCGAGCGCCATCATTCCATCGACAAGTCGCGTCAGGGCGACCCCGACGTCGTCTTGTAATACAATTCGCTATCATTAACGCAAGCAAACTTGCATGTCCGTAAAGGGGGCACGTTGACCGAGCACAGCGCATTCAAGGAGCAGGCACTCGTTGCCGCGCGCGCCATCGACGAGAAGAAGGGCACCGACATAGTCATCCAGGATGTGTCAGACCTTCTCAATGTCACCGACTATTTCGTAATCTGCACGGCAGCCAATAATCGTCGCGTCGATGCGATTGCCGAGGAAGTCGAGGAGCAGCTTTTCAAGGATTTCGGCATCAAGCCGGTGAGCATCGAGGGCCTCGACGAGAGCGAGTGGGTGCTCATGGACTACGGTCCTATCGTCGTGCATATCTTCCAGCCTGGTCCGCGTGATTACTACCGTCTTGAGCAACTTTGGGATGCGGCTCCCACCGTGGATGTCGCTCTCGCGGGCATCGAGGACCCCGTTTACACCGAGCGCATCGCGCGTCTCCTCGAGCGTGCCGAAGGCGCAAGCCAGGACACGGTGGACGAGGACTAGCTCATGAGTGCCAGGACGGTCTGTGCGGCGCTCGTCTGCAAGGCGACGTACCATATGCTACGCCTGCTCGGACGTGGTGGCACCTCGCTGCCCGGTAAGCTTGCCCTCAAGATTGATCCCGAATATCTGCACCGCCTGAGTCGTGGCGTGCGCACCATCGTGATCACGGGAACCAACGGCAAGACGACGTCCACGCATATCGTTGCCCAGGCACTCGAGAACATGGGCGAGCAAGCGTTCTATAACCGTAGTGGCGCAAACCTCATCCAGGGCATCACGACGGAGTTTGCGATCCGTTCGAGCATCACGGGCAAGCCACGCTACAAGCTTGCCGCCATCGAGTGCGATGAGGGCGCGTTGCGGCGCGTGTGCAAGCAGCTTGACCCGGCCGTGCTCGTGGTCACGAACGTCTTCCGTGACCAGCTCGACCGCTACGGCGAGGTCACTCACACGCTCGAGAACATCATGGCGGGCGTGACGAATTCTCCGCATGCGACGCTGTGCCTCAACGCAGATGACTCGATGGTTGCCTCGATTGCCGACAAGGTTGATAACGATGTCATTTTCTATGGCGTGAGCTGCGAGATTTACCCCGAGCGCGTAGCCGACCTTTCGGATGCGACGCACTGCATCATGTGCGGTGCCGAATATGCCTACGACTATGTCACGTTTGCACATCTGGGCGGATTTCGCTGCCCGGCTTGCGGCTATGCTCGTCCCGTTCCCGCAGTCGCGGTGGAAAAGATCCTCGAGCGACACAGCGATAGCTGCGTGCTCGAGATCAGCGTTGACGGCGTAAGCTCGGCGGTGCCGGTCGATGTGCCTGCAAGCTACGATATCTACAATTGTGCATGCGTCGTGGCTGGTCTTTTGGCGTTTGGTTTTTCCAAGGAGCAGGCCTTCGAGGCGCTTGGCAAATTCAAGCACGGTTTCGGTCGCTCGGAGGTCCTCGACATCAACGGCACCAAGGTGCGTCTCATGCTCATGAAGAATCCGGCAGGCTGCAATCAGATTATCAACCTGCTGCTCAACGAGACCGACGAGGGTATGGGTCTCGTATGCATACTCAATGACCAGGAATGCGACGGGACGGATGTCTCGTGGATTTACGATGCCGGCTGGGAGGCGATCTGCGCACGCAAGTCCGAGACCATCTGCAGTGGCGACCGCGCCGAGGACATGGCGCTGCGCCTCAAGTATGCGGGGATGCCCGCCTCCGGCATCCGCATCATCCACGATTATGGCGAGCTCATCGAGGAGCTTAATCGCATGGACCATGCGGTGACGGTCGTCGCCAACTACTCGGCGATGCTCGGCTTTCGCGCGAAAGCGGCAAGCGTTCTGGGCCTCGCGGGATTCTGGGAGGGCTAGGCAGTGACTGACGGGCGCATGCACATCACGATCGGACATCTCTACCCCGACCTGCTCAATCTCTACGGAGACCGTGGCAACACAATTGCGCTCACCAAGCGCTGCGAATGGCGTGACATCGATGCGCAGGTGGTTGACCTGGGCGCAGGCCAGGATGCGGATTTCGAGGATATCGACCTCTTCTTTATCGGGGGTGGCCAGGACTTTGACCAGCGCACGCTGTTGGCAGATCTGGGCGTGGGAGTTGCCGGCTCTAAGGCCTCGCGTTTGCAGCGGGCCATCGAGAACGATGTCCCCGTACTCGCCATATGTGGCGGTTACCAGATTCTCGGCGAGTATTATGTCGATCACGAAGGCCACGAGGCTTCCTATATCGGCGCGCTGCCCATGTATACCGAGGCGGGTGATACGCGTCTCATCGGCAACATCGTCTTCACGGCAGACGCCATCGAGGGCGCGCCCGTGGTCGTCGGGTTCGAGAACCATGCAGGCCGCACGCATCTGCGCGAGGGGGCACGAGCGCTCGGCACGGTGGTGAAGGGTTTCGGCAACAATGGCGAGGACGGCACCGAGGGCCTACGCTACCGCAATGTCATTGCGACCTACAGCCATGGCCCGCTTCTGCCCAAAAATCCACGTGTGGCAGATGCGCTCATCGAGCTTGCGCTGCAACGCAGATATCCCGGGGTGCAGCTTTCTCGTCTTGATGATGCTCTTGAAGACGCAGCTCATGATACTATGAAGCAAAGACTAATCTCATAACCGTTTAAACGGAGGAAATTATGGATCAGACGAACTACAGCGGGAAGTATTTCCGTACGAGCTATGGTGACATCAAGTCATCGAAGGGCTGGTTTGGCAAGATCTGTCTGCTCGGCCTCATCTCGTTTATCCCCATATTCGGCCAGATGACTGTCTATGGGTACGCCTGGGAGTGGGCACACAAGGCGGCATGGGGTGTCGAATCGCCCATGCCCAAGAAGATTTACGGTCGTCCGGGTAGCAAGATGCTGCGTTGGGGCTGGTTTGCGCTCGTCATCGCAATCGTGATGACCATCATTCCGGGCATCGTCTTGTCAATCGGCGGCTGGTTTAGCTCGATGGGCATGGAGACCGGTATCTACACGGCAACGGGCCGCTACATGGTCGTCACGCCGGGCAACTTCGTCTTTGCTGGCATCGGCTGGATTCTCTACGTTGCCGGTATCGTACTCACCGTCTTTGCCAGCGTCATGATCTGGGTGGGCACCATCCGCATGACCATGTACGATCGCCTGGGTACGGGCCTGCAATTCGGCAAGATCTGGACCATGATCAAAAAGGACTTCGGCGGCCTCATGCGCATCTTCGGCATGGCGATTCTCTTCGACCTTGTCGGTGGCATCATCATCGGCATCGTTGCTCTCATCATCGTGGTGGCCGTGCTCGGTGCTACCGTTGCACCGCTCATTTTCATGTCGAGTAACGGCATGTACTCTGACTCGGCGATGTTCGGCTATGTCCTGACCCTCATCATGACGATGTTCCCCGTTGTCCTCGTCCTTTCCTACGTCTGGTTTGTGTACAGCGCATTTATAGAACTGCTCGTTGCCAGGGCGGTAGGTTACTGGACGCGTCAGTTTGACGTGTCTGCTTGGGGTACGAAGGATGACCCGCTGCCCTTTGAGGTTGCCGGTGGACAGCCCGATGCGCCCCATCCGCCCCATGCTCCGGCTGCATCTGGCGATATGCCCGCTCCGCCCACGGGCGAACCCGTGAACGTCGCTACTCCGCAACCAGCTTCTGCAGCTGCGCCTGAGGTTCCTGCGGCGCTCAATCCCGTGGTGGTCGCCGAGGCACTTGACGCCGAGCCCGAGCTGCCTGCATCCGATGCGGCTGATGACAACGTGAGCGATGAGGCAACGCACGTCGACGTTGTCGATCCCGAGTTGGCCGAGCCCGAGGAGGCGGCGGCTGGCATTATCGCCGCGGAAGAAGATGCGGAGCATCCCGAGGCTGCGCTTGAGGCGGGTGACGACGCGAAGGATGCAGATGCGTCGCCGTTTGTCGACGATGTCGATCCCAATCTTGTCGTCTCCGAAGAGGAGGAGATGACGGAGCGTCAGTCTGAGGACAAGCTCTAGAGGGTAAAAAGCACCATCCACTTAGCATATTTTTATTGCTTTCGTGTCGCACCACGAGTATTCTTAACGGGTTCGCTTTCAGAGCCCCGTGAAACTCTGTGATTGAACAACATGGTAGTTTAGTTGGAGGAACACACGTGAAGACCTACTATGCGAAGCCCGGCGAAGTCCAGCGCGAGTGGCTTCTGGTCGATGCGACCGACATGACCCTTGGTCGTCTTGCTTCCGCCGTTGCGCAGATTCTGCGCGGCAAGAACAAGCCGACGTACACGCCGCACGTTGACACGGGCGACTTCGTTGTCGTCATCAACTGCGACAAGATCAAAGTGACTGGCGCCAAGGTCACCGATAAGGTGTACACCCGCATCACGGGCTATCCCGGCGGCGTGCGTCAGGAGACCTTCCAGGAGGCAATGGAGAAGCATCCCGAGCGCGTCATCGAGCACGCCGTCAAGGGCATGCTCCCCAAGAACACGCTCGGACGTCAGATGGCTAAGAAGCTCAAGGTCTATGTAGGCCCCGAGCATCCGCATCAGGCGCAGAATCCCCGCAAGATTGACCTGGAGGCATAACCCATGGCAGATACCAAGAAAGAAGCCATCTACTATGGCACCGGTCGCCGCAAGAACGCCATCGCGCGCGTTCGTCTCGTCCCCGGCACCGGTAAGGTCACCGTTAACAAGCGCGACGCCGAGGATTACTTCGGCCGCAAGGCGCTCGTCGAGTATGCGATGACTCCCTTCACCGTGACGGGTACGGTCAAGCATTTCGACGTCATTGCCACGCTCAATGGTGGCGGCATCTCCGGTCAGGCTGGTGCTCTGCGTCACGGCATCGCCCGTGCGCTGCTTGAGGCTGGCGACTATCGTGCCGAGCTCAAGAAGGCTGGCTTCCTCACGCGCGATCCGCGTATGGTCGAGCGCAAGAAGTACGGTCTCAAGAAGGCTCGCAAGCGTCCGCAGTTCTCCAAGCGCTAAGTTTCGAGAGACATATATGCAACAAGAAGGCCCGCATCTGCGGGCCTTCTTGTTGCGAGCCCCTTTTTTGTGTCTTTCAACTGAGCGCTCGTTCTTGTCATTTCGAGCGGAGCGTAGCGGAGTCGAGAAATCTCAGCACCTACAGGCTGATTTCCAGTAGCTCGAGCACCGCATCGACCGCGTAGGGCACGGCCGCCTTCACCTCGGGGGTAAGGTCGATGGTGAAATCTCGTGGGCAGATGTCCTTCTTCTGCACGCCCACGCAGCGGATGTCACAGTCATGCCCAGCCAGACGTGCGTTATTGAGCACGTCCGAGACGCGCATGTCGTGCAGCGAGTGCATGATGCTATAGGCTGCCATATCCTCGGGTGTGAAGGTGTAACAGGTGCCGGGAGCCGCATCGGGTCCGCAATCCACGGCATCTACGATGACCAGGCGGTCGAAATCACGAATGTACGGGATGAGCCCCATGCCCATGGTGCCAGCATCCATGACGGGGATGCGTTCGTCAGCTCCGTCGTCGTCATGGGCATCGTATTCGCGAAAGGTTTCGACAAGCGTCCGGGCATGGGCATCATCGAAGGCTTCTCGGGCGACATCGTAATTAGTCAGTACCTTGGCCATGTGCGAGCCAAAACCCTCGTCGAGCATGAGCATGTTTCCCACGCAGACGACCATCTGCTTGATATCTTCCACAATGTCTCCTTCGTTATGCTTGCAGGTACAACGCAAGCTCTGCCGTGAGCTTTTCGACCGATTCGAGCGTACTGAGACCGTCGAGCTTTACGGTGAGATCAGCTGCCTGCACATAGAGCGGATGACGCTCTGCGTAGAGGTCAGCGAGCGTGCTTCCCTGGTGGATGACGACCCCACGGTCGAGTAGGTCGGGTGAAAGCCGACGGGAGATTTCGTCGAGGCTCAAGTCGAGGAAGACGACGGTTCCCAGCGACTTCAGGTTTGCAACGGCGTCGGTACCATACACGGCCGAGCCGCCTGTCGCGATGACGTGGCGAGCGCACGAGAGATTCGCGAGCAACTCGTTCTCGCAGGCAATGAAGCCTTCAGTGCCGCGTGCTTCCAGTATCTCCGAGAGCAACATGCCCTCGCCTTCCTGGATGAGCAGGTCGGTATCGACAAAGCGATACCCGAGCTTCTTGGCGAGCACAACGCCGAGCGTGCTTTTGCCAGCACCGGGCATGCCAATGAGCGTGATGTTGTCGTGTTTTTGCATGGGCACAATCTTATCACCAACGAGATGCTCGCTGTTACCGCTGCCCATGCGAAGGGATGCGCGTTTCTGGCGGATGTCTAGCCTTGTTGCTCTGCGTTGCGCACTTTTCGCGAATCTCTAGGATTTGGCTTACCTGCGTGCGCATTTATGAGGAAAGTCTAGGGTTCAAGCGTTTAAATCCTAGACTTTCGCGATTTCTGCGCTTGCAATCGCTTTTCGTCGCTAGACATCCGCCAGAAATGCGCACGCTTCGAAAAAGGAAGGGGCCCGCAGGATTTCCCGCGGGCCCCGGTCGTCATCTTGTGGAGAAGCGCTTACTCCTTCTCGAGGACCACCTTGTCCTCCATGACGATGATCTCCTCGTCCATGGGATCGTAACCGGAGACGTTCATGGTCTCCAGGCTGTAGGTCAGACCACCATGCGGCTTGGAACCAAGCAGCATGACCTTGGTCGGATCGATACCCTCGATGTTGGCGAGGTAGATGTGGATGAGCGTGAAGCAGATGAAGAAGAACATCATGAAGTAGTGGATGACGCGCACCTTCATCAGACCACCGACGAGCGCAGTGAAGCCAGCGAAGAACGGGATGTTCATCGTCGGAACCCACAGGCAGAAGCCCGTGTAGCCCATGAAGAGGAGAGCTACAGCGATGAGGATGTAGGACAGCTTCTGCGGTACGCCGTACTTGCCACCCAGGGGATGGTCCTTCTTGAAGAAGAGATAGTACTTGATCCACGGCCAGAGCTGGTGGCGGTTGTCCTTCTGCGGGAAGAACGTGTACATATCCAGCTTGGTCTCACGGGTGCCGTAAGCCGGAGCGGACTTGATGAAGCCAGCGGCGACAATACGGAAGATGAGGTTGATGAGGATCACAAACGCGCAGAACATGTGCACGCCACGAGCCATGCCCATCAGGCCGGGAACAACCGGGTAGTGAATCTCGATACCCGAGAGGATAAGGAGAAGCATGCAGATGAGGTTGACCCAGTGGGTAAAGCGGAAGACGAACGGATGTGCCTCAGGATAGTGTACGAGATGTGCCATGATTATCGACCTCCCCAAGGACTCGTGTGCATCTTGAACTCGCGACCCGTCTTGGGCTCGACGATATGGACCGCGCAGGCAACGCACGGGTCATATCCGTGGACGATGCGCAGGGCGTTGATCGGAGCCTCGATGTTGGCAACAGGGGTGCCGATGAGGCCCTGCTCGATGGTGCCAGGCACGCCGTACTCGTCACGCGGGGAGATGTTCCACGTGGTGGGGACGACCTCCTGATAGTGCGTGATCGTATTGCCGGAGAGGGTCTCGGTGTGGTAGAGAGCGCCACGCGGAGCCTCCCAGAAGCCCTCGCCCAGGCCCGTGTCACGGACACGCTCGGCGAACCAGGGGTTGCCCTCGACGGCGCCGGCCTCGATGAGGCCGAGGAGCTCGACGAGCTCGCCGCACCAGTCGATCATGTAGCCAGCGACAGCGGAAGCCTCGACGGGGCGGGCGGCCAGGCGGCCAAGCGCGGAGTTGAGGCCCATGATGCTGGCCGGGGTCAGCGGAAGGTTGAGGCCAGCGAGAACGGTGTTGACGCCGGCGATGATCTCCGGGTTGCCGCTCATGTAGGAGACGAGCACGCGAGCGAGCGGGCCAACCTCCATGGGCTCACCGTCGTAGCGAGGAGCCTTGGACCAGGTGTACTTGTCGTTGACGATTTCCTCGGCCTCGTTCTTGTAGTAGCCGGGGAAGGTCTCGGGGAGCTCGGTTACGCCAACCGTGGGATGCAGCGGCTCGCCGCTGTCCTTGTAGTAGGCATGCGTCGTGCCCTCGGTGATGTAGGCACCATCGAACGGCTCGAGAACCGGAGCGCCGCTCTTCATGCGGACGATGCCCGCGGGGAAGAAACGGTCTTCGAGCTCACGCGACGGACGGTCGAAGACGCCGTAGGCCATGAAGTTGCCATGCTTGTTGTTACCGATGGTGGCGACGTCATTGAGGTAGACGCTCGCGATGGCGATGGCGTCGGGGATCATGACGTTGTCGACCCAGTCCTTGAGCTTCTTGGCACGGAACAGGATGTCATCGAGCTTCTCGACGCTCGGGTACCAGGCGGTGCCACCGGGAATCGAGGTCTGAACGTGCGGCATCTTGCCACCGATGATCGCGGAGATCTCGTCGGCAGTTGCCTGCATGTCGATGGCCTCGATGTAGTGCGCCGTGGCGATGAGGTCGACCTCGGCCGGAAGCTTGTAGGCTTCGGGTGCCAGGCCCTCCATGAACCAGCCGCCGGACAGCCAGGAGTACTGGCCATTCTCGGCGAACTTCGCGAGGCGATCCTTGAGCGCGGCGAAGTCGGTCTGAGCAAGACCGAGGGTCTCGCACAGGGCATAGGTCTTGTTGACGTCAGCCTCAAGTGCGTGCAGCGGGTTGACGTAGTCGAGCGCGCTCAGCTGATAGAACCACAGGATGTGGCTGTGCATGAACTGCGCACCCTCGATGAGATTGCGGACCAGACGGCCGCCCTCGGGAATCTGGATGCCGTAGGCCTCCTCAGCCGCGAAAACGGAGGTGTGGCAGTGCGAGACAGGGCAGACGCCGCAGACGCGCTGGGCGAGCATGGCCGCGTCATAGGGATCGCGACCCTCGGCGATGAGCTCGAGGCCACGGAAAAGGCCGCCGGAGACCCAAGCGTCAGTGACGACGCCGTTCTCGACTTCCATCTCGACGCGCAGGTGGCCCTCGATACGATCAACCGGATCGATAATAGAATGCTTAGCCATGTTTACTTACCCTCCTCAATGTCAACGATGACCTGCTCTTCGACGACAGGTACGGTGGAGGGTTCCTTCTTGCCGTGCTTGACGTCCCACTCGCGCTCCTTCTCGAACGGAGCACCGCCCTTGGTGCGGCCCGTAGCCTTCATGCCGATACCATGGACGACGAGGGCGGCGGTCAGAAGACCGGTGACGCCGAGTGCGATCGGGGTCGGCTGGAATGCGATGCTGCCGAGCCTGAGGGTCTTGAGACGGCCCAGGAACGGGGAGTCAACGTCGATCCAGTTGCGGACCGTGACGCGCGGGTCGCCGTTGCAGCAGCCGATGCAGGGAGCACCAGAGGCGACGCACCAGCTCACGCGACGGTTCCAGCGAACCTGCGGGCAGTTGGCCTTGGTCTGTGGACCCTTGCAGCCGAGAGCGTACAGGCAGTAGCCCTTGGCCTCTTCTTCGCTGCCGAACTCGTAGACGAACTCGCCGTTCTCGAAGTGGCCGCGACGCTCGCAGTTGTCATGGATGGTCTGGCCATACATGGAGCTCGGCATGTTGAACTCGTTGAGACCGGCAACGACGGACTCGGCTCCCAGCAGCAGGTACTGAACGATGACTGCAACCAGGTTAGCGGGATTGACGGGACAAGAGGGAAGGTTGACGACGGGAGTCGACACACCATTGTCCTTGAGGTACTTCTGGATACCCTCGGCATTGCCCGGGTTGGGATATGCCGCGCAGAAACCACCGTCGACAGCGCAGGAACCTGCGGCGATGACGGCAGCAGCGTTCTTGCAGGTGTGGAGCAGGTGGCTCTCGTGCGGAGCGCAGGTGGGGGCACCCGCGATGCGCAGAATCTCGCCATCGTAGCGGGTCATGACAGCACCCTCGATGACGACGACGTACTTGCCCTTAGCAGCCTCGATCGTCTCCTCGCGAGCTTCCTCGAGGGAGTAGCCAGCAGCGGCAGAGAGGGTCTCGGCGTAGTTGAGCGCGAGATACTCGAGGAGCAGCGTTGCCGGATCGGGGTTATCAGACTGGGCAAAAGACTCGGTGCAACCGGTGCAGGAACCAAGCTCCATCCAGATGACTGGTGCGAGGCCGCCTTGGCCCAAACCTCCGTTCGTACCGATAAGGGAGTTGCTCTCGATGGCTTCGGCAACATCGGCAGCCGTTACGCCTTCAATGCCGATTGCAGCTGCAATCGTGCCACAGAAGCCGAGAAAGGCGCGACGTGTCAAACCACGCGACTCAAGCGACTCGATAAACGAATCTTGCATAGATACCTCCATCTTCCAATCAAACTCGCCGCGCGTGCCCCTCACACGAAATCGCAGCGAAGCTATGACACCGAACCTACTATAAAGAAACCTCATTCTGTTGCAGAGATAAAACGATTCGCAAACAATTTACGGGCGGTTTTGAGCCGTAAACGGGGGATAGTATTCTAGAATGGCTTACATGACGTACGGATAAACATGACAGGCGGACGGCACGTGAAAAAGGAACGGACATATATCGCCAAGAACCGTAAGGCACTACACGATTACTTCGTCGAGGATCGCGTCGAGGCTGGCATCGTACTTACTGGTACCGAAGTACGCTCGCTACGAGAGAACTCGGCGCAGCTGCGCGATTGCTTCATCACGATCCGCAAAGGCGAGGCCTGGCTCAACGGCGTGCACATAGCCCCTTACAGCAACGGGTCCATCTTCAACGTCGAGCCCGAACGCCGCCGCAAGCTTTTGCTGCACAAGAAGGAGATCCTCAAGCTCGAGCAAGAGGCCTCACAGCAAGGCTATTCCCTCATTCCGCTTTCCATGTATTTCACCGAGGAAGGCCGCGTGAAGGTCGAGGTTGGCGTCTGCAAGGGCAAGAAGCTCTACGACAAGCGTGCCTCCATCAAGGAACGCGACGCCAAGCGCGAGATCGCCCGCTCCATGAAGGCACGTAACCGCTGAGGCGATGTGCCAAGAAGCAACGCGCCTGACTGCAAAGTGCCAAGTTACCGGGTCACTGACTCGCATCTTTGGCAAGATGCCAGATAATCTGGTCACTGACCCGCATCTTTGGCACAAAGACGCTATAGATGGTCACTGACTATGCATTCTTGGCAGCGTGCGGATGCGAGCGAAACCGCATTGCCTGAAGATCGGGTGCTGCTAGATTACATTGTCGCGTACCTGTTGCTTGAGGTCCTCGTAAGCGGGGCGTATACTGGGAAATCCGCTTGAGGCGGGTGGACTTTGAAAAGGGTTTGAAACTGGGGGTGACTGGTTTCGACAGGATAGTTTGAGCGAAGGGCAGCAGGCCGTGGTCTCCTCGCCACGTTAAACAGGGGTAAAGCCAATTAACTGGCAAAGTTGTTTCTTTCAAGGGTGCGCAGGCTCAGCCTGTCGCCCTGGCTGCCTAATTTAGGTTCAGCCCTCCCAACCAGCTGCTAAACCTCTGGCATCTGCACGGGATCATTTAAAGGAGGTTGCTCCCGGGGACGTAGACGGTATGCCCCGGGCTAAGACCGAACCGACAGGAAACCGTTTTCGCTTGTCGATGTGCTTGGCGGTTTCCTACTGAACATCGACTGAGCTTGGAGACACCTTTCGCAGGATTATCGTGGACCGGAGTTCGATTCTCCGCACCTCCACCAGTACAAGAAGATGACGAGCTATCTTCGTATGGGGATAGTTCGTCTTTTTATATCTACAATGTCTTGCAACACCAAAAACATTAGGAAAGCGGTGAATCATGGCTTATCAATCGCGTGATGAAATCGACGAGCGCTATCGCTGGGATCTTTCCAGCATCTATGCCGGTGACGAGGCGTTCCTCGTCGCACTCGAGGAAGCGAAAGGCTATGCGGCCACGCTCGCTGCATTTCGCGGCAAGGTTTCGAAGTCGGCCGAGGATCTGCTTGCCTATCTGCGGCTGAGCGACGAGGTGGGCATCGAGCTCGGCAAGTTCGTGAACTATGCGCAGCGCAAGCTCGATGAGGACACGCGCAATGCCACCTATCAGGATTACTCCGCGCAGGTTATCTCTGTCTACACTGAGGTCTCGTCTGCCACGAGCTGGTTTGCGCCGGAGATTCTGAAGCTCGATGACGAGCAGATCGAACGCTTCTACGCTAGCTGTCCGGACCTCGTGCTGTATCGCCGCGCGCTTGACGTCGTGTTCCGCCAGCGCGGCCACATTCTGGGCGATGCCGAAGAAGAACTGCTTGCCCGCGCACAGGACATGGCCATGCAGCCCGAGCACATCTTCTCGCTCTTCAACGATGCCGACCTCACGTTCGAGGACGCCATCGACGCGCAAGGCGAGACCCACCCCGTTACCCATGGCAGCTACGTCCCGCTCATGATGTCGGATGACCGCGTGCTACGTAAGTCGGCCTATACCTCCCTGTATGCAGCGTATACGCAATTCCGCAACACGGCAGCCGCGACGCTGGGAGCGCAGGCAAAGCAGCTCAAGTTCTACACGGACGCGCGCAAGTATCCCACGGCACTCGAGTATTGCCTCGACCAAAACGAGGTGCCCACCGAGGTCTACACCAACCTCATCTCCTGCGTGCACGAGCATTTCGCGCCCATGCACAAGTACGTCGAGCTGCGCAAGCAGGTACTGGGCGTCGACGAGCTGCACTTCTACGACCTTTACGTGCCCATCGTCGAGGATGTCGACATGGAGTTCACCTACGAGGAGGCATGCGACCTCATCCTCGAGGCGCTTGCGCCGCTTGGGGAGGACTACCTGGCCATCGTGCGCGAGGGTCTGTCGCAGCGCTGGATCGACGTCTACGAGACGCCCGGCAAGCGCAGCGGCGCGTATTCTGCCGGTGGCTACGGCATGCATCCGGTCATACTCATGAACTTCCAGGGGCAGCTCGATGACGTCTTCACGCTCATCCACGAGATGGGCCATTCCATCCACACGTACCTGAGCTGCAAGGGCCAGCCCGCCGTGTATTCCGATTACGTGATCTTCGTGGCCGAGGTCGCTTCGACGGTTAACGAGGCTCTGCTCACCCAGCATCTGCTCAAGACACGCACCGATTCACGCGAACGTGCCTACATTCTTAATCATTTCCTCGAGCAATTTAAGGGTACGCTGTACCGTCAGACGATGTTTGCCGAATTCGAGCTCGCCTTCAACGAAATCGCCGCCCGAGGCGAGGGCATCACTGCCGAGGCATTGGGCGAGATCTACCGCGAACTAAACGCCAGCTACTATGGCCCGGACATTGTCGTGGATGACCAGATTGCCGTCGAGTGGGCACGTATCCCGCATTTTTACTACCAGTATTACGTGTATCAATACGCGACGGGCTTCTCTGCCGCCATTGCGCTGTCGAACCGCATCCTCAATGAGGGCGCTCCCGCCGTGGCCGACTATCTTGGCTTCTTGTCCGGCGGCTCAAGCAAAACGCCCATCGAGCTCCTCAAGGGAGCGGGAGTGGACATGACTACGCCCGAGCCGACGGCGGCGGCGCTTGCCTACTTCGATGAGCTTATCGATGAGCTAGCTGATGCGCTAAGATAACGGGGTTATGAACAACGCCCCGATTGGCATATTCGATTCCGGCTTTGGTGGTCTCACCGTCGCGCGCGCCGTCCACGAGCGCTTGCCACAGGAGTCGCTCATCTTCTTTGGCGACACGGCACGTTGCCCCTATGGTCCGCGCGATTTGCGCGAGGTGCGTGGTTTCGTGCATCAGATTGGCAGCTGGCTTTCCCAGCACGATGTGAAGCTCATCATCATCGCATGCAATACGGCAACGGCGGCCGGACTCGCGCTTGCTCAGATGGAGTTTGACGTGCCGGTCATCGGCGTGGTCGAACCAGGGGCGCGCGGGGCTGTTCGCATGACGCGCAACCGCCGCGTGGGTGTCATTGCTACGCAGGCGACGATTGATTCGGGTATCTATCCGGACACGATTCGCAATCTCGATGCGGGAGTGACCGCGTTTTCCACGGCAACGCCGCGCTTCGTCGAAATTGTCGAGGACGGTATCCGTCGCTCCAATAGTCCCATCGAGCGGCTCACAGCCGAGGCAAGTGACGTGTACCTGCGCCCGGCATTCCAGACGATCGCGCGCGATTATCTCGATCCCATCAAGAAGGCCGGCGTCGACACGCTTGTCCTAGGCTGCACGCACTACCCGGTGCTTGCCCCGCTTATTCAGCAAGCCGTGGGTGAAAACGTCTCCATCATTTCCTCGTCGGAGGAGACAGCCAAGGAGGTCGTCGAGACGCTTTCCTATCGTGGTCATCTGGCCGACGGCTCGATACCGCAACATAGCAGTTTCTATACCACGGGTGAGGATTTGGACGATTTTCGCACCATCGGTGGGCATATCTTCGGCCAGCCTATCGAGGACCTTACCTATGTGGGTGTCAACGAACTCTAGACAGGAGAGAATATGACGTTCAATATCGGTTTGGGACGCTCCTACGGGCGCGGTCCCGAGGAGAAACGCCCCACTAAGATCACGCGGCACTTTCTCGATAACGTCCCCGGCTCGTGCCTCATCGAGACGGGCGCGACTAAGGTTTTGTGTGCGGTCAGCATCGAGGAGCGTGTCAAGGCGTGGCGCAAAGGCGCCGGTGCCGGCTGGATAACCGCCGAGTACGCAATGCTTCCGGCGTCAACTGCCAAGCGCACGTCGCGCGAGCACCTTACGCGTAAGGGCCGTAGCATGGAGATCGAGCGCCTCATCGGACGCAGCCTGCGCTCGGCAGTCGATATGACCGGCTTGGGCGGCGAGGTCACCTTCACCGTTGACTGCGACGTGCTGCAGGCGGACGGCGGTACGCGCACGGCGGCCATCACGGGGGCGTGGGTCGCGCTGCACGACGCGCTCGAGATGTGGCAGAACGCCGGCAAGATCAAGACGAGTCCCATCATCGACCAAGTCGCCGCCATCAGCGTTGGCCAGGTGGACGGACGCATCCTGCTCGACCTGGACTACCAGGAGGACTCGCGCGCCGAGGTCGACCTCAACCTCATCATGAACGCGCGTGGCGAGATCATCGAGGTCCAGGGCACGGGTGAGCAGTGCTCCTTCGATCGCAGCAAGCTCAACAAGATGCTCGACGTCGCGACCATTGGCATTGAGGAGCTGCTCGCAGACCAAAGAAGAGCCTTGGAGGAATAGGCATGGCTACGAAGAAGGTCGTTATCGCAACGAATAACGCTCATAAGCTCGAGGAGATTTCTCGCATGCTCGCCCCGGTCACGGGATGGGAATTCGTGAGCTTCAAGGACTGCGGCACGTATCCGGAGCCCGTCGAAGATGCCGATGACTTCGAGGGGAACGCCCGCATCAAGGCGTTGGCCGCGCGTGATAACACGGGGCTTCCCGCACTTGCCGACGACAGTGGCCTGGTCGTCGATGCGCTCGACGGCGCACCCGGCGTCTTCTCGAGCCGCTTCGCAGGCGAAGACGCGACCGATGCCGACAACAACGCCAAGCTGCTCGAACTGCTGGCAGACGTGCCCGATGACGAGCGCACGGCGCGCTTCGTCTGCACGCTCGTCTTCGTCGATACGGACGATTCCGAAATCGTGGCGCACGGTAGCTGCGAGGGAAGGATTGGCTACGAGGAGCGCGGCAACAACGGCTTTGGCTACGACCCACTCTTCTATGCCGATGCCTTTGACGGCAAGCTCACCACAGCCGAGGTGCCCTCCGAGCAAAAGGATGCTATCTCCCATCGTGGCGAGGCGCTGCGCGCCTTCATCCGCGAGTTCGAGAAACGCGACTAAGGACAACAGGGACGTTTTTTGTGATTTCGTGTAATCACGGGGGATCAGCTGCACGTTTTTTTCGATTATGTGTGATGGTTCGGATTCAATTACATGTTTTTTTCGATTATGTGGGATGAATACGCAGCGGCTCCCACACAATCGAAAATTATCTACACGCTGTTGGCTCCCGATTACACATAATCGCATTTTTTCTGCATGTTGCTTTTCTCGGTTACACATAATCGAAAATTATTTGCCTGCTACAAGCGAGACAGCCACTTGATTCTGATAAAACCTCCTCGTTACCAATTGCCGGGTTTGTTCCCACAAACGCACATGAGTCTGATAGACTGTGCAACTGCGCGAAACGCGTAGGCCGATGTAGCTCAGCTGGTAGAGCACCGCACTCGTAATGCGGGGGTCAAGAGTTCGAGTCTCTTCGTCGGCACCATCAAAAACCTGGGGCCCGCGTCGCGGGCCTTTTTCTTCTAGGAGGCATCTATGGCGTTCACGCTCGACGATCTTGCGGCATATTACGCGCAGCTTCCCGAGGCAGGTGGCCTCGATAGTCGCTGCGAGATGTTCGTTCCCGGCGGCTTGAACGATCAGACCGTCCTCGACTTGGCATGCCGCCGCGGCAAGGGCGCCTACAAGCTCTCTGATCACGTGGGTCCGGCCGGTCACGTCATCGGCATCGATTGGCGCAAGCCCTTCATCGAGCGCGCCCGCGAGGGTGAGGCTCATGCAGTCGAGAAGAACAAGCTCACCGAGAGCAACATGGAATTCGTCGTCGCGTATCCTGAGATGATCGACCAGATCGGCATCGAGGAGGGCAGCCTCGATTACGTCTATGTCAATAGCGCCCTCAACCTTTTCTACGATCCGGCGTACGTCATCAAGCTCATCGGCCGCCTGCTCGTACCGGGCGGCAAACTCGTGTGTCAGACGGTGCTCGCCACGACACCGCGCGACAAGAAGGTCATCGCCGAGGCGCGCGCAATCGGAAACGTCGTCCAGGCGGCCCCGAATCGCAAGAACTTCGCGCTCTGGCTGCATAACGCCGGTATGGACATGCCCACCTACGAGACGCTCGAGGCGCGTCCCATCCAGCCCTGCGACGCCGTGGCCGCAGACGGGCAGGCGCCCATTGTCGAGACGGACGAGGAGGCGCGCTTCACGAGCTGCGTCGTGAACGTCGAGAAGCTCGGTGGCTTCGACTACCAGGCCTTCCTGCTCAAGGACATGAGCGATTTTCGCTAGAGATGGGCTGGGGTAGGGAAATGCCGGTTATGACTGGTGGCCTTGACGCCGAAGGCGACGAGGAGTTCTCGAGAATCAAGGAAGTGGCTGTCGTGGCTCTGAGCGATGGATTGAGAAGCGTCGAGGAAGTCGAGCGCATGCAGGAGATCTTCGCGCGCAACCACGACGAACACGAGCGTCTCGTTCGCGAGGATGCGGCTGCGTGCTCGGAGGAGCGCGCGCTCATGCTCGATGACGGTACGCTGTGGGAGTACGTGACCGTGCATGACGAGTACGTGCGCATCATCGGCTGCAAGACCGATGCCACCACGCTCGAGATTCCCGCCACCATCGAGGACAAACCGGTGGCCGAGCTAGCCGTCGATGCGTGCTCGTATCTCGAATCGGTGCGCGAGATCATCTGCTCGCCGCAGATCGAGAAGATCGGCAACTGCGCGTTTCGCTCGTGCATGAAGCTCGAGCGCCTCGTCTTACCCCGCAACGTCGAGACCTATGACTCGTCGTGGGTTCGCGGTTGTCGTGAGCTCGCGGAGCTCGTCTTGCCCGGCATGCTCGCGCGCGTCACTTCGAGCATCTTCGACGAGGGTCAGCTGCGCACACTCGTCATCGGCTTTGCCACCTACGACTTCGCGCCGGGTCTCTTTGCCCAGGGCAAGCTCGAGAGCATCCGCATCGATGACGAGAACCCCTACATAACGACCGACGGGCAAGCCATCTTCGCACACGAGGGTGCGCACCTGCGAGTGCTGGCGCTGTCTTGCGAGCGCTACGTCGTGCCCGATGGTTGTCAGGTCATCGAGAAGAAGGCCTTTGCGAATCGCTCCGAGCTCTACGAAGTCGAGCTCCCCGACACCATCACCACGATCGAGGACTACGCGTTCTCCTATTCGGGTCTCGAGAGCTTCACGTCTCCGCGCGACCTGCGCACCATCGGCGAGCGCGCCTTCTTCCGCTGCCGCAAGCTCACCCAGGTCACCCTCGACGAAGGGCTCGTGTCCATCGGCGACGACGCGTTCACCGGGACGGGTATCGAGACCTTGCGCGTGCCCGCGACGCTCGAGACGCTGGGCAATAGCATCGCGGCCGACACCAAGCTCGGCTTTTCCGGGGATGATGCGGGCTTTTCCATCGCCGCAGGTGGCATTCTCGAAATCGACCGCGAGGGCGGTCTGTATCGCAACACGCCCGAGGGCAAGCACTTCGTGCATCTGCTCGATGACAAGGCACGTGAGTACGCGGTGCAGCCCGGCACGATCGAAATCGAGCCGCATGCCTTCGCGCATCATGCGCACGTCACGAAGGTCACGCTGCCCGAGGGCTTGCTGCGCATCGGGGATGCGGCCTTCCGCGATTGCCACGAGCTTGCCATCGCCGACTTTCCCTCGACGCTCGAGGAGGTGGGCGACGAGGCCTTCCTCGACACCTCGCTTTCGCGCGCCTTCATTCCCCGCAAGCTGAAGCGCCTTGGCAACACCGCGCTCATCACGCATGGCGCGCACAACGGTGACGAGGCCCCTTCCCTCACGAGCATCGGCGTCGAGGAGGGCAACGAGCGCTTCTATTCTGTCCCCGGGCTGCTCATCGAGCGCCATGATGAGGGTGGCTCGCACGTCGTCGTCTATGCCGATGGCGTTGAAAGCGTGAGGATTCCCGAGGATGTGAGCGCCATCGATCCCTATGCCTTTGGCGGCGCTCGTCATCTGCGTGAGCTGTTTCTAAGCGATCGCATTCGGCACGTCGGCATGCGCGGATTGAGCCTCGATTGCTTTGTGGAGCACTTCCACATCGATCTGGACGAGCCCCATGAGGGCCATGCAAGCTTCGATTTCTACTTTCCGGATGCCCCGCGTAGCGCGCACGAAATCCAGCTTGCGTTTAACCTGAGCAGCTCGGTCGACCTGGCGCGCATTTTCAAGCACTACGACAGCGCGATTGTCAACATGCACGAATTCGACAAGAAGACGAGTGGTGCGCACGATGATTTCGACGTATACGGGCAGGCCAAACTCGCGATAGAGCGCCTGGCTGATCCCATCCTCATGAGCAGCACCAACAAGATTATGCTCACGCAAGTCCTTACCAAAAACCTTGAGGAAGTGTGCGAGGCGATTACGCGCCATGACGATCGCACGGCAATTGACGAGCTTCTTGAATTGGAGATTCTGAACAAGGATAATCTGCTTGATGTCATTGACCACATCGGCAAGCTTCAAGATGCGGCAATGACGGGATACCTTCTTGAGATAAAACGGCGGCTGTTCCAACGAAGCGCCGTGGACTTCGACTTGTAAGGGGACGCGGCGTGGCGCACATTACCGACGAGAAGACCGAGCGCTTCAATCGGGCTGCGCGTCTCGCCACCGATATCATCGAGGAATGTCGCGTCCAGCTCATGCTCAAGTTCCGCTTTCTCGACCTTGCGTTATGGCGCATGGAGCTCGTTCCCGTGCACGCGCATGCCCGCTATCCACTCTCGACGGACGGCAAGAACATCTATTTTGAACCTTACAGCGTGTTGGCGCGCTTTGAAGAGTCCTTCGACGAGGCGGTGCGTGATTACCTGCACCTGGTCCTGCACTGCATTTTTCGCCATCCGTATAATCGCGACTATCTACGCAACCGAGAGGCATGGTCGCTAGCCTGCGACGTCATCGTCGAAAGCGTTGCCATGGAGATGTGCGCGACGCGCTTCACAAGCGAGCAGGATGCGGACCGCGAGCAATATCTCTCGCAGGTAAGGCAGACCGTGGGCACGCTCATGCCGGCCAAGCTCTACCACCTGTTCGACCGCATCATGAAGAATCCGGAGGGGACGAGCTACTTCAGCTACTCGAAGAGCAACATCGTCGAGATGCAGGCACTGTTCGAACGCGACAACCATGAGTCGTGGCCAGCCTTCAATGACCAGGAGGGCGAAGAAAAGCCTGGTGATATCGAGGAGATTGGCGAGGAGGACGACAACGCCGACGAGGTGGCGGATACGAGCGACCAGAGCCTGCAGTCGACGAGCGATATGGACATGAGCCAGTCCGATCCCTCCTCCGACCAGAAACAAGAAGGTCAGGATGATGGTGATGACGAGCAGGCTTCCGAAGACGACGATGCCGAGGACGCGAGCTCTAACGTCGATGGCTCGGGGCTCGATACGAGTGATGACGAGCTTGAGGGTTCGAGCAGCGAGACTGACACGGAACAGCAGGTCAACGACGAGAATGCTCACGAGGAAAAGGAGTGGGAGGAGATCAGTCGTCAGATCGAGATGAACCTCGAGACCTTCTCCAAGGAATGGGGCGACGAGGCGCGTGATCTCATCTCGAGTTTGGCTATCGCCAACCGCAAGACCTACGACTACAGCGATTTCCTGCGTCGTTTCGCGACAGTGCACGAGGACATGCGCATCAATGACGATGAGTTCGATTACATCTTCTACACCTACGGGCTGGAACTCTACGGCAATATGCCACTTGTCGAGCCGCTTGAGTACAAGGAGACGAAGAGCGTGCGTGACTTCGTCATCGCCATCGATACCTCCGAGTCTGTGAGCGGCGATCTTTGCAAGCGTTTCATCGAGCACACCTTTGACATTCTCATGAACTCCGAGGAATTCGGTACCAAGGTGAACATCCACATCATCCAATGCGATGCGCGCGTGCAATCTGACACCAAGATCACGAACCCTGAGCAGCTCAAGGAGTACCTCGCCAACTTCTATGTGCGGGGCTTCGGCGGCACCGATTTCAGACCGGTCTTCGATTATGTGTCCGACTTGCAAGACCGTGGAGAGCTCGAAAACTTGCAGGGACTTTTGTACTTTACGGACGGTTTGGGCTATTACCCCGACAAGATGCCACCGTATGACGTGGCGTTCGTCTTCATCGACAACGGCGAGACGCATCTGCCAAGTGTGCCGCCGTGGACCATGCGCGTCGTGATAGATGAGGACGGCATCAACCGATTCAAGAGCGCCGAGCGCGCCCATTCGTGATAAGACGGTCTCGAAGAAAGGATCAAGGCCATGAACATTGCCGACGCAAAGGAACAGATCAAGGACTCCGTCGAGGCCTACCTTCTCAAGGATGACGCGGGAATGTACAAGATCAACCCCGCGCGCCAACGGCCAATCTTCCTCATTGGCGCACCTGGTATTGGCAAGACCGCCATCATGGAGCAGATTGCCCAGGAACTTCAGATCGGCATCGTTTCGTACTCCATGACACATCACACGCGTCAAAGCGCACTGGGCCTGCCACGCATCGTGCATAACGAGTTTGAGGGCTTCGAGTACGACTCCTCCGAGTACACGATGAGCGAGATCGTCTCGTCCATCTACGATTACATGAGCGAGACGGGCCTGCATGCGGGCATCCTGTTCCTCGACGAGATCAACTGCGTCTCCGAGACGCTATATCCTTCGATGCTCCAGTTCCTGCAGTTCAAGACCTTTGGCCGTCACCGCATTCCGCATGATTGGATCATCGTCTGCGCGGGAAACCCGCCCGAGTACAACAAATCGGTACATGAATTCGACATCGTTACGCTCGACCGCTTACGCGAAATCGAAGTCGAGCCCGAGTATGCCGCATGGAAGCGCTACGCCACGCAGAAGGGCATACATCCGGTGGTAACGACCTTCCTCGAGGCCAAGCCCGACTGCTTCTACCTCGTGCAGTCCAAGCCCGGTGGTGGCAAGAGCTTCGTCACCGCACGCGGTTGGGAGGATTTGGCCGAGGCCATTGCGCTCTACGAGGAAATGAGCAAGCCGATCAGCCGCGATCTCATCGGGCAGTTCCTGCGCGACGACGACATCGCCGATAGCTTCTCGGTGTACTACAACCTCTTCGACAAGTACCGCTCTGACTACCAGATCATGAGCATTCTCGCCGGTGAGGCGGGACTCGATATCATTAACCGTGCGCGTGGTGCCGAGTTTGATGAGCGCGTGGCGTTGCTAGGCCTCATGCTCGATGCAGTCTCTACGTCGTGTGCGCATGCCCTTGAGCAGGAGGAGGTCGTCATCGAGCTGCGCGACATCCTGCGCGATGCCAAGCCGAGATTGCTCGAAGGGGCAGCGGTGGATGATACCGTTGGAGTCGTCATCTCGGCGCGCGAGCAGAGCTTGGCGCGCAAGGTTGCTTCCGGCACTGCCAAGCCGAGCTTCGAGCGCAAGGAGGGTCTCGTCATCGCCAAGCTCAAACGCCTCGTGGAGCAGTGCAGACTTGCGGGTACGGTGGCTGGCGAGGATGCCTTCGCGACCATCAGCGATGCGTACCGCGATGAGGTCAACGCAATCGATCCGCTCGTCAAGACGGCGGACACGCAGATGACCAATGCGATCAAGTTCATCGAGGAGGCCTGGGGCAACGGACGCGAGATGCTCGTTGCGATCGCCGAGATTACGACGCGCCAAACGACCACTCAGTTCATCGCTCACTATGGCAATGAGGAGTATTACGCGCACAATGACGAGCTCCAGGTTGATGAACATCGCCGTAGCCTCGCTGAGCGCGTGCGTACGCTCGACATCAACGCCGAGGAGGCCATGCAGCCGGGCGAGACTGCCGCGACGGGTGGCCAGACGATCGCCGAGTACTACGGCGGCAAGCAGTTCGAGTATGGCTTTGCGTCCATGAGCAAGATGACCCTGCCCGATGCTGCGCAGCTCAAGGGCAAGACCGTGCTCGATGTGGCGTGCAGGCGTGGCAAGGGCTGTTTCAAGTTCAGCGCGAAGGTGGGCGGTACGGGTCACGTCATCGGCGTCGACTGGTCGCCGAGCTACATCGAGGAGGCCATTGTCGATTCCGAGAAGGCGTGGCGCAAGAACGGCCTCAAGGCCAATAACATGAGCTTCAAGGTTGCCTACCCCGAGGATCTCATGCAGGCTGGCATCGGAGAGGGGACTGTTGACGTCGTCTACATCAACAACGTTATGACACTGCTCTACGATCAGCAAAAGGCGCTCGAGGAGTTTTATCGCGTGCTCAAGCCCGGTGGCTTGCTTATCTGCGAGACGATCGTGTCGGACGTGACGCGCGACGAGGCAGTAGTCGAGGCTGCTCGCAACATCGGCAACAGCATCCAAGCGGCACGCCCCGAAGATCTGCTGCGTAGCCAGATGGAGGCCGCGGGATTCGCGGATGTCGAGGTCGTCGACTTGTATTCGGTCGAAGCCGATCGCGGCTTCACCTCGAGTACGGTGGTCGAGACCGTTCCAACTACCGAAACGGTCCGCTTCGAGGCAGTGGCGTTCAACGCACGCAAATAGCCCCGCTGTCATTTCGAGCGGAGGGAAGCGGAGTCGAGAGATCTCCTCGCTCAACCGGAGCTTCGCCTCGCCTACTCCGGCTGACGAGGCGATATCTTCGAGAGCCGTATCGCATGCGTTGCCAGGCGCAGCGCTGCGCGCGTATTGGGGTCATCGAGATCCATGCCCGTAATTTGCTTGATCTTGCGTAACTTGTCGAATGCTGTCGTGCGCGAGCAATATTCTGCCGCAACCGTGGGCTTCATCTGGAAGTCATGCTCGATATAGCTATCGAGGAAGTGCAGCAGTGAACTCGTGCGCGCCTGGCCATGCTCGTAATTACGCAGGCGGCTGTACCCTGGTGGAAACAGCGTCGTCGGTGGGCACGTCTCCAGTAGATGCAGCGCCACGAAATCAAGGAAGCGGTCGTGAAAGATCGACACGTCCTCGTCGGCGCTCAACGCGATGCTCATCTGCACGGCTGACTTGGCCTGCTGGCCGTAGTAGTAGAGATCCTGCAGCTCGCTGAATGGATTGCTCGCCCCAACGCGCGCTTCTTTTGAGAGTGCGTGCAGGCGAACGGCAATCTCGGATGCCGCCTCGCGATACCCCATCTTGGCATGCGTGAGATTCACGACGACGACTAGATACTCCTCTTGAGGCAAATACACCTGCGCAGGTGTATTGTCCGTCGCCTCGGGTTGAATGGTTGCGAGCATTGAGCGAAACGCCCCGTCGGGAATTGTGCTCGTTACGCAAAGGTACTCATCGAGCAGATCCCAACCCCAATCGGCAATGGTGTCCTCGAGCAGTTGCCACGAGGTTATGTTGCGATGCAGCAGTAAGTTAAGTTGCTCGGCCAAGGCGCTCGGATCGGCATCCTGCGTCGGTTCATCATGCAGACAATAGCGCAAGAGCGCAGCCGCACGGCGCATCGCCTCCTCGTCGCCACGCTCAACAGCATCGGCAAGGTTCGTAAAGCCGTCCGCATACCAGGCGATGGCCTCGGCGCAGTCTTTGAGGGCACGATCAAAGTCACTTTCCGGCGCATCGAGTATCAGGACGTTGAGCGCTTCGCATGCAAGCAGGTCTTCTTCATCAGGAATGCCCACACACAATAGGTTGGTGCCATCCTTAGCCCGGGACGCGCAACTTGCAAGTTCGTTTGCGCGCATGGCATACAAGGCGGTGGCATCATCAAGCGGCAGAGCGCCAGCAGGTGTCACATAGCGAATCTGCCTGCTCCCTTCCGCATTGCGCACATGTGCAGACGCATGCCATTGTGCAAGGTCGCCTGCCAGTATCTCCATGCTCAGGAACATACCATCTCATTTCACTTATTCCGTACGATTGGTACGGAATCGAACGCACGGACTCTCGGTAAAATTATAGCTATCACCTGGAAATATCCGTAGACACTTGTACTCGGAGGCAGGAAAATGTTGTCTAATCCGTACTCTGAGTACGGGTCTCATCGCAACTGGCCGCAGCGTTCGGGTCTGTCCAGCCATACGGCACCACGCGATAGCTTTTCGGTACCCCTTCACGCTCATATGCTTGCGTTATGGCGAATCATTGTGCATTTCGAGCGAGAGGAGCAGGACATGGCGTTAAGAAAGACCGCGTCGCCAGCTGTCAAGCTGGACAGTCTCTCTGACGTGAACGACCTGGGTAAGCCCTGGAGGTTCACAGATGAGGACACGGGGCTAACCGTTACGAGGAGCTGCGTGTGGTCACCACCGGGTTGTCATCCGGTTGGCTGTGGTCTCAAGCTCTATACCGACGAGAACGGGCGCCTCGTCAAGGTCGAAGGAGACGAGAACCATCCCGTCACCCAGGGGCGCCTCTGCGTACGCTGCATTGCGCTGAAGGACTACGAGTACAACAACTCCCGCATTCTGCATCCGATGAAGCGTGATCGCGACAAGCGCGGGCAGGCAGACGCGTGGGAGAAGATTACCTGGGATGAGGCGCTTGATCTCATCGAGAAGCGCTACACCGAGATCACGAGCAAGTACGGCAAGGAAAGCTTCGTGAACTTCGGAGGCACTGGGCGCGAGGGCGGCGTCTCGTGCATGACCTACACTGCGATGGTGTGGCAAACGCCCAACGCCTGCTATACGCAGTCAGGGTACGCGTGTTATTTCCCACGTCTGGCTGCTGGCACCATGTCTGCTGGCTTGGTCTACCCTGAGATGGACTACGCGGGTTGTCTGCCTGGCCGCTACGAGGATCCCGAGTACCACATCCCCGAGGCAGTCGTGCTGTGGGGCAAGGTGCCCACGGTATCGAATCCGGACGGTGCGTTTGGTCACGCGGTTATCGACCTCATGAAGCGTGGCAGCAAGCTCATTATGGTCGACTCGCGCGTCAACTGGCTCACGACGCGCGCGGCCTATCACCTGCAATTGCGCCCCGGCACCGACACGGCCATTGCCATGGCGATGCTCGACGTGATAATCCGCGAGGGTCTCTACGACCATGAGTTCGTTGAGAAGTGGTGTTACGGCTTCGAGCAGCTCGCCGAGCGTGTTGCCACCATGCCGCCCGAGAAGGCTGCCGAGATCTGCGGCATTCCCGCCGAGGACATCATCGGAGCGGCGCGCATGTACGCCAACGCCGAGGCCGCCACGATCCAGTGGGGTCTTGCGACCGACCAGAAGACCAACGGCATGCAGCAGGCGCAGTGCATCATCGCCCTCATGGCCATCACGGGTAACATCGACCGTCCCGGCGGTCAGATAACCACAGGCGGCGCTGTCGCGCTCGACGCCGACACCGAGGAAGACGACGAGTACATGCCCTACATGGCACTTGACGACGACGAGCTGCGCGCCAAGATGATAGGTCTCAAGGAGTACCCGGCATACTGCGGCATGAGCCAGAACTCGCACGCCGACCTCACGCTGCGCTGCATGGAGACCGACGATCCGTATCCTCTGCGCATCGGCGCCTTTGCGGGCAACAACCTGCTTGCCTGCACGTCGGCTGAGCCCAAGCGTTGGGAAGCGGCCATCAACCGCTCACTCGAGTTCGTCATCGGATTCGACTGCTTCATGACGCCGTCCATCCAGGCAGTCTGCGACATCGTCTTGCCGCTGGCCACGGTCGTCGAGCGCGACAGCACGGTGGCTGCCGCATATGGATCGGCGCCCCTGTACTTCGGCACGCAGAACAAATGCGTTGACGAGGGCGATTGCCGCGGTGATCTCGAGCTGCTCTACATCCTCGGCAAGCGTCTCAACCCCAAGCGCTTCGAGGAGTTTGATAGCTACTATGACCTGTTGCAATTCCTGCGTTTCGGCAAGAGCCGCACGTTCGAGGAACTGCGCGAGCAGGTGTGCATCCAGAGCAAGAACGAGTACTACAAGTACGAGAAGGGTCTGATGCGTCCTGACGGCGCACCTGGCTTCAATACGCCGACCGGCCGCGTCGAGCTCTACAATCTGGGCTTCCAACAGTTCGGCGACGACCCGCTGCCGTATTACGAGGAACCCGATTTCAGCCCCATCAGCACGCCGGAGCTCCTGAAAGACTATCCGTTCGTGCTCACGACTGGTGCGCGCACCTACGCGTTCTTCCACTCGGAGCATCGCCAGATTCCGCGCCTTCGCGAGTTGAACCCCAATCCGCTCGTGGAAATTAATCCCGAGACGGCCAAGAAGCTTGGCATCGTTGATGGGCAATGGTGCCGTGTGTACAACCAGTTCGGCGAGGCCTATCTCAAGGCGAAGCTGACGGTGTCCGTGAAGCCCGATGTGATTCATGCGCAGCACGGCTGGTGGTTCCCGGAGGAGGACGGTAATGCGCCGCATAACTACGGTGTATACCGCTCCAACATCAACAATCTCATCCCGAATTTTCATGTCGGTAAGCTGGGCTTCGGCGCACCGTTCAAATGCATGCTCTGCAATATCGAAGGCACGGATGAGAACTTTGATACGGACATGCAGCTTATCCAGGATAAATTCGGGGAGTTGAGGTAGCCATGGAAGCAACGGGACTGCTTATCGATTACGAACTGTGCACGGGTTGCCAATCATGCGAGGTGTCATGCAAGGAAGAGCACGATTACCCCGTGGGCAAATGGGGCATCCGCGTGCTTGATGATGGCCCATGGGAGATTGAGCCCGGTCACTACAACTGGAACAAGATTCCGGTGCCGACGGATCTGTGCGACTTGTGCATCGATCGCACGAGCCGCGGCCGAGAGCCCATTTGCGTGCATCACTGTCTGGCCAACGTGATGTATTACGGGCCAGTCACCGAGCTTGCGCAGAAGATGGACGGACAGCGACGTCAGGTCATTTTCACGCCGGTCTACAAACCATACGAAAAGCTGAGGGAATAGAAACGAAGACGGAGTGTCATTGAAAGGGGCACTCCGTCTCTGCAAGGAGGTCTTTATGACGCTTCCTAATATCGAGCGGTCAGGGAAGACGGCGCACGTGCGTTATCGAGGTGGTGTACAGGGGCAACCTCCCGAGGATGTCTGCTGGGATGAGCCCACGACCATCCGCATGGGTGTGGGTGAGGTCATACGCGGCATCGACGAGGCACTCTATGACATGGAGATCGGCGAGGTGCGCACCGTCGTAATCGAGCCCGAGAAAGCCTACGGAGAGCATGATCCGGCTGGCGTGCAGCGTTTTCTGCGACGTGATTTTCCCAATGGTGACGACATCTACGAAGGTTTCGTGGGCAGTTGGGTCAATCCGGTTTCCCAGCGCAGGATTCCGGCCATCTGCACGAAGGCGACAGAGGACTTCATCCAAGTCGACTTCAACCATCCCTTTGCCGGCAAGACGCTCGAGTACGAAATCGAGCTGCTCGGGATAAGCGACGATTGATCTTCCCCCTGTCATTTCGAGCGAAGCGAAGCTGCCTTGTCATTTCGAGTGAGCGAAGACATCCCCTCTTGTCATTTCGAGCGGAGCGACCGAAGGTCGCGGAGTCGAGAAATCTCCCGAGAGATCTCTCCGTTCCGCGGCCTGGCGGCCGCTCCAGTCGAGATGACAGAGCATCAAAAAAAGGGGCGGCCCTTATGTGCCGCCCCTGCGCAACTGCCGAGTCAGTGAGCTGCGTCTTTAGAACTTCGCGTACTTCTTGAGATTGCCCTCGAGCTTCTCGATGAACTTCTTGGCCGTGTCGGAGAGCTTCACGCCCTTCTTGATGATGTAGCCCAGATGCAGCGTCACGTCCGTGTCGAGACGTACCGTGGCGAGAGAGGCGCCATCCGAGATGCCGACGAGAATGCCGCTCGTCACCGTATAGCCATTGAGCGCGACGATGAGCTCGGAGAGCGAGGCGCGGTCCGTGCAGGCGATGCTCTTATGCCGCGCTTCGTCGGCAAGGGCCTCCTCGGCAAAGCACACCGGGGCGTCCTCCTCCTGCTCGAAGTAGATGTACGGATAGTCCTCGAGCTGATCGAGCGTGAGCGATTCGGCGTTCACGAACGGATGGCTCTTGGGCAGGGCGACGCGCGGCGTCGATTCGATGAGCTCGACGAACTCCACGCCTGCCTCCGCGAAGGCCTCCTCGAGGCCGGCCGCCGAGCGTGTGGTCTCAACGAGCACACCGATCTCGCTCTCGCCATTCGCGACGTCTTCGATGACACGCTTGGTCGTGCGGTCACGCAGCGCGTACTCGTAATCATCGCCGCCAAGTGCGAGGACGAGCGCCGCGAAGGATTGAACATCGAACAGATAGTGCTGTCCGGAGATTGCGAATTTCTTGGTCATAGTTGATCCCCTGCCTTCCTACGCGTTCTGGTGGCGCTCGTCGATGAAGCGCTTGGCCTTGTGCTCACTTGAGGTGCCCAACTTGTCGGTGTCGAACACGAGAACCTTGGCCGGACGTACGCCTGTATGGGTCTTGAGTTCGTTTTCGACGCGCTTGGCAATCTCATCGTACGCCTCGTCGGAGCCAAACGCACGCTCGACGGAGACTTCGTAACGCGTCGTGTAGTTCTCGTCGTACACGCGGATGAGGTACTCGCCCGACAGCCCCTTTTCGTTGCGGACGATGTATTCGATATCGCTCGGGAACACGTTGACGGCGCTCACGATGAACATTTCATCCTTGCGACCCTGGATGTAGATGCGGGTCATGGTGCGGCCGCACTCGCAGGTCTCGCGGTTGACGTGACCGATGTCGCCGCTGCGGAAGCGGATCATCGGACGGGCGCGCTTCTTAAGCGTGGTGTAGACGATTTCGCCGCGTTCGCCATCGGGCAGGACCTCGCCCGTGACGGGGTCGACGACCTCGACGAGAATCTGGTCCTCGATGATGTGCAGGCCGTCCTTGGCGTCGCACATGGCGGCGCAGGCGCCGTAGATGTCGGAGAGGCCGAAGAAGTCGTAGACGCTCGCGTCCCAGATCTCCTCGATGGCTTTGCGCGTTGACTCGATGGAGCCGCCGGGCTCGCCGGATATGATGATGTGCTTGAGCGAAGCGAAGTCCGTCTTGGGGTCATAACCCTTCTCGATGGCCTTCTGGCCGAGCTGCCAGGCATAAGAGGGCGACGACCAGAAGAACGTGGGCTGATACTGCTTCATCGCCCACAGCAGGCGATCGCTTGGAACAGCGCCGACCCAGATGCCGAGCGCGCCGAGCTCCTGGGCGCCGATGACGCAAGGGCCGCCGACGTAGAGCGCGAAGTTCATGCCGTGCAGGTAGCGATCGTTGGGACGCATGCCTGCCTGCCAGAACAAGCGGCTTTCGGCTTTCATGAAGTCCTCGAAATCACCTTGGGTAAAGGGGCTCATCGTGGGCACGCCGGTCGAACCCGAGGAAGTGGCCATGTAGACGACGTCGTCTTCGGGCACACCGCACAGCTCGCCGAAGAAACTGCCGACACCTTGCGTGTCACGCTCCGTCTGCTTGTTGATGAAGGGGAACTTCTGCAGGTCGGCGAGGGTCTCGATCTCGGGCGAGACGCCGGCCTCGTCCCAGGCGCGCTTGTAATAGGGGCAGTTGTCGTAGGCGAATTTCAGCTCGTCTTTGAGATAGCCAAGCTGCAACTCCTCAAGCTGCTCGCGCGGCATGGTCTCGATCTCTTTGTCGTAGTACTCCTGGTCATATGGAACGTTCTTCTTTGCCATGCCGAGCTCCTTTCGTGTGGTATCGATCTTGCTCTCGGATAGACGTCCGCTATTTCACCACTCTTCGACTTCGTTGCATAGAGTTTTGCCCATGCGTAGTTTCGATACCTTGCTATTGATAAAATAGATTGACAAGCAATATATACGATTGAAGGAAACCATGACCCTCCAACAGCTTCGTTATCTCATCGCAATTGCCGAGACCGGATCCATGAGCGCAGCGGCCAAGCACATGTACGCATCTCAATCGAATCTTTCGATTGCCGTCAAGGAACTCGAGCGCGAGTTTGGCATCGAGATATTCACGCGTACCAATCGTGGTGTGGCACTCACCAACGAGGGAAACGAACTGCTTGCCTACGCGCGACAAATCGTCGAGCAGGCAAACATGCTCGAGGAGCATTACGCGAGCAAAAGCCACGAGGCGCGTTTCTCGGTCTCGACACAGCATTACGCGTTTTGCGTCCGCGCGTTCATCGACACGGTGGATAGCTGCGATGACGAGGAATACGACTTCATCATGCGCGAGGCGGCGACTGGCGAGATTATCGATGACGTGCGCACGCATCGCTCTGACATCGGTATTCTCTACATTGACCGGCACAATGCGCGCGTGCTGCGCAGCGCCTTCGAAGATGCCCAGCTCGTGTTCACGCCGCTCTTCGAGGCACCCGTCAACGTTTTTGTGGGCGAGCACCATCCACTGGCGCATCGTGAGATGCTTACGCTCGATGAGCTGGAAGATTACCCGCGCTATTCGTTCGAGCAGGGCGTCGCCAACTCGTTCTTCTTCTCGGAAGAACCGCTCTCCGAGGTGCCGCACAAGCGCAAGATTCGCATTTCCGATCGCGCGACGCTCACGAGTCTGCTCACTGACTTCGATGGCTACACGCTTTCGACGGGCATACTCACGCCCGAGATGCAGGACGGCATCGTCTCCATTCCGCTTGATACTGATATCACCATGACTGTGGGATATCTCATCCATAGGGATCGTGTGCTCGACGGTCTGCTCGCGTCTTACATCGACAACCTGCGTGCCGTCATCAAGAGCAATCCGCTCGTTGCGAGGTATCTGGGTGAGTGAGTTGCGGTACCATATCGGGTTAACTACAACGTCAACGAATGAGGCTGTCATGAGCGACCAATTCGACAATCGCGAGTTAATCATCGAGTACCTCGAATCGGGGTGCAAGGGCGGTGACATGGGCTACATCGGCGTCGAGATCGAGCAGTTCGTGCTCGACGAGGACGGCGATCGTGTACCCTACATCGAGAAGCACGGCCGTCTGGGCGTGCGCGACATTCTCGAGCAGCTAAGTCCGTACTATTCCGAGGTCGTGCGCAACGAGGAGGGCGACATCCTGTCGCTGTTCCGCCTCGATTCCAACGTGACCATTGAGCCTGCGGCGCAGCTTGAGGTCTCCATATCGCCTATGCTCTCGCTAGCAGATGTCGAGCACGAGTACGACAACTTCGCCTTGCGCATGAAGCAGATCCTCAAGCCCTTCGACTACACGCTCGTCCCACTGGGCTACGACCCCAAGAATCATGCGGCAGATCTCCCCATCATCCCCAAGCCGCGCTATCACTTCATGGACGAGTACTTCTCGAAGCTACCTGGCATGCACGCCGAGCGCATGATGCGCGCGACCACCTCCATGCAGGTTTCCATTGATTTCGCGAACGAGGCCGACGCCGTGCGCAAGCTGCGCATCGCCACTTTGCTTGGTCCCGTCTTCTCATATCTGCTCGATAACGTTCCTGTCTTCGAAGGCGAGCCCAACTCTACGCCGCTTCGTCGCATGAAGGTGTGGCGTGAGGTCGATCCTGCTCGTTGCGGTGCCATTCCGGGCCTCTTCGACGAGGGATTCGGCTTTGCCGCCTACGCGGATTGGCTGCTCTCCGTTCCGCCTATCTTCATCACGCGCCCTGACGTGCATTCCACGGGAACGATGACCGCGGCCGAAGCCTATGCGGATGCGCCTATGGACAAGGCCGATATCGAGCACCTGTTCAGCATGGTGTGGCCAGACGTGCGCCTCAAGCGCTACGTCGAGATTCGTCAGGGCGACTCGGTGCCTTTTGACGTTGCGCTCGGATATGCCGCGCTCATCAAGGGCATTTTCTATGGCGAGACCAATCTCGACATCATTGAACGCGCGCTCGGAGTGGGCGAGGATGGCATTTGGCCCTATACCGAGCAAAGTGTCGAGGATGCCATCGATGCTGTGATTACCGATGAGCTCGATGCCGTGATCTATGGCCGTACGCTCGAGAGCTGGATTGGGCTGCTCTTCCAGATTGCACCCGATGGCCTGGGCGTCGAAGCGGATTATCTCGAACCGCTCATGGACTTCAAGGGGATCTAACATGGCGGGAACCTTCACCGATCAGGTTCGCATACAGGTCAAATCTGGCAACGGCGGTGCCGGATGCACCTCGTTTCGTCGCGAGGCCCATGTTCCCAAGGGTGGTCCTGACGGCGGCGATGGTGGCCGCGGTGGCGACATCATCATCGTTGCGGATGCCACGGTTTCCACGCTCATCGACTATCGCTACAAGCACCATTTCAAGGCGCAGAAGGGCACGCATGGGCAGGGCAAGCGCATGCACGGCGCAAACGGCGAGGACCTCATCCTCAAAGTGCCCGTGGGCACGGTCGTGCGTCTGCTCGATGAGGATTTGGAGCCATGCGAGGAAATCGCCGACCTCACCCATAACGGCGAGCGCGTCATCGTCGCCAAGGGTGGCCGTGGTGGCCGTGGCAACACGCACTTCGTCACGCCCACGAGGCGCGCCCCGTCGTTCTCCGAGCTGGGCGAGCCGACCGAGCCGTTCTGGATCGAGCTCGAGATGAAGCTCATGGCAGATGCCGCGCTTGTGGGCATGCCATCGGTGGGCAAGAGCTCGCTCATCGCCTGCATGTCGGCCGCACGCCCCAAGATTGCCGATTACCCGTTCACTACGCTCACGCCCAATCTGGGCATGGTTCGCTACGGGGACCTGAGCTTCACGGTGGCAGACGTCCCCGGTCTCATCGAAGGTGCCGCCGAGGGCAAGGGCCTGGGTCACGAGTTCCTGCGTCATGTCGAGCGCACGGCCCTCATCTTGCACGTCGTCGATTTGACGGGCGGCCTCGAGGGACGCGATCCGGTCGAGGATTACGAGATCATCAAACGCGAGCTGGCTCTGTACGCCCCCGAGCTCGCCGACCGCCCCGTCATCGTCGTGGGCAACAAGGTCGACGTGCCCGGGACCGAGGAGAATCTCGAGCGCCTGCGCGCGCACGTGAAGGCCGAGAGCGAGGAGCTCTCCGAGCGCCTGCTCGACGACGGCATAGACATTCCCAATCCCATCCCGTTTTTCGCGGTGAGCGCCGTAACGCAAACGGGCATCGACTCGCTCATCGCGGCAACCGCGACCGAGGTCCATCGCTTGCGTGAGCAAGCGGCCGAAGACCCAATGCCCGAGTACGACCAGATTTGGGAGCACAAGCGCCTCGAGCGCGATCGCGCCATCGAGGTCGAGGAAGAGGGGCCGCATGCATGGCGTGTGCACGGCAAGGGCGTCGAGCGCATGGTCGTCCAGACCGAGTGGGACAACGACGAAGCCGTCGCCTTCCTGCAGCGCCGCATGGAGCGTGCTGGTGTCGAGCGCGCGCTTACCGCAGCGGGGGCGCATGCCGGCGACGAGGTGCGCATCATGGACATCGCCTTCGAGTTCGAGCCTGCGGGCTGGGGTGATGATGAGTTCGATAACATCATTGATCGAGAGGGCTAGGCGATGAAGCGCGTGGTAATCAAGATCGGTTCGTCCACTCTCGTGAAGGATGGCAAGGTTGATGCCGTCTTCGTGGGGCATCTTGCCTCCGAGTGCGCCAACCTCATACATGACGAGGACGTCCAACCCATCATCGTGTCTTCGGGATCTATCGCGTTGGGTCTCGAAGTGCTCGGCATTCACGGCGAACGCCCCGATGACATGCCCACCTTGCAGGCCGCTGCTTCCATCGGCCAGGTTGGCCTCATCCGCCAGTACACCGACACCTTCGCCTGCTTTGGCGTGACGGTGGGACAGATCCTCATGACGCGCGCGACCACCGGGCAGCGCGAATCGTACTTGCACGCACGCGACACGATCGAGCGTCTGCTCGAGCTGGGCGTGGTGCCCATCATCAACGAAAACGACACCGTTGCCGTCGAAGAGATTCGCTTTGGCGACAACGACACGCTCGCGGCCATGGTCGCGACATCCATCAACGCCGACCTCGTGGTGCTGCTCAGCGACATCGACGGCCTGTACACGGCTGATCCGCGCAAGAACGAGGACGCCGAGCTGCTCAACACCGTGAGCAAGATGAGCGAGGAGATCGAGAATGGTGCCGGTGGCGTTGGCAGCCGCAGCGGTTCGGGCGGCATGCTCACCAAGATTGCCGCCGCGCGCGTGCTCATGGCAGCAGGCATTCCGATGGTCATCTGCGAGGGGCATCGTCGTGGAGCCATTACCGATGCGGTGCATGGGCGCCAGGTCGGAACGACCTTCTTCGACGAGAGCTCGAACGGTCTTGCGGCACGTAAGTCGTGGATTGCACTCGGTGGCAAGGTGAAGGGCCGCGTTACCTGCGATGATGGCGCTTGCAATGCGCTGCTCAATCACGGCGGCTCGCTGTTGCCCGTGGGCATCGTCGCGGTTGAGGGCACGTTCGAGGCAGGTGATCCGGTCGACGTCGTCGATTTGCAGGGACGCATCATTGGGCGTGGTCTTGCTGGCTATGGTGCCGACGAGCTCGAGGGTTTGCTCGGGAAGCACGGGGCCCGCGAGTTCATCAATCGCGACGAGCTCGTTATCTTCTAGGACTCAATGCGCAGAAATCGCCAAAGTCTAGGATTTGCAGTGGCCATTCGAGTTGCCAGAGCGAATCGTGCGCAAAAAGCCCGGAAGTCTAGGATTGCGCATGTGAGAATGCGCATTTCTTGCGGATGTCTAGGAGTTTGCTCCTGCAAAGGGCTGCAAACCCTAGACTCTCGCAGAAAATGCGCATATGAATTCGTGGCATCCTAGACTTCCGGGCTTTTTGCGCGCTCAACATTTATCCCGCCTGCCGAACGATTGCGGCGAGACCAAAGTAGCACCGCTATACTTATGTCGTTATGTAACCTTTCAGGGAAGGTGAATCTGGAATGTCTCTCAAAATCGGCATCAATGGCTTTGGCCGCATCGGTCGTCTGGTCTTCCGTCTTGCAGAGCTTGATCCGGACGTCGAAGTCGTCGCCATCAACAACCCGAGCGATCTCGAGTGCGCGGCGTATCTGACCAAGTACGATTCCAGCCAGGGCCGTGTCTTCGAGGAGTGCTACGCCAAGGAGGGCGCGCTCGTCGTCGAAGGTCACGAGATCAAGGCGTTCCAGACGCGCGAACCCAAGGAGCTCGACTGGGCTTCCGTTGGCGCAGAGGTCGTCATCGAGTCCACGGGTCGCCTCAAGACCGGCGAAGCCTGCCAGGTGCATCTCGATAACGGCGCCAAGAAGGTCGTCATCTCCGCTCCGGGTACGGACGTGGACGCCACCATCGTTATGGGTGTCAACCAGGACATCTATGATCCGGCGACGATGAACATCGTCTCCAATGCGTCGTGCACCACCAACTGCCTTGCGCCGTTTGCCAAGGTCCTCAATGATTCCTTTGGCATCAAGCGTGGTTTGATGAACACCATTCACGCATACACCAACGACCAGAAGATCCTCGATGTGCACCACAAGGATTTCCGTCGCTCGCGTGCTGCTGCGCTTTCCATGATTCCCACCTCCACCGGTGCCGCCAAGGCTGTCGGCCTGGTGCTTCCCAGCCTGCAAGGCAAGCTCGACGGCTTCGCGACCCGCGTTCCCACCCCGACGGGTTCGATGGTCGACCTCACGGCCGAGCTCGAGCGCGACGTGACCGTCGACGAGATCAACGCCGCCATGAAGACCGCTGCCGAAGGCCCCATGAAGGGCATTCTCGAGTACTGTGTCGACCCCATCGTCAGCTGCGACATCATCGGCGACCTGCATTCCTCGATTTTCGACTCCAGGCTCACCAAGGTGCTTGGCGGCGAGGGTAACTTCGTGAAGTGCATTTCCTGGTACGACAACGAGATGGGCTATTCCGCACGCTGCATTGACCTTGCCAAGTTCCTGGTGGCATAAGTGCCGAATCCATGAAAATGAGACAGTTGCTCTGAGCAACTGTCTCATTTTATTTGCAGGCGACGATGACCGGAAAGCTGATCATAGTGCCCACGCCGCTGGGCAACCTGGGCGACATGACTGCCCGTGCGCTCGAGGCGCTCGAGCAGGCCGATGTCGTCTGTGCCGAGGACACGCGCGTGACCGGCAAATTGCTGGCGCATTTCGGTATCGAGAATCGTCTCGAGCGCTGCGACGAGAACGTCATCGCCGCCAAGTCTCCCACTCTTGTCTCCCGCATGCTCGATGGCGAGACAGTGGCGTTTTGCTCGGATGCGGGCATGCCGGGCATCAGCGATCCGGGCTGTGTGCTCGTCGACGCCGCGCGTGAGGCGGGCGTGCCGGTGGATGTCTTGCCGGGGCCGTCGGCCGTGACGACCGCACTTGTTGCCTCGGGATTCAAGTACAACGCCTTCTATTTCGGAGGCTTTTTGCCACGTAAGGAGGCCGAGCGCACCGCGCTTCTCGAATCGCTGGCAAACCTCGATGCCGCGCTCGTCTTTTACGAATCGCCCCATCGCGTCGCTGCGTCCGTCGCGTCTATCGCACAGGCATATGGCTCCCGTCCGGTTGCACTGTGCCGCGAGCTCACCAAGCTTCACGAGGAGGTATTGCGCCTTCCTGCTGACGAACTTGCTGCAAACCTCGTCACCCGTGATGTGGTCAAGGGCGAGATTGCCCTGGTCATCGCACCGCCAGATGTCCGCGCGCAACAGGCGGCCTCGCTTGATGATCCCGCCTTGCACGAACGCATCGCCGCCGAGCTCGCCGCTGGCACACCAAAATCCGCTCTCGCCAAGCAGCTCGCCCGCGAACTTGGCCTTCCCAAAAACAAGCTCTACGAGCTGATTTTAGGGATGTAGCAATAACGGCTGCTTAACAGATGGGATAACAAGTGATAAAGCTCAAAACTATAATCATGCAGCTCATTAACAGTGATCCGGAGGGCATTCGGATCTGCCGCGTCGAGGGCGAATCACTTATGACCATTGTCATACCGCGAGCTATGCTCCCTGAAGCCAAGCGACTTCCCGACATTCCCTCGCGCGGCATCTACTATCTGCTTGATGAAGATCATGGAGTGATTAGTAGCGTGTATGCCGGACAGACCGTGCAGGGCATCAGACGTCTTGATGACCATAAGGCGAAGAAAGACTTCTGGAACAAAGCCGTCATGTTCCTGACAGATAACCAGAACCTCAGCCAGGATGCTCTCAACGGGCTCGAAGCAAAGGCGATTGCATATATTCTTGAGCATGGTTCATACAGCTCGGTGAATTCGGAAGTTCCCAAGCCTTACGTGAGCCCATATTCCGAAGACTACATCGAGAGATTGCACGATGACGTGTTGTTCCGGATGGCCGCTTTGGGCCTCGACCTTGATCGGGTTTATGCTGGTCCTGAGATTAGCCCGGTATTCCATACACGACGCAATGGCATCAAGGGCATCGGTAAATATGACAAGAACTCGGGTCGGTTTACAGTCCTAGCTGGTTCCCAGATTGACCTTACCCATGCGATAACGAAAAATACCGGTGTGGATGAGAAACGCAAGCAGATTTTCGGCAATGCGGACGAAGTCGTCACGCACGAGGAGGACTATGAGTTCCCGAGTCCAAGCGCCGCTGCTGTCTTTGTGCTTGGGGGCAGTCAGAATGGCTGGATTGAGTGGGTAAACGATCAGAACCAAACGCTCGACAGCGTGTATCGCCGTGAGGAGAAGTAACGGTTTGGTTTGAGTAAGTAAAGACGACGTCTTGTGCAACGGATTTCGGATGCTCAACGAGTGCCAAGAGAGCAAGAAAGCGCCCGAGGAAGGTACAATATGCACCGTTCGAGCGCTTTGACATTACGTAGTCTAACACGGGTTATCTGATTGTCACAACTTCCCCATAGCGATTGATATAGATTAAATGCCTCAGTGATTTCAAGTCATGGGCGCGTGCGCGTACTTCACGCTCTATTATCTGGTTAGGCAAATTCTTCATGCGGCGAGCATCAAAAACAACACAGCAGGATTGATGGAGCGCACGACGCAAGTTCTTTAAAATCATATCTGTCTTTCCTGATTTAGGCGCTTTCATTTCCCACTGCACGCCATCAATTAGCACGTCTGCTGTCTTTTCATATTCGACATCGCTTTTACGAATAAACTCGACGGTATAACCAGCGGCGGCTAGTGCTTCTGCTGTTTTGAGTTCGTGCGGCCAGATATTCAGCCCTGGTTCGATAATTATTTTCCCTTTCGGATTTACCATAATCCATTCACCATTCAAGGATGAGGGCACGTCTATCCTGTATATTGACTGCGTTTCGCGCGTTTTACCAGCAGTCTTTCGAGTGCCTGCGGCAATCCAGTTCATGCCAATTCGTATATTAATAGAACTGAAGATGCATCCGTATGTCCATACGGGCTGATTTGCAATTTTCAATCGGTCATTTCTCTGCATCGGAGCAGGCTATTCCTGTCGCATAGCATGTAGTCGGAGTGCACCATTCGCGCGTTGGAGTTTGATACCAGTCGTTCGTATCGGCTAGCAGTAGAATCACGAAGTATAATCGCAAGATATCAGCATTTTCTCGGATTACGATAATGCGCTGTAACGCGCCTTTGTTTCGAGCGGATTGTTGCGTGAGGAGCACCATGCAGATTAAGGGCGTTGACTACGCATACAGCAAGATGCCAATAAACGAAGAGTTCTTCGAGGACGTCGTGATTGAACACCTACGAGATAGGCTCGGCTATACTTACCTTCATGGCCCAGACGTTCGTAGAACCAGTGATAAATACGATGACGTTTTTCTTCCGGATGTCCTGCCACGAGCGCTTTCTCGCATCAACAAGGGTGTACCAGAGGCCGCGATTCAAGAAGCCATATTGAAGATCTTGAATGTTGAGGGCGATTCGCTTCAGCACAGAAACGAAACCTTCATGGATTACCTTCAGAACGGCGTTGAGGTTCGCTATTTTGATGGCAAAGAGGAACGTGACGATATCATCTACCTCATTGATTACAGCGATCCTGAGAACAACGACTTCCATGTAGTAAATCAGTGGACATACGTCGAATATTCGGAGAAGCGTCCGGATATCATTGCGTTCGTCAACGGAATGCCTCTTGTCATATTCGAACTCAAGAGCCCATCGCGCGAAGAGACGGATGCTTCCGAGGCATACCTGCAGCTTCGCAACTACATGCAACACATTCCGGGCCTTTTTGTGCCCAACGCCTTCTGCGTGATGAGCGATATGGCAGAGACGAGAGTGGGCACGATTACAGCTGACGAAGACCGCTTCGTCGCTTGGAAATCTGTTGACGGAGATTATTCCGAAACCGCATTGGCTACATGGAAAACCATGCTCGATGGCATGATGTCGAAATACCGCCTTTTGGATATTGTCAAAAACTTCATTTGCTTTAGCAATACTTCGAGGCAGGTAATCAAAATTCTCGCTGCCTATCATCAGTATTTCGCTGTGAAGAAGGCGGCTTTGAGAACCGAAGAAGCTGTCGAGGGTGATGGCAAGATTGGCGTTTTCTGGCATACGCAGGGGAGCGGTAAATCGCTTTCCATGGTCTTTCTTGCGCACTTGCTTCAGGAACGACTTGATAGCCCGACAATTGTCGTTATCACAGACAGAAACGACCTTGATGACCAACTATATGGTCAATTCTCCCGATGCAGTCAGTTCTTGCGCCAGCAACCTGTTCAAGCAACGAGTCAGGCGAATCCGAAGGATCAGACGAGCCTGAAGAAGCTACTTGAGGGGCGCGAAGCAAATGGCATTATCTTCACCACCATGCAGAAGTTTATCGACAGTGATGAGCCTCTTTGCGACAGACCAAACGTAGTTGTCATGGTTGATGAAGCACATCGAGGCCAATATGGACTCACTGAGCGCATGGATGTCGAGGGAAACATCATCGTGGGAGCGGCGAGGGTCGTGCGAAAGGCGCTTCCCAATGCTTCCTATATTGGTTTTACAGGCACGCCCATCTCAACGGAGGATAAGAACACTCGCGAGATATTCGGCGACTACATCGATGTGTACGACATGACACAGTCCGTCGAGGACAATTCCACCAAACCGGTGTTTTACGAAAGCCGCGTTGTCGCTCTAAGTCTCAATGAGGATGCGCTCAAACAGCTTGATAACGCCTATAACGAGTTCACCGCCGAGGCAGATGAGGTAAGCGTCGAGAAGGCAAAGCGCGACCATGTCGGATTGGATGCGCTGTTCGACACGCCGGAAACCATCGAATCTCTCTGTAAGGACATCGTTGAGCATTATGAGAACAATCGCGAGGATATTCTGGCCGGAAAGGCACTCATCGTTGCCTATAGCCGTCCTATTGCAATGAAGATATACCATCAGATCCTTGCATTGCGGCCTAATTGGAAAGAGAAAGTCGGCGTCGTGATGACGATGTCTAACCAAGACCCGGAAGAGTGGTTCGAAGTTTGCGGCGGGACAACTCACAAGAAAGAAATGGAACGAAAGTTCAAGACCGACGATGATCCTCTGAAGATTGCCATCGTCGTCGATATGTGGCTTACCGGATTTGACGTGCCGAGCCTTTCCACGATGTACGTGTTCAAACCCATGTCCGGACATAACCTCATGCAAGCTATTGCGCGCGTTAATCGTGTGTGCAAGGGCAAGGAGGGTGGTCTTGTCGTCGACTACATTGGCATTGCCAACGCGCTCAAACGAGCGATGAAGGACTATACGAATCGAGATCAGGCCAATTACGGTGATATGGACATCGCCCTTACGGCTCTTCCGAAGTTCCAAGAGAAGCTTCGCGTTTGCCGGGATCTTCTGTTTGGCTTCAAGTACGAAACACAAATATTCAGCGGAAGCAAATCAGATCTTGCGATGGCAATTGCCGATGGTACCGACTGGCTACTCAATCCAAAGCGTGAGTATGATAAGGAAGATTTCATCAGGCAGTGCCAGCTTATGAATCAGGCCCTGAGCCTTTGCAAAAGCCTCGTAGATGAGAAAGATCAGCATGAGGCTGCCTTTTTCTCTGTTCTGCGCGTGCAGATTCTGCGTATCGAGGGCCGAAATGGCAGCGGTGGCAAGGGCATGAGCTACGCAGAGTTCAACAAGCGCGTTACCGAGATCATGAACCAAACGGTTAAAGTCGAAGGTGTCATCAATCTCTTCGACAAAGACAAAGTCGAGATATCGCTTTTCGACGAGGCGTTTTTACGCGAAATCGCAGACATGAAACAGAAGAACGTCGCCCTCGAAAGTCTGAAGCGTCTTATCAAGGAGCAAGTGAAGACATACCAACGCACGAGTGTCGTCAAGTCGGAGAAATTCAGCGACATGCTCCAAAAAACACTCAACGCCTATCTAAACGGGATGCTCACCAATGCCGAAGTCATAGAAGAGCTTCTGAAGATGGCACGCGAGATGATGCAGGATCGATTCGACGCCAAGGCGCTGGGACTTACCGATGAGGAGATGGCATTCTATGATGCCATCACCAAACCACAGGCCGTCAAGGATTTCTACGACAACGATCAGCTTGTCGCGATAAGCCGCGAGTTAACGGATACGTTGCAGAGAAGCGCGACGATAGACTGGCAGAAGAAGGAGAGTGCGAGAGCGGGCATGAGGCGTGCTATCAAGAGGCTGCTGAAAAAGTACAAGTACCCACCTGAGGAAGCGGCAGGCGCCCTCGAGACCGTCATGGCCCAGTGCGAGCTTTGGGCTGATAACAAGATTCACGAGTAAGGACGAGCATGGCAAAAAAGAGCGAGAATACCGCGGAGATAGGTTTCGAGGAGCAAATTTGGAAGGCGGCCGACAAGCTTCGCGGCAACCTAGATGCTTCGGAGTACAAAAGCGTTATCTTGGGTCTAATCTTCCTGAAATACATTTCCGACAAGTTTGACGAACGCTATCAGGAGCTTGTCGACGAGGGCGATGGTTTTGAGGAAGACAGAGATGAATACAGCTATAGAAACATTTTCTATGTCCCCGCAAGCGCTCGCTGGTCTGAAATAGCCGCAGCTGCGCATGAGCCGGAGATTGGCAAAGTCATCGACGAGGCCATGCGCCAAATCGAAGCCGAAAATCCGAAGCTCAAGAATATCCTTCCCAAGAACTTTGCCCGGCAAGAACTGGATAAGCGCCGCCTTGGCGATGTGGTGGACCTTTTCACCAATGTTCAAATGGCTGAGAAAGGCGATACGAGGGATATTCTTGGTCGAACTTATGAGTACTGCCTGAGCAAGTTTGCCGAAGCCGAGGGAAAGAACGCTGGCGAATTCTACACGCCGGCGTGTATCGTGAAGACGCTCGTCGAGATTATCGAGCCCTATCATGGGCGCGTATACGACCCTTGCTGTGGAAGTGGCGGGATGTTCGTGCAGTCGGCCGAGTTCGTCAAGCGTCACCAAGGCAACATTGACGATTTGTCTATTTATGGTCAGGAGAGCAATCCGACCACTTGGAAAATGGCGACAATGAACCTTGCCATCAGGGGTATTGATGCGAACCTTGGACCAGCGAATAAAGATACGTTCTTTGATGATGTTCACAAGTTCGAGGACTTCGACTTCATCCTGGCTAACCCTCCGTTCAATTTGAAAGATTGGGGAGGCAAGGAACTTGCGAATGATCCGCGATGGGAATTTGGCACCCCTCCTGAAGGAAATGCGAACTTCGCATGGGTGCAGCACATGATTCACCATCTTGCCCAAGGCGGCCGCATGGGAATGGTGCTTGCCAATGGCTCATTATCGAGTCAATCGGGCGGTGAAGGTGACATCAGAAAAGCCATCGTCGATGCCGATTTGGTTGAGGGTATCGTAGCCATGCCTGACAAGCTTTTCTACAGCACGGGCATTCCCGTTAGTCTCTGGATCATTTCGAAGGGAAAGTCTCGACCAGGAGAGACGCTTTTCATCGATGCCCGCGAGATGGGCACGATGGTGAGCCGCAGGTTGCGTGAGTTTACCGATGAGGATATCGCGAGAGTCGCCAGAGCATTCGACGCTTTCAGGGAGGGCAAGCTTGAAGAAGAAAAGGGCTTCAGTGCGATAGCCACTATCGATGACATCGCAAAGCAGGATTACATCCTTACGCCCGGGCGTTATGTGGGCATCGCCGATGTCGAAGATGATGGTGAACCTTTCGAGGAAAAGATGGAACGCTTGACCGGCGAGTTGGCGAAGTGCTTCGAAGAATCCAATCGCTTGCAAGAACAGATTAAGAAGAATCTGGAGGCGATTGGGTATGGGATGTAACATTTCCTTGGGAGATGTTGTTGAGATTTGCGACTCGCTCAGAGAGCCACTTTCTGCAAGGCAGCGCGAAACGCGAGCTGGAATATATCCATACTATGGAGCACAGGGCATTGTTGATTATCTAGATGACTACTCGTACGAAGGCGAGTATTTGTTGGTTGCGGAAGATGGGGAGAACCTTCGTTCTAGAAAACAGCCTATTGCCAATATGGTCGCTGGTAAATTTCGCGTCAATAATCATGCGCACGTTGTTCAAGGGACAAGCAAGGGATCATGTCCCAAATGTTGGTGTAAGAACCGTTTCGATTGAAACATAAGAAACGGTCATCGCCTAGAATCTTGAATTGCTGAAGTTCGAGATGAAAGGGATGACCGCAATGAACAGTTTAGAGCAGCAGCAAGCACTTTGCCAAGATTTACCGAGATTCGATGACGGGATGGTCAACATCCAAGAGCTCATCCGCATCATGGCCGAATCGCTTGTAAACGAGATAATGGACGCGCAGGCAGAAGACGCCTGCGCCGATGGCAACCGGAGAAACGGATATCGCGAGCGGATGCTTCACACCAGTGTTGGCACGATCAACCTGCGCATCCCAAAACTCAGGCGAGGCAGCTATTTCCCAGAGGATCTGATAGTGCGTTATTCACGGGTGGATCGTGCGGTAATCGCGGCGATATCGGAAATGGTGACAAATGGTGTGTCAACAAGGAAGGTCGAGCGCGTAGCTCACACTATGGGCATCGAGCGCATGAGCTCAAGCCAAGTGTCGCGGATCTGCGAGTCCTTGGATGACATCGTGGCCGATTTGCAGAGCCGCGATCTTTCGGAGGTGGCATATCCCTACATCTGGCTCGATGCCACCTATATCAAATGCCGTGATGAAGGTCATGTCTCCTCTTGCGCCCTCGTTACCGCGATTGGTGTCGGCGCTGATGGTTATAGGCGCCTGCTGAGCCTTGATGCCATCGATACGGAGACCTATGCAGGCTGGATCTCATTCTTGAGGTCGCTTCGCGAGAGAGGGGTAGACGGTGTAGCCTGCGTGACCTCCGATGCCCATGAGGGACTGAGGCGTGCGATAGAGGAGGTCTTTCCAGGAGCTGCTTGGCAACGCTGCATCGTGCACTTGATGAGGAATGCCGCATCAAGTGCACCCACGAGGCAAAAGAGGGCGGCTGTGCTCGCCATCCTGCACGCCGTCTTCGACGAGCGCGACCCGGATCTCGTGCGCGAGCTCTACCATCTTGCATGCGAGGAGGTCTCCAGCTTCTGTCCGAAGGCGGCGGAGCTTTTGGAGGAGGCAGAGGCGGATGCCCTCGCCTATCTCGATTTTCCCTATGCCCACCACAGGCGCCTTCGCACCAACAACGTGCAGGAGCGTGCCAACCGCGAGCTCAAGAGGAGGAGCCGCGTAGTGCAGGTATTCCCATCCAGAAAGTCGCTGATCCGGATGCTGGGAGCCGTGTTCTCCGAGATGGACGAGGATTGGGCGAGCAGGAGATGGTTCACGGAGGAATCGATCGCTCAGGCAACGGCTCCGTCAAAGCCGACCGCTCCTGCGCCTGCATACGAGGGAACCGCCGAAGAGCATGCGAGGCGGATCATCGATGTCGTGGTCGCCGATAATCCGATTGGAAGGAGGGCCGCCTAGATGATGGGCTAGAATACGAACCAGATTCTAGGTGCCTACACCAACATTCGGGACACTACCCTTATAAACAATGAATTCCGTTGAACAAACCGCTTTGTCTGATACACAAGGTGGTACCCACATTCGCTTCATAGATGGATTCAGCTTAGATATCAGAATGCAATCAGTGTCAATAATGTACTTATTGCTTTTGATGTTTTCTGCCGGCTCAAAGACAGGCCAATGGCTCTCATCAAAGGCGGGGATACTGTAATGTTCCCATATCTCACCTGCACAGCCGCGCGGGTTTAGAGTTTTCGTCGAAATGGCAAGAACTTCACCTAGTGGAGCAGTTGGCGTATTTGCCGTAAATCTCTGAGCAAATTCGCTTGAAAGCAACGCAGCTAAATAATCATTTATCTGGTTGCCTTATAACAATGCTGATATGCTGCCGCTCGCGAAGTCGATACAATACGCGTAGTCCTGAGGAGCCTCATGTCAAAAACTCTTATCGTTGGTGATATGCACTGCAAACAAAGGATAGTCCTCCCTTTGGTGGATGAGGTAGTCTCATGTTTTGAACCAAGCAGAATCATCTTCCTGGGTGATTACGTAGATGAGTGGAATACGACGGCAAAAGACGTAATAGACGCACTTGATGTTCAGGCACGGTGGATTAAGTTAGCCGCGACTAGAGATATCGAGGTCATTCTTGTATTGGGCAATCACGACTTTGAGTATTTGCTTGGTGAGGGATGCTCGGGTACCCATCTTGAAGCGATGGACAGTATCCGTGAGCTTCTCGGCCAATTTAAAATGTGCGCTGCAATTTCCTGCGATGGGCATCTCATCACGCATGCGGGGGTGACTGAAGAATGGAGGAACGAGTACGCGCCAAGAGCTGACAATACAGAGAGCTTGGCGACAAGAATCAATGAAATGTATTTCGATGGGTCATACTACGACTGGCGGGCACTTGCATCTTGTGGTCCATCAAGGGGAGGTTGTGAGCTGCCATCGCCGCTTTGGGCCGACAAACGCGATCTGCAGGCGGACGCTGCATCTCGAGTGAACCAAATTGTGGGGCACACGCCTGTAGAAACATGTATGAAGCTGCGGTCAAAAAGAGATGATATATGGCTGTGCGATACCTTCTCACTTACTAGTCGCATGCAACCAGTCGGGGATGGCTCCATGTTAGTTGTTGAGAATGGAGTAGCTGAACGCGTCAGAACCAACTGGCTCGATAAGTGGGAATACCGATTGAGATAGCAATGCATCGTGCTCCTCTATGGCCGCTAGCGGGCGGCGGACAGGCCGTGAGTGTTGAATGCCCAAGCTCATCGGACATGCCCACGTTTCATCTAAGCATTTTGCATTCAATCTAAACAGCCTGCGCCCTGCGCAAGCCGCTATAATCTCCTCCAGCACACCCGTACGAGTGAGGACCGATATCCCATGACCAAAGACAGCTTCTACGTCACCACACCCATCTACTACGTCAACGGCGAGCCGCACATCGGCACCGCGTACACCACCGTCGCGGCCGATGCCACTGCGCGCTTCGCACGCATGGACGGGCGCGACGTCTTCTTCCTCACCGGCATGGACGAGCATGGCGAGAAGGTCGCCGAGGCGGCCGCCGAGCACGGCATGACGCCGCAGGAGTGGTGCGACAGCCAGGTCACGCAGTTCACCGACCTGTGGCACGAGCTCGACATCACCAACGACGACTTCATCCGCACGACGCAGCCGCATCACGTTAAGGGCGTCCAGGACTTCATGCAGAAGCTCCATGACAATGGCTATCTCTACAAGGGAACCTACGACGGCTACTACTGCACGCCGTGCGAGACGCAGTTCACCGAGGGCGATCTGGTTGACGGCAAGTGCCCCGATTGCGGGCGTGAGGTCAAGGTCATCCACGAGGAGAACTGGTTCTTCAAGCTCTCCGAGTTTGGCGACAAGTTGCTCGCGTACTACGACGAACACCCCAACTTCATCCGCCCGCAGATTCGCGAAAACGAGATCCGCTCCTTCATCGAAGGCGGCATGCATGACCTGTCCGTGAGCCGCACGGCGTTCGACTGGGGCATCCCGCTGCCGTTCGACCCCGAGCATGTCACCTACGTGTGGGTCGACGCCCTCATCAATTACCTCACCGCGCTCGGCTACGGCAGCGACGACATCACGCTGCTCGAGCGCTTCTGGCCGGCGAACTTCCACTTCGTCGGCAAGGACATCATCCGCTTTCACTGCGTGATTTGGCCGGCCATGCTCATGGCCGCCGGCATGGAGTGCCCGCGCCACGTCTTCGCGCACGGCTTCCTCATGGCGGCCGATGGCTCCAAGATGAGCAAATCGAAGGGCAATGCGCTCTATCCGCGCGACCTCATCGAGCGCTACGGTGTGGACGCCTATCGCTACTACTTTCTGAGTGACGTGACCTTTGGTTCCGATGCCAATATTGGTCACGATCGCATCACGCAGGTTTACAACGCCGACCTGGCCAACACCTACGGCAACCTCTTCAGCCGCGTGAGCAATATGGTCATCAAGTACTTCGACGGACAGGTGCCCGAGGTACCCGCCGAGTTCGGTCTGGAGGAAAATCCGCTCTCGGAGATTGCCGAGGGGCTCTACGAACGCTACGCCGCGTGCATGAACGACATCGACTTCGGTGGGGCGTCCGCTCATGTCATGGAGCTTCTGCATCGCGCAAACCTCTACGTCGAGGAAAGTGCGCCATGGAATCTCGCCAAAAGCGAGGAGACCCAGGGCGAGCTAGCGTTCGTGCTCTACAACGCACTGGAGACCTGCCGCATCGCCGCGCTGCTCCTTGCCCCCTTCATGCCCAATACGTCGACGGAGCTGTGGAGGCGCCTGGGCTTGGAAGACCCGTGCGCTGTCGACAACGCCGCCGAGCTCGCGCTGTGGGGCGGGCTTCCTGCCGGCAACGAGGTCACCAAGGGTGATGCTCTCTTCCCGCGTCTCGAGAAGTAATGGGCTACAACGACTTCAAACACTTCGACGAACGTGACGCGCTCTTTCGCAACTCGAAGGGCAAGGTCAAGTCTGCTCCCGAATTGCCGTACGGTACGCTTGTTGCCGACACGCATTGTCACCTGGGCATGTTTCCCGAACCGGGGCTCACGCTTGCGCAGGCAGCGGCCCATGGCGTCGACTTCATCTGCTGCATGACCGACCCGACAAGACCCGAGCTTGACGGCGACGACGGAGACGTGACGCGACGGACGGCGCGTGATACCTACGACGGGCTCGGCTCGTGGTTTGATGATGCCGCGGCATTGCTCGAGGAGTGGGGGATGGCGCAGGCCGTCATGCCACGCGTTCGCTTTGCCTGTGGCGTGCATCCGCACAACGCCAAGTACTTTGATGATGCGCGTGACGAGCTCGCCGCCCTGCTTGCCCGTCCCGAGACGAGCTGCCTGGGCGAGGTGGGGCTCGATTACCATTACGATTTCAGCCCGCGTGACGTGCAGCGCGAGGTCTTTGCCGCGCAACTGCAAACGGCACAGGAGCACGGGCTTCCAGTAAGCCTGCATCTGCGCGAGGCCCATGATGACGCGCTCGCCATCTTGCACGAGACGGGCGTCCCCAAAGCTGGCTGCATCGTGCACTGCTTCAACCTTGACGCCCAAACGCTGGCCCCGTTTCTCGAACTCGGCTGCTACGTTGCCTTTGGCGGGCCGCTCACTTTCAAGAAGAGCTGGGAGACGCGTGCGGCTGCCCTCGACGTGCCACTGGACCGTCTTCTTACCGAAACCGATGCTCCCTACATGGCTCCCGAGCCCTTGCGCGGCACGGTCTGCACGCCGAGTCAGACCGTCTTCACCTTGCGCGAGCTGCTCGATTGCTTTGGATATGCGGGGGCTGAGCGCGCCTTCGGGCTTCTGCAGCCGCGCCAAAGCGACATCGACAAGGGCGCCGTGGCGCCGGTGACGTCGATGCCAGACTACGCGGTCCTGCAACGGGGGCTCACCGAGGCGCAGTTCGCCGAGCGCGTTTTCCAGAACGCTCACGATTTGCTCGATGCCAAGCGTGCTTGAGGAGGGGGTATGGCAAAGAAGTCGCGTCGACAGAAGCTCCCAACCGAGAAGGACCTCGAGAAGCTGAGTGCCCCCAAACCGGGTGAATCGGGGGACGCCCCCGATTCTCATTCCGACCGCAGCGAAGCATCTGATTCCCATTCCGACCGCAGCGAAGCGCCCCACTGTCATTTCGAGCGAAGCGAAGCGGAGTCGAGAAATCTCGCCACCGAGGACACGGCCCGATCCACATATAACGTCGATGGTGGCATATCGGTTTCGCTTGCCGGAGATGTCACCGGCACCGGAAACGTTGATGATGACGAAACGCCTCCTGAAGGTGCCCTGGACGAGGAAAGCTTCGAGGAGCTCTTCGGAGAGTCACCCCAGAGCTTCCTGAATCAGGTCAACGCGAAGCCCCTTACCCAGCTCAACGACGAACCTGTCGTGCATACCTCTGATGCGGGCAGCACCGGCGTAGATACCGAGGGCGTCCCCGTTCGCCCCGACTCAGAGCCCGAACCCGACTCAGAGCCCGACGACGCCTCCAGGCCGCCCGAGGTGCTCATTCTCGTGGGCTCTCCGCATCGCGATGGTAAGTCGGCCCTCTTCGGTCGCAAGCTCAGGGAATATCTGCGCCTATCAGGTTTTGCCGTCACGCTGTTCGAGATTTCGAAGTATCCGATTGCCGCTTGCACGGGTTGTGGCGTGTGCAGCCAGACCGGTGAGTGTTGTATCAAGGGCGATTCGTGGAACGTGCTTTCGCGGCACATGAACTCCTGCGCGGCGCTCGTCGTCATTGCGCCTGTCTACTTTGCGGGACCTTCCGGTTGGCTCAAGGCCGCCCTTGACCGTTGCCAGATGTACTGGGCGCGCAAGTACGTGCTCAGGAATTGGATTCCGCGCAAGCGGCCGGCCCACCTCGTCGTCATCGGCGATGGCGGAGACCCCTTTGGCACCGAGCCCCTCGAAACCATATGCACCTCGGCCCTCAACTGCGCCGATTTGCGTATCGAACCCCAGCGTATCCATCGCCTTATCGGCGACGCCTTTGACTTGTCCTATGCCGTCCAGGTGGCCGGTGCCGTGCGGGCCGACGTACCGAGGAGTCGCTGATGTCGTACTCGTCGCTGGCGAATCCCCGGGCGACCAGGGGCGTTTTGCAGGAGTTCGGCCTGAGCGCCAAGCATGCGCTTGGCCAGAACTTTCTGGTGGATGATAACGTCATCGGCAATATCCTGCACCTCGCGCATCTCGATGACCCGCAGCCGGACGAAGAACTGCCCACGCTGCTCGAGATTGGACCGGGTATCGGCACGCTCACCATCGCACTGCTCGAACGGGCCAAGCTCATCGCTGTCGAACGAGACCGTGATCTTCTCGATGTGCTCGCGCAGACGACCGCCGACCTTTCCCATCGTCTTGTCCTTATCGAGAAGGACGCATTGAAGCTGACGCGTGACGAGGTCGAGCTAGCCGCCACGGCCCTTGATGCGCCCTTACCGCACCAACTCGTCTCCAACCTGCCCTACGGTATTGCCGCCACGGTGGTGCTCGATTGGCTCGAGCGCTTCGAGTTTCTCGATGCCATGACGGTCATGGTGCAAAGCGAGGTCGCCGATCGCATGTGCGCCGAGGTGGGCACCAAGAACTATGGCGCCTACACGGTCAAGCTGCGCCTGCGTGCGCACGTAACCGATCGCTTCCAGGTGCCCCCAGGTTGCTTCATGCCCGCGCCGCACGTCGAGAGTGCCGTCATTCGCATCGAGCGCAATGAGGATGCACCGGCCCCCGAGCTACTCGAAGTTGCGAGCACTCTGGCCGATGCGGCCTTCGCCCAGCGACGCAAGACCATCCGCAACTCCATGAGCAGCCGCTATCCCAAGGATGTCGTCGACCGTCTGCTCGCCGAATGCGACATCGCCCCCACGGTGCGTGGCGAAACCCTCGCGCCCGATGTCTATTTGCAAATGGCCCACGCGTTCTTAGAACATAATTCACAAAAATGAAGGTGAGCAAATGCGGACATCTCGAGCATAGCCGCGCTGAGCTCGATATGGCTCTAAGGGAACTATCTGAGCGCGCTGGCAAGCTGCAAAGCGGAGGTCCAAGGGAGCGCGCCGTAAAGACCGCGAAGCGGGCTGTCGGGAAGCGACCGTCGGAGCGATGCAGCTTGCCAATGCGAGCTACAACTTACAAAAATGAAGGCGAGCGAATTGCGGACATCTCGGGCAGAGTTGCGCTGAGCTCGATGCGGTCTTGCGAGGACTGTCTGAGCGCACCGGCAAGCTGTAAAGCGGAGGTTCAAGGGAGCGCGCCGTAAAGACCGCGAAGCGGGCTGTCGGGAAGCGACCGTCGGAGCGTTGCAGCTTGCCGGTGCGAGCTGCAACTCGAGTGCGAAGCGCAACTCGGGTGCGAGAGAAAGTTCACAATTTGCTCACCTGAATGCTCCCTTAACATCCCGTGCACAAACTGTGGAGCGATTGGCGCTTGCTAACAGCTTGCATTACAATGCAACAACGAATCTGCAGACAATACCTGGAGGGGTACCGCAGCGGGAATATGGCGACATTCGTCAACACCTTTAACCTGTTTCTGTTCTTCGTATTCAGCCTTTGCTACATGTATCAGGCCGTCTATGCCGTCATTGTCTTGGTAAAGGACCATCGACGCAAGATCACGCCCGTGCAAGACGAGCCGCTGCACAAGTTTGCCGTGATGATTGCTGGTCGCAACGAGGAGGCCGTTATCGGCGAGCTCGTGCGCAGCATCAAGAACCAGGACTACCCCGAAGAGCTCATCGACATCTTCGTCATTGCCGACAACTGCACCGACAACACGGCGCAGGTAGCCGAGGAGGCTGGCGCCGAGGTGCTCGTACGCAACGACCGCCTGGTCGTCGGCAAGAGCCATGCGCTCGACTTCGCGCTCAATCGCATCCGCGTGCTCTACGGCGATTGTTCGGGGCGTACGGATTATGACGCCTACTTCGTCTTCGATGCCGACAACGTGCTCGATCCCGGATTCATCGCGGCGATGAACCGCGGCGTGAATCGCGGCTACCAGGTGCTCACCTGCTATCGCAACTCGAAGAACTACGACTCCAACTGGATCTCCGCTGGCAGTGCCCTGTGGTTCTTGCGCGAGGCCAAGTTCCTCTCCAATGCCCGCTACATGATGGGTAGCTCGTGCGCCATTAGCGGCACGGGCTTCATGATCAGCGCCGATATCCTCGAATCCAATGGCGGATGGATTCATCATCTGCTCACCGAGGACATCGAGTTCTCGACGGATTGCATCGCGCATGGCATCCGCATCGGCTACTGCGCCGATGCCTACGTCTACGACGAGCAGCCCACGACGATGAAGGATTCCTGGCGTCAGCGCATGCGTTGGGCCAAGGGCTTCTACCAGGTGCTACTCAAGTACGGCTCCTTCCTCTTCAACGGCATTTTCCGTGGCAAGCAGGGCCGTTTCGCCTGCTACGACATGTTCATGACCATTGCGCCGGCCATGCTGCTCACCTTGGCCGGCGTCGCCGTCAACCTCGTCTTCTGCCTCACCGGCATCGTGCAGATGGCAGGCATTGCGGCATCGGTGCAAACGGTTGCCGCGAGTACCTCGGGGGGCGCTGGTGTCGTGGCGAGCGACCCCAATTGGTTCTCGATGGCCACGGGCATGATGAGTGGCTCCGTCTTCGAGGGCGACCCGCTGAGCTCCTTCAACATCAGCCAGGTTTCGACCGTGCTCGCCTATGCCGAGGCACGCGCGACCATCGTTACCTCGGTGCTCTCCCTTGCCGGCTGCTTCCTGAGCTTCGCGGTCGTCATGCTCGTGTTTGGCACGCTTACGACGATCACCGAGTGGAATCACATCCACGCGAAGAATTCCGATAAGATCAAGTATCTGTTCACCTTCCCGATCTTCATGCTCACCTACGTCCCCATCGCCCTCATTGCCGTCTTCAAGAAGGTCGAGTGGAAGCCGATCACGCATAATGTCGTGCGCTCGGTTGCCGACGTCGTGAGCAAGGGATAATCGGCTCTTTGCGAGGCGAGGAGGCACGATGAGCAAGCTCAGCCATATCGAAGACGTCGAGCGTCGCGCACAGCAGGCACGGCAAACCGTGACGCAGACCGTCGCACCAGAGCCTGAGGCTGCAGTGCCAGAACAGCCCGTTTCCGAGCAAGGCGACATGAGCGCCGAGCAGGAAGAGGAGTTCCACGGGCTGGCATCGACGCCGCCCATGGGAGCTGGACACAAGGCGTTGATTGTCGTCGCAGTCGTCGTCGTAATTGTCGCAATACTGTATATTGTTAATAGCTGGGTTCACTTCGTATAGGGACGCATATGGATAAGCGCGAGAACGACGAGCAAAACGAGGTCGAGGTCCACCTCTTCGCGGAGGAGGACTTTAACGACGGTCGCCCTGCCGAGGAAACTCCGCAGGGAGAGATCACGGTGGATTTCGGCGAGGCCGCCGAGTCCATGCTCGATGACATCAAGTCCGATAGCCTCTATGGCATAAGCGCTGCAGCTGCCGCCGATGCCGATGACTTCGATCCGGGGGATATGTCTTCCGATGCCGTCGTCAACGTAGACGACGTGGTCGCGGCTCGCAGCAAGGGGGACCGTCTCACTGAGAGCGCCGATCTTGACGAGCTTTCCGAGTCCATCAACATTACCGAGCAGGAAACGGTCGAATATGTCGAGGACGATGACGAGTTTTCTGCCGAACGCGCGATGCGTAGCAGACGCCGTCTGCGCAACCTGCTCGTCTTCTTCATCATCATCCTGCTTGTCCTTATCGCCGTCATCGGCCTGTTCATCTGGCGCAACAGCACACCGCCGGGCGTTAAGCAGCCGGACTCCGATGTTCTGCAAACCTCGACGGCGGGTACAAACGCCGCGCAATTCCAGGCAATCGATGCTGCGCGTATCCCCGATCTCATCACCTACTTCGGCATGACGCCCGAGGCCGCTGTCGAGGCAAGCGGCAACTCGATTGCTCTCGATGCCGAGGCGACGGCTGCCTCGGATGCGACGCTGCCCAATGTCGTGAGGACGCGCAATGGATGGCTTGTCGGCCCCAACGGCGAGACGCTTGCGAGCATCACCTTCGGTCTCAATGCGGCGGGCGACATCGATTACATCTTCGCATCATTCGACCTCGATGCCTTTGGCGTCGCCGATGCGAAGTTCGACGAGCTCATCGCCTCCAAGGTGGTCGCCTCCTCGATTCTCGCGGGCATCGGCCTTGATCCTGCCGCCGTCGAGTCCGCACAGCTCACTATCGTCGAAAACCCCCAGGCGGTGCTCTCGCGCGACACGAGCGCCCAGGAGGTGGCCGAGTTCACCGGCCCCACCAACATCGAGGGCGTTCCCGGCACCTGGAAGGTGACCGAGACGTACGATCACACGGCTGGCGTTACGGTGGGTGATAACAGCGTCATCCGCACGCTGAGCGTCGACCTACGCTAGAAATACTTCTTGCATGTGCCCGTGGGCACGTGTAAACTATGCGTCCGTATCTACGAAGTGAAGGTGCGCAAGCTACCTTCCACCTTTCGACGAGCAAGCGCTCAGTTGTCTGGTCACTTACAATTCGCTCTTCGGGGGTCTTTGTGTGTGCCTGTCGGCTGAATGCAGCTCGGCAGGTTTTTTATTAGGAGGTGTTTGTCATAGCAGCTCAGGACACACGGATCAACGGTGAGATTCATGCGCCGCAGCTCCTCGTCATCGGTGTCGATGGCACCAAGTACGAGATGGCCAACGATGCGGCACAACGCTTTGCCGAAGACCAGGGTCTCGATCTGGTAGAGGTCGCTCCCAATGCCGATCCGCCCGTTTGCCGCGTTATGGATTACGGCAAGTACAAGTACGAGCAGGCGGTCAAGGCCAAGAAGGCGCGCAAGAACCAGACCAAGATCGAGGTCAAGGAGATGAAGTTCCGCCCCAAGATCGATACGGGCGACTACGAGACCAAGAAGGGTCACGTGCTTCGCTTCCTCGGCAAGGGCAACAAGGTCAAGATCACCATCATGTTCCGCGGTCGCGAGATGGCCCACCCCGAGCAGGGGCTGACCATTCTCGAGAGGCTTGCCGACGACCTCAAGGACCTCGCCGTCGTAGAACAGCAGCCAAAGATGGAAGGGCGCAACATGCACATGATGGTGGCGCCGCTTCCCAAGGACGCACGCAAGAATTCCGGCAAGGAAAACGAAGACAAGGAGTAGCACCATGCCTAAGATGAAGACCCACAAGGGCACTGCCAAGCGCTTCCGCACCACGGGGTCGGGCAAGATCATGCGCGGCAAGGCTTTCAAGAGCCACATCATGACCAAGAAGTCCCAGAAGCGTAAGCGTAACTTCCGTCACGAGACGGTCGTCGCCGAGGCCGATGTGAAGGTCGTCAAGAAGAATCTGGGCAAGGCGTAAAGCGCGCAAGCCCGTATCCGTTTCAGTTGTTAGTAGGAGTTGATAAACATGGCACGTGTCAAGCGCGCAGTTAACGCCAAGAAGAAGCGTCGTACCGTATTCAAACGCGCAAAGGGTTACTACGGTGCTAAGTCCCGTCAGTATCGTGCGGCTAAAGAGCAGGTCCAGCATTCGCTGCAGTATGCCTATCGCGACCGTCGCAACAAGAAGCGCGAGATTCGCCGTCTCTGGATCACCCGCATCAACGCGGCTGCTCGCATCAACGGCCTGTCCTATTCGGTCTTCATGCATGGCCTCAAGACGGCTGGCATCGAGCTCGACCGCAAGGTGCTTGCCGATATGGCCGTCAATGACCCGCAGGGTTTCGCCGAGCTGTGCAAGATTGCCCAGAAGGCTGCTGCATAAGCGCTGCTTGTCATTTCGACCGAAGCCGAGCGATTCTTCTGTCATTTCGAGCGAAGTCGAGAAATCCCACCATCAAAGGGGAGGCCTGTGCCTCCCCTTTATCATTTCGAGTGAAGTCGAGAAATCTTTCCATCCAATCGTGTTTTCACCTTGACCTGGATATAGTGTCTGGGTTTAAAGTGCCCTGCGAGGAGGTGAAGCATGGACGAAGACAATGGCAAACTGCTTACGGTGGCGCAGGTACACGAACTTACCGGAATCACTGCCGCTCAACTGAAGAACTGGGATAAGGAGGGCGTTCTGGTCGCACGGCGCTCGGGCGAAGGGATTGCGAACAATCGCAAGCTTTACACTATGGATGACGTTCGTAGGGCCCAGGGGATCCTCCTATATCGCAAGTTGGGCTTTAGTCTTGACCGAATCAAGGAAGTTCTTGCTGCTCCCGAGACGGAACGTGCTTCGCTCGTGGCAATGCGCACAAACGAGCTCAAGGAAGACTATGCCCACATCCAAAGGAAGATAGAACTGAGCTCGGCCCTCGAAGTTGTGGGTCCTGAATCGCTGATGGACGAGCTCGTTGGCATTGAGGGTCCTGACAGACTCATTGATGCTTACGAGAGGGACAAGAATCTGAGACAGTGGATTCGCTGGTCTCGTAGCCATACCGATCGCGATATCGAGAAAATCAATGCTGAGCTCCAAGACACGCTGGAGGGCCTTGTCCAGGTACCAGCCGATGCGCCGTGGGAGCTAGTCAAATCTCATATCGCCCGCTTCTGCGATGCGTGGAGCAAACCATTTGGATGGCCCACTGTGGGACAGATGCTTGCATTCCACTTTACATTTGCCGAAATGACAGAAAATGGGGAGAACGCAGACGGCCTTTTTGATGCCGAAGCGTGCGAGTCCCTCGCCGAGGCCTTTCGTCTTGCATGGGCATCAAGTGCCCTCAAATGCATGGAGGACGTTCTCGCGGTCTTGTATTGGAATGCCTGCGGGGGTGTGTCGCTAGAACCAGTACACGAGACAGCGAAGGTGCTACGAGCGGCTGTTGCGGAATTTTCATATCGTCCCCATATGTCAGATGGGAAGCTGACGCCGGAACAGAGCACGGAATTCGTTGAGATCGCTCAAGCGGTATTCGAACTTCTGGAGGAAGTGGCCCTTGACGAGAGACTCGAGCGTTACTTACATCTCGATGAGTTCTATGCCGTGGATGGCCCCGGTCTTGAGACTGCGCGACATATAACCGAAGCTTGGGTCGAGGGGCGCCTCGAGTCATGGCTTTCGGATGGTGGCGCGTCGGAGATTGAGCAGAGGATCGATGAGTGGATTGACGCATTGCGGTTGCAATGGGAGCGTATGACGCATGGTGGTTCTCAAGTGGACTGTCCTGGATTATTGGACGAAAAAGAGCAGATTGAGCGCTTTTCCGCATGGGTCGAGGAGCATTATGCATGCACTTTCGCCGACCCTCCCGAAGCTCGTTGGTCAAGCGAGGAAGAGGATTGCGCGGTGGAGAAGAGGACGCGCGATTTCGCGCAGCGGATGGTGTCAGAGGGAAAGATGACTACGCCTGACTAGAACTCGACAAGTGATTTTACGCTGACGCCAAGGGCATCGGCGATGCAGGGAAAATGATTATTTAGCTGCGTGACGTCGACTTTCGAAACGTCGATTTCGCCAGACATGAGCTTGGGTAATAATGCGTCTCTGGTTTGCCCTAAGGACTTCGATTCGCGCAAGTTGTTTTCAATCAAGGCAAATATCGGTGCTGCGGAATCTGTAAGCTCTCTCGCCCGGTCTGAATCAATCGATGGAATATCGAACTGCCGAAGGAGTTTACCCGACATGCTTCCCCTAGTTGAGGTCGAATCTGACCATGCCCTCAACGAGTCGTACTGCGAAGCCAACATAAGCAGCAAATATGCGCCATAGAATTGTTTTGGCCGCATAACAACGACCGACTGATTTACGTACGTATCGAAGAACAGCATCGACGTTTGGCCTCTGGTAAAACCCTGGCCAGCCGAGGCCATCACAACATCGCCAGCCTTTGCCAGTTTAGTAGACGATTCATTTACACCAAGTTCTGTAATGGTCTTCTCTGTATCAATAATGAATCTCGATCTAGTTTCGCCTGACGACAGCCATGGAAGACCGCCGTCCCAATATGCTGGCTTTTTTGTTGACGGTGTCCCGCCGCTGTAAATCGCATCGCAGCAATCATCAACGGTTATAGTTCCTGTCGACTCAGCGACTATCTCTTGCATCTTTGCCGTGCAACACTCGTACAAATAATCATTTATCTGATTGTTAATGGCAATCTTATCTAGAAACTTCTCGATTACAGAGGCGATAGCCTGCTGAGTTTCAAATGAGGGAAGCTCGATGTCTAAATTCTCAATCATGCCTTTTGTCAACGCGTTACGCGTTGCACCGGAGGAGGCGAGGTTGAGCAGATATGACTTGATATGTTGCAGAAAACAAAGAAGGTATATCGGATTAAGCATTTCGTTAGGCCGGATTATCAAGACATGTTGATTCACGCGCGCCGGGGTATAGTGTTGTGGAACCATGCAAGACCGCGCGACAGAATCGCCAGTTATGTTGAGAAGGATATCGCCCGGCATTACTTCAGCATTTGACAAAGAATTCGCCTGCGTTTCGTCCAAAAAAGCCAAGCCGTCACTACTGAATGTCCAATCGTGAATATTTTGGCTCCTTATAATAGGAATGCCGAATGACCTATAGGATTTTTTGCCACCTCGCGGGGTGGCGCCGCTGCCAATCTTTATACACAGTTCGCCAAGTTTCATTCCAAATACCTTCTATGCGAAGCTTTAACGTTATTCTGGTTTACCATTGCATAATGCATGGTCGTGTCTATTCTTGCATGACCGAGGAGCTTTTGCACTTGTTCGACAGGCATTCCCTTGTCTATTGCATTCGTGGCAAGTGTTCGCCGGAATTTGTGAGGGTGAACGCGTTGGGGGAGCAGTCTTCTTCCTAGTTGCCTCAAGCGCAGTTCGACTCCGCTAATGCTCAGACGCTCGCGTCTTCCACTCAAACTTACGAAGAGAGCAGGATTATCATCAGTTCGTGAGGCGAGATAGTTCTTCAAATGCAGTTTCGTTCGCGCATCGAAGTAGACCGGACGTTGCTTATTTCCCTTTCCAAGAACCAGACATTCTCGTTCGTGTAAATCGAGATCTGCCCTGTCGAGGCGAACGAGTTCGCCAACGCGCATTCCTGTAGAGGCGAGCATGTCGATAATGGCAAGATCACGATCGCATCTGCATCCATCGCGTAGCGTCTCTAGATCTTCATCGCTTAATGTTTCTTTGACAAGAGCAGGTGTTTTTACATGATGAATACGTCGTGCGGGGCTTTTCACAATGTAGTCTTCGTCTTCGAGCCAAGAGAAAAAACTTGAAAAGATGCGTCGGATATTGTCTATGGTGACCTTGCTTGAGCCTCGTTCATTTTCGTAGTCGCTGAGATATTTGCGAAGATCATCTGTGGTTAGTTGCGTATAAGGCTTGGCGAGCGCAGCATTCATTTTGCTAATTGTTTTTTCGTAATACACAAGCGTTTTCGGCGAGCATCCTTCAACTTCTTTAGCGGTGAGAAAGAGTTCCAGCAAATCGCTATCGTTCTTATGCGCAACATGAGAGCTCTGCATTGCCTGAAGCTCCGCTTTCAAAACCTTAAGCTGCGTGCATGAGAGGACCCTGCTCATGCGCTGTAAGATGTCCTCTATCATTAAATCTGTCACGTTCGTTCCTTTCAACGCCTCTGCCAGAAGAGAATGAATATGACAGCTGTTTGGGCTTAGCGGAGAGGGGGTATACATGCCTGCGTGGAAAGTGATTGGCATGAAACCCAGTGATTATTGCACTGAAATGGTGGCGGCGATGGACGCAAGATTGTATATATCAGCACTAAACAACGCACTTATTCTCCCCGATGTGTGCGCTTCTTCTCTTGATGGTAATTGCCGTACGAATGCTGAAAAGTACATGGGATGGACTGACGACTATCTGATGCCCATCATTAAAAACGACCCGTCTTATCATGATGAATGCAACAGCATTGGCAGTAATGACATTTATCAAATTAGAAATGCTGTACTCCATAATGGTTCATTAGCATTGGATGCTGGGAAGCTCACTCACTATCACAATGTCCGATTCCATGTTTTCTCATTCGAGAATCCCCTGGTTGTCGGCTATGGGGTATACAGCACGAAGGACAAAGAGAATAAAGAGAAGGAAGGGCGGCACCTTACCCTAAATCTCACACGCTTTGTTTCGTATGTTGAAAGTGCGGTCCAATCTTTCCTTGAGGAGCATCCTGAATGTGATAGGACGATTGATAAAGGTGCCATTGCATATGGAGGCATGGCGTGCTTTGTCAGTGAAAACGAACACGAAGAACGGTCAGCTAAATGTTTATTTGAATGTCGCCAAACATCTAAGCTGGAGGCGGGGGAGGGGTAGATGCCCCTCCCCTTGTCAAACTTGATTATCTTTTACCCTTGCTTCTTTCTTTTCTAATAGTGTCTATTCTTTTATCGCTGCGTGTTTTACGTCCGTTGTCGTTTCGAATTGTTCCAGAGGGCAAGCCATGTTTTTCTTCGAAAGTACCAACTCTGCAATCGCCTCTCGTTTTTCTTACCATAGCCACTTCCTTTGTTTTAAGAGTTTCGCCTGATCAATAAGTTTTATGGCTCTATACCTCCGTTTCCATCTTGATGGATAACTACTACCCCACTCCATACCAACTCACGCCTTCGTCTTGCCAGCCTATAGACAGTAGAAAGTCACGTTCTGCAGCGCTCGTGGTGTAGTGATGGTTGTTGGCATACTCGTTGGGGTTGTAGATGCGGTATAAGGGAATGCTTTGTGCAGAATCAGAGTACCAGCCGATGCCCTCGTCGTTCCAGCCCACCGAAACCAACATGTCGCGCTCGGCGGCTGACAGGGTGTAGTGATGCTCGCCGGCATATGGGTTGTACAGGCGGTAGACCGCGTTGCCAGATGCCGGAGCGATCCACCCCGTGCCCTCATCTTGCCAACCCAGCGAGACCAGGTGGTCGCATTCGACGGTCGACGAGCTGTAGAAGTGCTCGCCGGAGTTTGGGTTATACAGGCGGAACATGGCATTGGTGGGCGTCGGCTCGGGCTGCGGCTCTGGCGTGGGAACCGGATCGGGTTTCGGCTCCGGGGTCGGCGTTGGTTCCGGATCAGGATTCGGCGTGGGGGTGGGATCGGGGTCGGGCGTAGGCGTGGGGTTCGGTTTGGGTATGGGCGTTGGGTCTGGTGTCGGCTTGGGGGCGGCGACGATCTCGTAGCTCGCCTTCAGCGTGCCGGCGTAGTTGCCCTTGCCGGTGACGGTGACCTCCTTCTTGCCCACGTTTGTGACGTCGGAGGGCCAGACGGCGTCGTAGTCAGTGCCCGCTGCGAGGGTCTTGCCGCCGCACTTCACGGTGACGGTCGGCCTCTTCGCCGAACCGTCGTGGTCGTAGCGCGTCGCGGAGAGCGAGACGTCGGTGATGGTGGCAGGGGTAATCTCGAACGTCGCCGTCTTGGTGCCCGCGTAGTTGCCCTTGCCCGTGACGGTGACGGTCTTCACGCCGGCGCTGGTGACGTCGGAGGGCCGGGCAACGGTGTAGTCCGCGCCTTCGGCAAGCGTTTTGTCGCCGTGCTTTACGGTGACGGCGGGCCTCTTCTGGGCGCCGTCATAGGCGAACTGCGTCTCGTCAAGCGCAACGGCGGTGATGGGGGCGGGGGCTATCTCGAACGTCGCCGTCTTCTTGCCCACGTAGTTTCCCTTGCCCGTGACGGTGACCTCGTGCTTTCCGGCCGCAACCGTATCCGCTGGATACGCGACGTCGTAGTCGACTCCCTCGGTGAGGAGCATGTCGTTTGACTCTGCGGTAACTGCCGGACACTTGGGGTTGCCGTCATAAACGTAACGAGAGGCCGAGAGGGAGACGGAGGTGACAGGGGCGGCGATGATCTCGTAGCCGGCCTTCAGCTCTCCCGCGTAGTTGCCCTTGCCGGTGACGGCAATCTCCTTTTTGCCTGCGTTGATCATGTCCATGGGCCAGGACACAGCGTAGTCTTCGTTCTCGGTGAGCGCCATGCTGCCAGATTTTACAGTGATAGCGGGAGAGCCCCTCATTCCGTCGTAGGTCCGGCTGGTGGCGGAAAGCGCGATGGAGTCGAGAGGGGCTGGCGTTACCTCGTACGTTGCAGCTATGGTTCCGGCGTAATCGCCGGTTCCGGTGATGGTTATCTCTTTTTTACCGGCATCCAACGTGTTAGATGGCCAGGAGAGGATGTAATCTCTGTTTTCTTCCAGCTTGTTGCCCAAGTGCGTAACCGTTACTTTAGGCTTGCTCTCAACACCGCAATAAACAAATGTGCTCGAACTGAGGGCGACGGTTGCGTATTCAATGGAAGACGGCTCGGCCTTCATATAGGTGTCGGCAATGCCGAATCGCGAGGCGTAGATTTCATCTGTGTTGTACCATTTTCCATCTGCCTTGGAATACCAATCGATATGATTATTGATTCTATGTGCAGGTAATTCTATGTGTGTCCTTTCGCCAACAGAGATACAGGTCAAAGAGAGAAGCATATCGAGCATACCGTTCATGTTCGTCACTCTCGAGGTGTCGAATGACGAGAGGTTCAGAGATGTCAGTGAGCCGCAGCTCCAGAACATATAGCTCATGTTCGTCACCTCCGACGTGTCGAATGACGAGAGGTCCAGGGAGGCGAGCGAAGAACAGCCGCTGAACATCCTCCCCATGTTCGTCACTCTCGAGGTGTCGAATGACGAGAGGCCGAGGGCGGTGAGCAGGCTGCATCCACTGAACATGCTGCTCATGTTCGTCACCTCCGACGTGTCGAATGACGAGAGGTCCAGGAAGGCCAGCGAGGAGCAGCCTACGAACAGACCCTCCACACTAGCCACTCTCGAAGTGTCGAATGATGAGAGGTCCAGGGACGCCAGCGACGAACAACCCGAGAACATGAAACTCATGTTTGTTACGCTTGACGTGTCGAATGATGAGAGGTCCAGGGACGCCAGTGACGAGCAACCCGAGAACATGAAACTCATGTTTGTTACGTTTGATGTGTCAAATGACGGAAGGTCAAGGACGACGAGCGAGGAGCACTCGGAGAACATATGACCCATGTCCGACACATTTGACGTGACGAATGACGAGAGGTCCAGGGACGTCAGCGACTTGCATCCATAGAACATATAGCTCATGTTCGTCACCTTACGGGCGTCAAATGACGAGAGGTCCAGAGACGCCAGCGAGGAGCAACCGATGAACATATTATTCACGTTCGTTACGTTCGAGGTGTCAAAGGACGAGAGGTCCAGAGAGACAAGTGAGGAGCAACCATGAAACATATCGCGCATGTCTACAACGCCCGAGGCGTCGAAAGAGGTGAGGTCCAGGGATGCCAGCGACGAGCAGCTTGAGAACATGCAGCTCATGTCCGTCACGATCGATGTATCGAAGGACGAGAGGTCCAGGGATGTTAACGACTTGCAGCCGAAGAACATATGAGCCATATTCGCGACGCTTGAGGTATCAAACGGAGATAGATTCAAGGAGGTGAGCGAAGAACAACCTCCGAACATAACGCTCATGTCCGTCACGTTCGATGTATCGAAGGACGAGAGGTCCAGGGATGCCAGCGACGAGCAGCTTGAGAACATGCAGCTCATGTCCGTCACGTTCGATGTATCGAAGGACGAGAGGTCCAGGGATGTTAACGACTTGCAGCCGTAGAGCATAAAATGCATATCCGTTGTTTTAGCGGTGTCTAAACCTGAAAGATTAAGAGACTCGAGCACGGGATAGTTAGAAAAGGCATTGTTGAGGCTATTCCCGGCTATAACCCCTGGCAGGACTTCTATTGAGACAATAGTGTTTTTGTATTGTGCCCAAGGAGACGAAGATATATTGGGGCCTAATACCCCCTTTGATCCTGTTTCCGGATAAATAGTCAATTTGTTATAAACTTGATATAGAAAATCCGATTATCCGCATAAATACAGCATTTAAGGGCTGTTCATCACTTGAAAAAATAAGTGTTTTACCACGAATTTACCATAATTGAATATGAGTCTTGATATGACGAAGTATAAAGGGAGATTGCACGTATAATAAAACCGCGTATCTCCCTTTAACAAACTATCTAAAGTTTTCTACATTTATAACTCTGGAAAAACAATCGCACAAATTCATGTTGTGAGTGACCATGATTATAG